>NZ_NWMQ01000059.1:0-14668 GCF_002901215.1 Paracoccus sp. SY | reverse complement strand
GTCGACTGAGCGCGGAAGGCCAATTGGCTGAGATCGCCGAGCTTGGCAGTCGTGGTGATGTCGAACACCACGGAGGCGACATAGTTGTTGGCATTACCACCGTTGCTGCCGATACGCACGATGTAGTCAAACAGCGAGGCGCTTCCGCTGCCATTGAAGTTGCAGCCGGGGCCACAATTACTCACTTGGGTGCTGCCGTTTCCGAACAACTCGAGTGCCGGTGTGATGGCCGTTCCATCCAGACGGGTGGCACTGACCAGCTTCAGGCTTGCTTGGGTCAACAGGCCATCGAAGTTGAAGCCGAGGCCTAGGTAATCCGCAGTGCCGAGCAAGGTCGACAGGCTGAAACGCAACGTGTTGGGCGCTGCCGCGTCGTCAATCGTCAGCTGTGCCTTCGGCGTGGGATCCGTATTGGTATACGTCACTGTCGCGGCCTGAGCAGTGGCCACGACAGTGAAGGAGACAGCCGCTGCGGCCGCCAGAATGCGAAGGGTCTTGCGCATAGAGTACCTATAAAAAATGGTAATGTCCTACCAGGACCTGTTACTGCATCGCAGTCTTTCGAACGCGATGAACCCTTATAGGTGTATATGTCTGGTTTACTGAACTATCTTTATCGACAGCTTGGGTTCAAACTGGCATCGACCTTATTGAACTGGCCCTCATTTTGACCGGACACCAAGCATAGCCATGGAGGCTGGCCAACCGGCGCAATGGCTCGTTCACGAAGGTCTTGAAGAGTCGGGACGGCGAACTTCCGGTGTCTGTGCCCCGCGCGAGTTCATTGCAGCTCAAACAGCAACCGCCCGAGTGTCCGGCAAAATGAGGGTAAGACCAGCTCATTTGTAGCAGATCATCTCAAGCAAAGGGACAACTTCGCTGGAAGATGCTTCGGATGCAAAAAACACCGACCCAGGAACTGGGCCGGTGCCTTCTAAAACATAGCTTAATTCTGTTGCTCTTAGGCTTTTTTGCGGCGACGCATGAAGGTCAGACCGCCCATGCCGCCCAGAAGCAACAAGCCTGATGCCGGAAGCGGGATCGGTGCTACATCGCCGGCTCGCACTTCAATCGAATCAAGGGCCCCATCAACCGAGATGCCGAACTCTGTTGTGCTGATAAAGAACTGCAGAGCACCAATCTGGCTGAAATCAACCCCAGCAAATTCGCTGAAAGACAGTTCTTGGCTGAAACCGGGAGCAATTTCTTCTTCATAGGTAGCTGAGTTGCCAGCCGTGTCCCACACTGTAGCCCGGAAAAGCGCCACATTGTCGAATGGCTCATCTGCCGGCAGACCAAAGAAGAAGTGGGGGTCGGTACCGATCAGTAGGTTGATGCCACCGAGACCAGATGTATTAACAGACGTCGGGTCATCATCACCGTCATAGGTCAGGGTACCTTCACCCCTTGCACCAGAGACGTTCGAGAATTTGAGCTTGCCATTCGTGACGCGCAACTCAGTTGCAGCCATGTTGTCACCGTCTGCTGACGTATTCTGAACAGCCAGATCGCGGAAGCCGCCAATGATATTGGCACCGCCAACTTGAGATGCATTGGTCGTAACAGGAGCATCCTGCACCCACTGCGAACCGTCGAATGCGTCAATCACCAGTGTGGCCGCAGATGCCTGCGAAGCACCAACAAGAATTGCCGTGGAGGCTGCCGCCCCAAGAACTTTCATCAACATCCCAAACCTCCTAAGCCCTAAGGCGCACCATCTTCTCTGAGCATTTAAGCCTCAAATTTTACGAAAGTTCCAGCCTTTTTTCATCTATTCTCTAGATGTTGGGAGGTTATTATAGTTGAAGCGAAGCATCCTTTCGTAGCCAGATCTCTAATGGACTGTTTTGATTGGGAAACTGCTCTGACAGGGTAGGAGAGGCCTGTTCAAAAATGACTGCCGCCTTGATCGTCGCCAGTAGGCTTAATCGTGCGAAACTTGGATAACGTCTTCCAGTAGCATTCGCTTTCGCGCCAGCGGTCGGGTTATCGACTTGCCGCTCGATCACAAAGCAAACTATTGATTCAGGAGGATAAAACGTTACATCCAGCCTCTTCTTTCGAGCGGCTCTCGGGATCAAGCGATTGCCAGCAGAACACCCTCGGTTTCGGAAAAGATCATAAGGTCTTCTTTAATCTGCTCCACAGCCTCACCCCACAACGGCGCAACCAGTGCCGCCTTGAAGGTCGAATTACAGCGCTTTTCTCCCTTGTCCGTCAGGCGAAATCCTTGTTCGTCACAAGAAAGGTCTCCCCTGATCTGAAGCCGCCAAATCAACGCCTCGTAGGAAGGGTGAAGCTTGTTGCCGTAACCGCCAATACGTAACGCAGGAAAGTGTCGCGCTGCCAAAGTCAGAAGCCCGCACAAACTTTCCTGATCAAGCGACCAGGCAAAAAAGCCTCCAAATCTTCTAATAATATCAAGCACATATCCTGCATCAAGTTGATCTATAACCTCAAGAGGATGAATGGACTTGGACTGGGGATCGAGATGCAAATGGGTCATTGTGCACTTCCGACAGGCTGTTCTTGATCGATCTAGACGCGTATCGCCCCCACCTGACGCAGGGTAAAGCAGATATTTTCAAGTTCAACTCACAGTGGCAGCAAAGGTTCCCTTTACTCCATTTAAGGGAAGGAGCCCTTCATCGCTGTATTTTGTACGCTCAAATGCAGCATTCTTGGAGAGATGCTGAAGCGAAAAATTGCCGGTCTAGGCCTTAAACCAAGCAGCATTTCGCCGGACCAAACGTCTATACTAAACAAAGGGTTCCCTCTTTAGAAAAGACACGGCACCTATTGGCGGAAAATCGACTGTGGTTAGCAGGTGCTTGTCGTCATCATGGGTTTAACCATTTCCTTATGACAACACAAAAACGAATTGGCATTCGCCTGCTGGTGTTCACTTTTCTTAAAGCAATGACGCGTTAGGTTTGAACGCTTCTTACTACAAAACGTGCTTGGGTTTGTTGCTGCAGAGCCACGGCACGAAGCTCAACGGAGTCCTCATGTCCTCGCTGAATCCTGCTCGTACCCAGTTGCTTGAGACATTTGCACTAGATGCCGCTATGATTCGCGGAAGCGGAGCACGTCTCTTTGACCAACATGGCGAGGAATATCTGGATTTCCTCTCGCAGTATGGGGCGCTGCCTTTCGGCCACAATCCTGAACGAGGTTGGGCAGCGCTTCGGGATGCACACCAGGCCCAACTCCCCTCAATGATTCAGCCGCTGCGCTCACCCGAGGCCGAGCGTCTGGCCCACAAGCTGGCGGAGGTCACGCCTGGCGACCTGGCGATCACGACCCTGACCAACAGCGGTGCCGAGACCGTCGAAGCGGCAATCAAGCTGGCCCGCATCCGCACTGGGCGCTCCGCCATCCTGTCTACCCACAACGGCTTTCACGGCAAGACGCTGGGCGCGCTGTCAGCCACAGGCAAGCCGCTTTACCAGCAGGGCTTTAACGCTCCAGCGCCTGATTTTGACTACGTTCCTTTTGGCGATCTTGCCGCCCTGGAGGCGCGTCTTGAGACCTGTGCCGATTTGATCGCGGCTTTTATTCTGGAACCTATCCAGGGTGAAGGTGGTGTCGTCTGCCCGCCGGAGGGCTATGTCGAAGCCGCCATCGCACTGTGCCGCCGGTATGGCGTGCTCACGATCCTAGACGAGATCCAGACCGGGCTGGGACGCACGGGACAGCTGTTTGCCTGCTCGGACTTCCGCGAGGTGCCGGACATGCTGCTTCTGTCCAAGGCGCTTGGCGGCGGGCTGATGCCGATCGGCGCGTGCATTGTCCGGCCCTCTGCTTGGGACGACCGCTTCGGCCGCCTGCACAGTTCCACCTTTGCCAACAACGGACTTGCCGCCACCGTCGCCTGCGCGACGCTGGATCAGCTTCTGGAAGACGAGGAAGCATTGATCCGGCAGGTGGCTGAAAACGGGGCCTATATCCGCGCCCGTCTCGAGGCGCTGCAGCGTGATTACCCCAATGTCATTCGTGAGGTTCGGGGCCGCGGTTATATGCTAGGACTCGAATTCCAGCCGTTTGAGGAGCGTGGCGACTCCGCCATCATGGCCCATGCCGGCTTGAATGGCGGAGTGACGGCGCTGATTGCCTCCTATTTGGCTAACGTTCAGAAGGTGCTGACCGCGCCCCTGTTCAATGACAGCCGGGTGCTGCGCCTGCAGCCGCCCTTGATCTTGGACCGCGCCGGTCTGGACCGCGCCGTGGAGGCCCTCGCGGTAGTCTGCAACATTCTTCACCGCAGTGATTATTTCGCTCTTGTGCGCCATCTTGTTGTTCGCAGGCACAAGTCCGAGGCCGTCGAACCGGTAGCTGAGTCCCTGGCTTCCGAGACTACCGTAACCGAGCCCGCCCCCCTGCCCGGGGCGGAAGCGGTCAAGGGCCGCTTCGGCTTCGTGATTCATTACACCGAGAACGAGGACATCTTCCGGTCCGACCCCTCGCTGAGGCAGTTCAGCGACACGGAACTGGACGATTGGAAATCCTGGGTCAAACGTCTTGGCCCCGGTTTCGTGCGCCAAATCCCCCAAGTCGTGTCGAAGACGGGCGAGATCGCATCGGGCTGGTTGTTGTCCGTGCCGATGCTGCCCGGAGACATGCGCGGCAAGGGGCGCAACGAGGCCCGTGAGATGATTGCCGGAGCAGTGGATCTGGCCGGAGCGCATGGCGCTTGCCGTGTTGGTCTGGGCGCCTTTACCTCGATTGTGACTCGCGGCGGCGAGACAGTGACCGGGCGGGGGGTGCCCGTCACCAGCGGCAACACGCTGACGACCGTTTCCGCAGTCAAGGCGATCACCCGGCTGTGCGAGCGCACCGGCGTTGCGTTGGAAGAGGCCCATGTTGTCGTCGTTGGCGCCTCAGGGGCCATCGGCCGGTTGGGGGCGATGCTGCTGGCACGCCGGGCCGGAAGCATGACGCTGATCGGCAATGCCCAGAACCCCTTTGCCCCGCGCCTTTTGGCGAAGGTGGCCGACGAGATCCGCCTTTCGCTGGCCGAAGCCCCCGGCAGCGAACGTTCAGGACGCCTTGCACAGGCCATGCGCCAGGGCGGGGATAGCCAAGGCCTATCCTGGACGACCGATCTTGACCCGGCCTTGGCAGAGGCAGACATCGTTCTAGTCGCCACCAGTTCGGATACCGTGCTTGTCGATCCGACACAGTTGCGGCCGGGCACCTTGGTCTGTGATGTGGCCCGCCCCCCGAACGTCGCCAAGGCCGATCTTACAGGCAGCGGCGTTCTGGTCTTCGATGGCGGCCTTGTTAGCCCGCCCTCGCCTGTCGATCTGGGGCCCTTCCAGACGCTGCCAGCCAATATTGCTTGGGGTTGCCTCAGTGAAACCATGCTGCTGGCGCTTTCGGGGGAGAAGAGCGATTTTAGCATCGGCTCCTCGCTGTCGCTCGCCGGTGCCGACCTGCTGGCCAACTTGGCCGAAAAGCACGGCTTCGAGCCGGCAGAACCGCAATGGTATGGAGACATGGTTACCGAAGACCAACTCAACCGCTTTGCAGGGCAAGTCCGGGCGCATCAGAGCACAAACAGTATCGCCCTCCTCCCGGCCCGCAGCCGCAAACTTACAGCCAACACAGGTCGTTAGACCCCATGATCGGGCTGTGAGCTGACTGGGTCGGCGTTCTCTCCCGCGGCACTCTCCGTTCGAGGGTTGCACCAGATTGGCTGGTGCCGAGCCTCAAGAATGGGGGAGAGACCAAATGCAGAATAGCATGTTCATCGGGCTGGATGTCCACAAGGCGACGATATCGGTCGCGGTCGCACAGGGGGAGCGTGGCGGCGAGATCCGCCAATGGGGGACAATTCCACACCGCCTGGACCACATCCGGAAGCTGGTTGAGAAGCTGAGCGCTGATGGGCGTCACCTGCATTTCTGCTGTGAAGCTGGACCATGTGGCTACGGCTTGCACCGCCAGCTTGTTGAACTGGGACATGACTGCATCGTGGTTGCCCCTTCCCTCATCCCTGTGAAGAAGGGCGATCGGGTGAAGACGGACCGTCGAGACGCGGTGATGCTGGCGAAGCTGCACCGGGCTGGCGAGTTGACGGCCGTCTGGGTGCCGGATGCGGCCCATGAAGCGATGCGCGATCTGGTCCGGGCACGCGCGACAGCCGCACGGGCAGTGATCCACTGCGTCTGGCCTTCTGCTGGGCGCATGGACGGCGCAAGCTGATCAAGGCCAAGCCCAAGAAGGGTTCACCCATCGTCAATGAGGCGCTGTTGCGCATTGCGGCCCTTTACAAGATTGAGGACAGCATCCGCGGCGCCGATCCCGAGGGGCGCCGGGCGCTCCGCCAGGACTTGTCCCGTCCCTTGGTGGACGAATTCTTCGCCTGGCTGTCAGCCCAGGCCGCACGCGTCTCGCGCAAGTCCGACTTCGGCGTGGCGATGAGCTACATGCTGAGGCGTCAGGGCGGCTTCCGGCTGTTCCTTGAGGATGGCTGCGTCGACATCGACTCCAACCTGGCCGAAAATGCCATCCGCAGCCCGGCCATGAACCGCCGCAACGCACTCTTCGCCGGCCATGACGAGGGCGGACGCAACTGGGCCCGCTTCGCCAGCCTGATCGGCACCTGCAAGATAAACGGCGTCGAACCCTACGCCTACCTGCGCGATCTGTTCACCCGTCCCGCCCATGGCCACCTGGCCAAGGACATCGACGACTTGATGCCCTGGGCCTACGCCCAGCAGAACACCACCTCGCAATGACCTCGTCCGGGACTCCCCGGTGAGCTCTCACAGCACGACAGCCAGGCACCAGACCGCGCCGCGGCAATCAGAAAATCAATGGGGCGCAAACGCCGCATACAGGCCAGCCGGTCATCGCATCGGGGACGGCCGCCTTTGGGCTTGTGCCGCTCCCTTGGCAGGAGCGGCACAAGGGCTTCCCACAGCTCATCGAATACAAGGGGCTTGCTCATGACGCCTCCCCGCATGAGCAGCGGTTTTGTTAGGCACTTTTAGAGGGAGAGTGGATCATCGACTGCGATGAGGAACGGATCATGCAGAGCCTGCCACAAATTCTGCTGGGGATTGTCTTGCGCCCATTTGTCGGTGGAGTCGGTACCAACAGTGATGGTATTGATCGCTCCTGTGCCAGTGCCGTTGACAGGACCCATCACGAAGCGGAATTCATCCGCCACATAGTCGATAACAATCGATGCATTCCGGTCGGGTGCAAGGCCAATGATCTCGATGTCATCGAAGCTACCCACCAACTGATCGGCCTTGATCAAGGTTTTTGTGATGCTGCCAGAACCTGCTGCCCAGCCGCTCAGGTCGATCTTCAATTTGCCATCCAGACGGATCCCTGTTTCGACATTCGGTGTGGCGCCGAAGGCACCCGAGCGGAATTCTCCTAGGGTAGAGAAGCCCTTCGTGTCCGCCACAAATTCGAGCAAGGCGCCGTTGTGGAAGCGGAGCACAGCGGTGTCTCCATCCTTGCCGTCAAAACCAGTCTTGGTGCGGCTGCCCTCAAGGGTCAGTCGGGAGCCAGCTATCAAGTCGAACGAACCGCCGGAACTAGACAGAATTGCCTGACCATTGTCGCGGATATGCATGTCAAGTGAGCCGCTGACCCGGCCGGCATTGACGAAGCGGCCGCCCATCACATCGATCTCCAACATGTCGTTATCGCGATAGCTGTCGATCCAGACTTGGCCGGCCATGTCCACGGTGATGGCTCCGCCCTTGTCGCCCACGGCGATGTCACCATCGATCGCGAGCTTTCCTGAGGTCGCGGTCAGCCTGCCGAAATCGCTGAAGTCGAAGTCATCAATAGTGACGGTCGTTGCGCCAAAGCGGACATGGTTGCCGGCCAGGTCGATGCTATCGCCATCCTGGGTGCCGGGCAGATCGCCAGTGGACCAGTTCAGGCGATTGTCCCAGCGGACGCCGTCGGCCAGATCATTCGGGATGAAGCGCAGCGTTTCCGCTTCACCGCGGATTGTAGTGTCCATACCGAAGCCTTTGCGGAAGAAGGCATTGATGATGTCCGCATCGACATGGCCGTCCAGCCTGCCGTCAGCCTGAGCGCGCAGGAAGTCTGCCAGATCGGCGATGGTCGCCTTCTCCTTTCCCAGAAGGTCGGCCGTGAAGTTTTGAATGGTGGTCTCGTTCAGGACGGCCTTGCCCAGACCCTCAAGATTGGCATTCTTCGCATCGGTGTTGGCGGCACCTTTTCCGCCGACCCAGTTAAAAACCTTCGTGTCGTCATGAACCGCTTCGAACTTGTTGTTGACCGGCTTGTGCGCGACTGGTTTTGCCGCCAGTTCAACCGGATTGTCCGGATCTGCCAGGTGGGCGACGATGTTATCGATCAGGCTGCTCTGCCGGCCGCTGTTGGCAATGCCCATGGTCAGGGCTCCACGCGGCCCCTCGGTAACGTCCCGATGAGCACCCGAGGTGATGACGTTACCCAGCAGCAGCGTGTAATTGCCACTGCCGGTCACGCCGTTGTCGTCGCCACCAAGGAAGTTCACCGCAGCGTTGTTGTCGAGGAACAGGTTGTTCTCGATCATGCCGCCCGAACGAACCTGCGCGCCGAAAGAGGCACCCCGCATCATGATGCTGTCGCGCAGCGTCACATCGAGGTTGCCGTAGTTCAGATATAGGCTCTGGCTGTAAATGCTGGGCGGCTGCCCCCCGGCCAAGGAGAGGTTTGCCAGATAGTCATCTGCCCAGCCGGTGTGATCAACAAAGATGTTCTCGATCAGCAGGCCATTCACATCATTGGCGTAAATGCCGCTGATGCGGTTAATATGCGGAGACCAGAGGCCCTCGCTGAGCGACTCGAGGCGGAACACATCGATAATGTCGGATTTCCTTACAGTGAAATTGTCGACATCCTGTGCAGTCAAAGTATCGTGGCGGATGGACACATCCTCGACCAGGTAGTTGCTTCCCTGATGGACTTGCAGCCCAGCGTGGAAGGCGACGCCCTTGATGACAATATTATGATTGTCCTGCGTGTTGTAGACCTGTGCGTTGGCCACAATCGGCTTCTCGCCATCGCCATAAAACGTAATCACCACAGGGTGAAGCTCGCTTTCACCCTGCGTGCCGCGCTTTAGGATGACACCCATGTCGTCATAGGTATAGCCGCTTTCCAGGCGGAGCCAGTGGGAGGAGGGTTCTGCCTTGCTGCCGGTGATCGCATGCCAGAGCGCGACGCCCGCCTTCTCGTCTAGGGCGGTTTCAGGGCTGCTGCCGTATTCGGGATGCTTTGCCAGCCAGCTACCGGTGATGGTTTTGAGCGGCAGACCTTCCTTCGCGGCGATGTCGCTAAGGGACAGCGCATGCTCTCCTGCGGAGACATAGACCTCGCGATGGTTGTTGCCATATTCGATGATGCTATAGCCGGAGGCATCGGTCTCGAGAAGGTAGTACTCACCCACACCCCATCCGCCAGTCTGCTGGCCTGGCGTGAGATCGATATTCGCATCGACCCGGACCACTGAATTATCGGCCAGGGTGACCTCGTAGCTGAAGCCGACTTTTCCGGTTCCGGGAGTGGCTCCGGTCATCACGAGGGCCAGTTCGTTGTTCGGCAGAACGCTGACATGCCCTTCCTCTGGCTGATCCAAGATCCGGACCGCTGTAACGTCCAGGCCATTTGTCACATCTTCTGGGATTTCCAGATGTGCGACGCGATCCTCCTGTACGACGGCAGACATTGACCCTGTCATCGGCTCAGGCTGCGGCCCAGGTTCAAGCTCAGGCTGCGGTTCCGGTTTGGGTTGTTGCTCTAGCTCGGGGGCTGGTTGGGGATTTGGCTCAGGCTGCGGCTCCACAGGTCCATCCACGACATGCGACACATGCTCGGCGCCGAGGTGCTTGCGCACACCCTGCGTGTCCGGACCCTTCCAGGACAGTTCGAGAACCTGAGCCCCGTTCATTTCGAAGTAGAGCACCTCGATCGGAATGGGGCCGGCCTTGAGTTCTAGCGTAACCGAACGTTCGCGCGCTGCGTGGGCGCCATCATTGTCAATGGCCGTTACGCCTCCCAGGCGGAAGGCCGACCCATCGTCCGATTTGAGGTAGAATGTATAGGTTCCGGCTTCCCGAATAGTCAGGTCGCCCTCTATGCGTCCGGCAAAATAGTTCTGCGGCCCCCCCTCCCAGAAAGGGTCCCTGGTCGAGCCGAATGAGATGCTCGGAAGAGCGACAACCTTTGCAGGATCGCCGTTGAAATCGATATCCGCAAGGCGGGCCACACCCTTGCTGGTCGTGAACCAAGTTGCCTTGAAACCGGCGGCTTTGGCCAATTCAGGCTGCGGCGCGGGTTTAGGTTGTTGTTCCGGCTGCGGCTTAGGCTCGGTTTCAGGCTGCGGAGATGGTATTACCGGTGCAGGGGCGAGCACGAGCATATCTGCAACTGCACCCGTTGCACCAATGACGTTGATCTGGATATCGGCATTAGCGTCGCCGTCGACATCGCCCAACAAGGTAGTGACGCTGCCATTGTGCGATACCAGCAACTCACCTGCTTTGCCACTAAAGGCGTTTCCTTCAGCTCGGTATAGACCTAACTGAGTCAGGTCGATCGTATCACGGCTATCAGCAATCAGGTTCGTGGAAGTCAGACCCCTGCCCAGACTTTCTTTCGTGAAAAGATAGAGATCTTTGCCGTTACCCCCAATAAGCTGGTCCCCTCCCTGCCCAGCAACAAGCACATCATCGCCATTGCCTCCATTCAGAATATTAGTTCCCGCTCCGCCGACTAGATAGTCGTTCCCATTGCCACCAAAGATAAGATCACTTCCGGCCCCGCCATTGATTGTGTCGACACCATTGCCACCCAGCAGCGTGTCTGCTCCGGCTTTACCGAAGATAAGGTCATCGCCATTGCCACCATCGATCTCGTCACTCCCCTGAGTTCCGATCAGCACATCATTGCGGTTGGAGCCTCGAGTGGTGATATTGCCACTATCGACAGACGATGCGATTTCACCCTGCTTTGCGGTTTCGCTTGCTTTGCTACCTGCAACAACCACCTTTTCGTTCTTCTGAGCGATATATTTTTTCGCAGTTCCGGACGGGGTTTCGGTGTCCGTAATAGCATCACTGTTATTAACGGAGATAGCCGTTGTGTTCAGGTCAGTAATGTTTATTTTATGCTTATCATAGCTACCATGAAGAGCATAATTTATTACCTCATTTACGTGGAAACCAAGGACGTCATGCTTAATGCTTTGATCTCTTGACAGGGAAATTTCGACTGACATAGTTGCGCCGCCTTTTGCAGGATCAGCTGAAGACGCCGCTTTATTCTTTGAAGAAGCGTTTATATTTTTCTGTTCCAAAATTTCTTCCTGGACGCGAGTGGCTGGATCTTTCATTCACTGTCTCCGAAAAATCAGAAAGCCTTGGTCGCCGTTGATTCGGCGTCGATATGGTTACTTCGATAATTGTGAGACATTAAAAAACAACTTACAGATGTATAAATTTTTAAACCTATGTTATCGGTTTTTTGGATGCGGATTGGCGCAGCGTTATTGCAGAATTCGCCTTAGGGTCAGCCTTTATAAACATCAGACCCAAAATATGACGATGGCTGCGAGGATGATGAGGTTGAGGAAGATGTCTCGGGCTCTTTTGCAGCGGGTAGCAATGACGCACCAATCCTTCAGGCGGCTAAAGGCACTTTTGATGCGGTATCGCTTCTGTAGTAGCGCTTGTTGTATCTAGCAGATTTAGGCCCTTTCCGAGGTGGGATGCAGAGGTGGATGCCACAGTTATCGAGGCTATCGCGCAACCAGATGGCATCATACGCCTTGTCTCTGACAGCTCCATGCCCCTAGATGAGCGCACACCGCGTAAGACCGCTCCCAGATAAACAGTCTTGACATCCTTTTTTGATCAGCGTTCCAATCGAAATCATGTTGCTGTCATTGATGGGCGGAGTACTATAAATTATGGAACGAAAAAATTTACAGTGCAGCGTAACAATGATTGTTTTTGGGTGTTTTATATGATTATTTCTCACACTCATAAATTTATTTACATTAAGAACAGAAAAGTAGGGTCAACGTCCACAGAGAAGGCCCTTCAAAAGATATGTGGTCCTGATGATATAATTACACCTGACCACATCCATGAGTCGGACTCAGACGTACTAAAACCGGGCGCGCAAAATTTTGAAGGATATTTTCTTCCATTTCGAGAGCTCATAGGAGCTCGCTCACTGGTTGACGCAGCAAGAACGTTCAGAGACTTTCTAAGTAGGCCCAAGTTTTACAATCATATGCGGGCCTCGTCAGTCAGATCGCGTATCCCAAAAAAGATATGGGACAGTTACTATAAATTCTGCGTTGAAAGAAATCCTTGGGACAAGTCAATCTCTTATTTCTATTGGTTCAATAAGAACAACCCGGATGCAGAGTTAAACACATTTTACAGAAACTACAGAAAACACGGAACGCTTGACCAAGTTTTTGCCAGTGACTGGTCGCGCTACACATACCAAAACAAGATTATCGTGGATGAAGTAATCGATTTTTCCAATTTAAGTGTTGGGGTATGCAACGCCCTTATAAATGCCGGCGTGCCAGCAGATACAGTGAATAAAATGATTTTTCCCAAAGAAAAATCAAATATACGCAAGTCGGACAAATACAAAATTGATGCTCACACAGATGAATTAATTAGATTAGTTTTCCGTAACGAAATCGCGAATTTCAGATTTTGCCAAAATCCTGAAATTTCATTAGAGGCCTATGGTCGTGACCCATAAACTTGCTTGAGGCAAGCTGGACTGGGTGATTCGAGCTTCCAAGCAGAGGTTGCCCTTTCGCTCGTCCCTGTAAAGAGAGGCGATAGTCAGTACCTTCAAAATGCAATTCCTCACCCTCACAATGCTGATCGCCTTAGTTATCCCTCTACCGATCTATTGGTAGAGCCTTTGAATGAAACAATTTTTTTTTTGTTTTGCGGCTTTCATGTGGCGAAGCATGCTCAGGGCCTCGACGATGCAGAAAGAAAGTAACCCATGACCATTTTTCAGCCGGGCCGGAACTGCTGGCGCGTCGAGAGGGCTGACAAACTGGCCGTGATCGTCGACGGGAAGGCCTATTTCCGCGCCCTGCGCGAGGCGCTGCTGAGAGCGCGGCGGCTGGTCATGATGATCGGCTGGGATTTCGATTTCGAGATCGAGATGCTGCCCGGAGAAAGCGACGTGGATGGGCTAGCGCCCGACGGATTTCCGAACCGGGTGGGACCGTTCCTGGACGCCATGGTCGATCGGTGCAAAGACTTGGACATCTATCTTTTGAAATGGAGCGGTGGTGCGCTGATCGCGCCGGGCGGTATCCTGCCCGCCTTGCAAGTCAAGCTGATGTCTCCCGACCAGATCCACCTTGCTTTCGACGGCCGCCACCCGCTTGGTGCCTGCCATCACCAGAAGATCGTCGTTATCGACGACAGCCTGGCTTTCTGTGGCGGCATCGACGTGACCGATGGCCGCTGGGACGACCGCGATCACTTGGACAACAACCCGCAGCGCTGCCTGAAGAACGGCACCTGCGCCCCGCCTTGGCACGATGCCTCGACCGTGATGTCGGGATCGGCGGCGGCGGCGCTGTCCGAACTGGCTCGCGCCCGCTGGAGCCGCGCCCACGATGCCGAAGTAGACGAGAGCTTCCAGCCCGGGGCCGATATCTGGCCCAATAGCATCGAGGCCGCCTTCCACGATATTCCTGTCGCCATTGCCCGCACCGCCCCTCCCGAGGCCAACCGAGCCATCACCCAAGAGATCGAGGACCTGTATCTGGATTCCATCGCCGGGGCGCGTCACAGTATCTATATTGAATCGCAATATTTCTGCGCCGACCGCATCGCCCGGGCCATTGCCAGACGGCTGTCGGAACCCCAAGGTCCCGAAATCGTCGTCATCAATCCCTATGCCGCGCAGGGCCATATCGAAGACCAAGCCATGCATGTCACCCGCAGCCGGATGGTCCGGCAGCTGCGCGCTCAGGATCGGTACGATCGGTTCCGCATTCTCTATCCCGTGACCGACAGTGGTCAGCCGATCTATGTCCATGCCAAAATCATGATTGTGGACGATCTGCTGCTGCGCATTGGGTCCAGCAACATCGACCGCCGATCTATGGGCTTCGACACTGAATGCGATGTAGCGATCCAGGCCCCTGATGAGGCAACGCGCGTGCTGATCCGCGATTTCCGGGATGAACTGCTGGCCGAGCATCTGGGACTTCCCGTTGCTGAGGTGAACGCCAGGATCGCCCAACAGGGTAGCCTTGTGGCGGCGATCGATGCGCTGTGCCGCCCACAAGGGCGGAGCCTGCGCTCTCTGCCCCTGCGTCGGGAAACCTGGTTGGGAAGCCTTCTGGCCGACACCCGCTTCTTCGATCCCCGTTATCGCCGCAGCGCCCAGGCCCGGACGGGGATCACCGCGCGACATCTGCTGATCGGGTCTGCCATCGTGGCCGGCACCGCCTTGGCTTGGAAGCGCAGGCGGCAGGAGAATTGAACCATTGGCGGCAATAAGCCTATACGTTCGGCTGAAATCAACCGATCCCTTGTCAATCCTCTCGGAAAATTCGGTGGTTTATGTCAGGCATTCAACACACTGCCTGCAATTCTGCCCACTTAGTCCGGCCTGAACAACTCTT
>NZ_NWMQ01000058.1:0-15274 GCF_002901215.1 Paracoccus sp. SY | reverse complement strand
CCTTCGGCCAGTTCCTTCACATCTCCAAGCTGACGGGCCGGATAGATCTCGACTGTCACGTCACCATTCGAGATGCGCTCCACTGCTTCTTTGAAGCGAACGGCGGTGTCGTGGATCGGGTGTGCCTCAAACACCGGGTGCCCCAGGCGGAGCGTCACCGGATCAGAAAAGGCGGTGGTGGCAAACAGCGACACGCCCAGTGCGGCGCAGGCAGCAAACTTATTCATATTTCCCCTCCCAGATGTTCCCACATCGAGAACAGTGTTCTCAAAATTGACGAATCAGTGCCGCTGAGTCAAGAAGGTTTGCAGTCAACAGGAGCGGTCTCAGGTGGAACTAACTTCCAGCGTGCGCGCAGCAGACACATGCTTGCGCATCCTTCAGCAGATCGCTTTCGCCGAGCGGCCCCAGGGCGTGACGCAGATTGCCGGCAAGGTCGGGATTGCGAAGGGTGCGGTTCACAAGCACCTGCGCACGCTCATCGATCATGGAATGATCGTACAGGATCCGATTACTTCGCTGTATCGTCTGGGACCAAAGATCTGGCTGATGGGCCAGAAGGCTCCCGATGGCCAGATGCTGTCCGAAATTGCCTTGCCACTGATGCAGGCGGCTCGAGACGATCTGGGGCTTGCAGTGGTTCTCAGCGTGCCGACGCCCAAATCCGCTTTCGTGCTGGCTACTTTGCGCAGTAACCAGCCCATCGATATCGGTGTGCGCCCCGGCAGCGAGTTGCAGCTGCACTCGTCGGCGCAGGGGAAGGTGTTTCTTGCCTTCGGCCCAGCCGACCTGTGGGACCAGTTGCAGATCCCGCTGGAGGCCGTCACACCCAGGACGACAACCGATGTCGAAACGCTCAGGCGAGAGATCGAGGAGATACGAGTGGCAGGCTATGCGGTCGCACCTGAAGAGTCATTACTAGGGATCAATGCACTCGCCGCGCCGATCTTCAATGCGAACGGGACGATAGTCGGAAGCATCGGCCTCATTGGCTCGATCCAGCATCTGACTGCGGAACCCACGCCTCATCAGCTGAAAGTTCTCATGGACCTGACCGGAGCCATTTCCAACCGGATTTGAGATCGCACTCCCCTGCCCTGTGTTTCAAAGCAAACATGAACGGCTGGTTAGATAAAGCTTCAGCGCAGCACAATGCCAAGGCGGCCGGCAGCTAAGGGCCGCTCCTGTCAAGCACGGCTTTGCTGACAGCCTCTCTCCTCGGGCGAAAGCTTCTAGACTAGCAACTGTGTCTATGCGCGGGCCTGATGCTGCCAAGCTGTGCCGCTTTTCAGGACGGCGTTCGCGATGATGATGAGCCGTCAGGCGATAGCGATGATGACCAACTTGTGCGGCTTGCCCTTTTCCTTGAGGCGCCTGGCAACCGGCTTGCAGGCCGGATTATGACATGCGGCGGCGAGTGTTGCTCGGCGGGTCACATCCTTTCTGGACGCTGCCGGTCACGATGGATGCAGCATCTTGGGGCGGGCGATCCCAAGGCGCCGCCATGCGTCATTGTTCACCCCTAGCCGGTCCAGATGCCAACAAGCGCGGCGCGCGGGACGAAGGCCCGAAATGGCAGCCGAAAACGCCAGTTGCAAAGCGCCAGGGTCCCTGGGGGCAGGGCATCACTCAATACCCGAGGCTGTCCCGCAGGTTCTGCTCCACGGACCGGAGATGCGTTCTCATCGCATCTGCCGCTGCCTGACCGTCGCGCGTTGCAATGGCTTCCACGATGCGGTCATGCTGCTCGAAGCTGTGGTGATCGCGTGGTGGCTTGCCCGGGTTGTCGCGGCGGCGGCCCCAGGTCACGGCGCGGCGCACGGTCGTCATCGTGTCGAGCAAGCCGAGCAGCAGGGAATTCTGCGCCGCTTCGCCCACGGCACGGTGGAGGCGGTTGTCATGATGCTCGTACTGACGCCATGTCGGTGCCTGACGGCATTTCTGGGCACAGGCCCGCAGTTCGTTGATCTGCGCGCCGGTGGCATTCACGGCGGCGAGACGCGCGATCTCCGGTTCAAAGGCAAGGCGTGCCGCCATGACTTCGGTCGGATTGGTGCGCAAGACAAGTGCGTTGATGTCGCTTACGCTGTCGATTGGCCGTTCGCCCATGAACGTGCCCTTGCCGACATGGCGCCACACGACCCCTTCCCCTTGCAGGGTCGCAAGCGCCTTGCGCAGCACCGTGCGGCCCATGTCCAGGGTTTCCGCCAATTCCCGTTCAGGGGGCAGGCGACCGTCGTCGCCAAGGTCGGCGGCTTCAAGATAAGCGCGCAGTTTGTCGAGAGGCGAGACCGAGATCTGCTGCATGTTCAAACCAATCCTTATATTGGTTCATAATCGAACGTGACGTTGGCGATGTCAACCCACGCAGCTTCCCCGAGTGTATGGATTAACATACTGATTACAGGCCAATATGCCCAAAGCCGCTGGAACGACCTCAGAAAACTATTGACCCAATATCCATCTCAATGCAGCATTGGTTTGCAATGGGCTTGGAGGAGCCCGATCTTGGGGAGGAAAGAAGATGGGAATTCTTGCTGACATCACGCAGTCGCGAGCCGTTGTTTCCGCTCTGGCCCTGGCCCTGGCCATTCCAGCAGCGGCGTCCGCCGATCCGATGCGCGTCGCCTTTGGCGACATCGCCACCGTCGAAACCCTTGGGCTGCTCATCGCGATGGAGCGCGCGAAGGAACAGGGCGTCGAGATCGAGACGACCTTTCTGAAAAGCGAGGACATCGCCGCGCAGGCGGTCGTCAGCGGCCAGGCGGATATCGGCATCGGCGGGCCTTACGCGCTGCTGCAGAAGGTCAAGGCGCCGATCAGGATCTTCCTGCAACTGAGCGAATTGCAGATGTATCCGGTGGTCAATACCGAGTTCTATGATGAATGGGCCGACCTGGACGGGCAGGAGATCGCCGTCCATTCGCGCGGCTCGGGAACCGAGGCGATCATGCAGATGATGGCCGACAAGCATGGCATCAAGTATTCCAGCGTCGCCTATGTCCCGGGGGCCGAGGTGCGGACCGGCGCGCTGCTGCAAGGCAACGTCAAGGCCACCATCGTCGACTCCTCGGGCAAGCGGGTTCTCGAGGCCGAGGCGCCCGACAAGTTCGCCTTCCTGCCGCTGGACGGTGTCGAGGCGACCGACGAGGCGATGTTCGCCAACACGGAGTACCTTGCCGAAAACCCCGAGGACGTCGCCAAACTCGTCGAGGCCGTCGTGACGACCTGGCGCGAGATCGCCGCCGATCCCACGGTCGTGGCCAAGCTGCGCGAACAGTACAACCTGTTGCCCGACGCCACGCCCGAGATGCTGGCCGAGATCGAACCCTACTATTCGGGCATGAAGGATGCCCTGCCCATGAACGGCGGCGGAGAAGAGGCCGCGCGCAGCGACTTTGCCTTCTATACCGCGTCGGGCGCGCTCGAAGGCAATCCCGAGGACCTGAAGGTCGAGGACTTCTGGGATCTGACCGCCCTGAACGGCGTGCTCGGCAAGATCGGAACTCAGTGAAATGAGCGTCATGTCACAGGATGTGAAGGTGGTGGCCCCGGCGGCCACCACAAGAGAGGCACTGCGCCTGTTCGCCGAACGGCGCCGGTCCTTCTGGGTGGTTCTGTCGCTTGCGGTCCTTTTCACGACATGGGAGATCGCCGGCCGCATCCCGATCAGCTTTGCCTTCCCCACCTTCCTCGACACGCTTGCGGCGTTCTTCGAGATGGTCGGGGACGGGACGATGATCCGGGCGTTCTTCCTGACGCTGCAGCCGCTGGTTCTGGGTGTTGCCGTCTCGGCGCTGCTGGGGATCACGCTGGGCATCGTCATGGGCCTGTCGGACAGGGTGGAATGGCTGCTTGCCCCTGTCTTCATCGTCTTGCAGGCCGCGCCCATGGC
This sequence comes from Paracoccus sp. SY, assembly GCF_002901215.1. Classification (NCBI taxonomy): domain Bacteria; kingdom Pseudomonadati; phylum Pseudomonadota; class Alphaproteobacteria; order Rhodobacterales; family Paracoccaceae; genus Paracoccus; species Paracoccus sp. SY. The sequence goes on along the minus strand of NZ_NWMQ01000058.1, from coordinate 11,379 downwards.
CGCGTTGGTGCCGCTGGTGACCTTTGTCTATGGCATCGGTCTTGTGGCCAAGACACTGGCCGTCATCATGCTGGCGCTGCCCGTGATCGTTCTGAACTCCTACAAGGCGGTGCGGCATGTGAACCCCTCGCTGGTGGACATGTGCCGGTCGTTCCAGGGCACGCGGCGCCAGCAGATCTTCAAGATCATCATTCCCGACGCGTCGCCTGTTCTTTTCGCGGGCCTGCGCCTGGGCGTGGCTGCGGGCTTCATCGGCGTCATGCTGGCTGAACTGCTGATCACCCCCACGGGGATCGGCGACCTGATCACATACCACCGTTCCGTCGCGAACTATGCGCATATGTATGCGGCCGTCGCCGCCATCATCGCGGCGTCCACCGTGACGCTGGCCCTGCTGCAGTGGTTCGAGACCAATGTCATGCGCCCCGAAAAGAGGAGGAGCTGAAATGACCGTCAACGCACTTGCGAAGGAAGATTTCGATCCCGCCAGCGTCGTCACCCACGATCCCGTCGTCCGGGTCGAGGCGATCTCCAAGCACTATGGCAGCGTGGAGGCGTTGCGCAGCATCGACCTGCAATTCGAACGGGGCAAGCTGACGACGCTGCTGGGCCCCTCGGGCTGCGGCAAGACCACGCTTCTGAAGATCATCGCGGGCCTGGTGCCGGCGACCTCGGGGCAGATCGTCGTGAACGGCCGCGCGGTCACCGGGCCGGGGCCGGAACGCGCCTTCGTCTTCCAGGACTTCGCGCTGATGCCCTGGGCCACGGTCCTGCGCAACGTGGGCTTCGGGCTGGAACTGAAAGGCATGGCCGCGGCCGAGCGCAACCGCATCGCCCGGCGCTATATCGAGGAGGTCGGGCTTCAGGGCTTCGAGGACAAGTATCCCCACGAGCTGTCGGGGGGCATGCGCCAGCGGGTCGGCATCGCCCGCGCCTTTGCGGTGAACGCCGACGTGCTGCTGCTGGACGAGCCCTTCTCGGCCGTGGACGAGCAGAACCGCCGCAAGTTCCAGGAGGATCTGCTGCGCCTGGTCGAGATGGAGCGCAAGACCTTCATCTTCGTCACCCACTCGATCGAGGAAGCGGTCTATGTCTCGGACCGGATCGTGCTGCTGTCCCCGCGGCCGGGCCGGGTGTCGAACATCATCGACCCCAGGATCGACCGCACCGCCAATCCTGACGACATCCGGCGCGACCCAGGCTATCTCGACGTGGTCGAGGAGATCTGGCAGGGCCTGCGCCATTATGCGGAGTGACCGGCCATGACCCTGTTCGGTTACCGCATTCCCATGATGGCCTCGCTGATCGTCTGGGCCCTGATCTGGGAAATCGTCGGCCAGCTTGACGTGATCTTCCTGATCCCGCCGATGAGCGCGATCATCGCCGCAGGCTTCGACCTGGTGCAGACCAATTCCTGGCAGAACGCCACGCTTGTCACGATCCGGTCCTTCGTGATCGGCATGGCCCTGGCGATCGGCATCGGCGTGCCGCTGGGCGTGATGATGGGCCGGGTGAAGATCATCGACAACATCTTCGGCCTGTGGGTGAACATCTTCGTCAGCGCGCCGCTGTCGGCTCTGGTGCCGGTGCTGATGATCCTGTTCGGGATGGGCGAGGCGACGATCGTGGTCACGGTCTTCCTGTTCGCCGTCTGGATCATCGTCCTGGATGCCCGCGCGGGCGTCATGCAGGTGCCGGCATCGCTGGTGGACATGGCGCGATCCTATGGCGCGTCGCAGGCCACGATCATGCGCAAGATCATCCTGGTCTCGGCGCTGCCCGAGATCCTTGCCGGGATCCGCATCGGGGTGATCCGGGGGGTCAAGGGGGTCGTCATCGGCCAGATCCTTGTCGCCGTGATCGGATACGGGGAACTGTTCGAACTGTATTCCCGCAGCTTCGACATGGAACGGTTCTGGGCCCTTACGATGGTTCTCTTCGCCGCGGCAATGGTGCTGTCGGCGATCGTGGAAAACGCAGAAAAACGCATCGAATACTACGCAGGAGCAAGATGATGAACGAGATGACCAAGATGGCGGACTATGTCTTCGTGCCCGAGCCCATCCCCACGATCCCGGTGGCCGGCAGCGACAAGCTGTTCCCCGTGCGCCGCATCTATTGCGTGGGCCGGAACTTCGCCGACCATGCCATCGAGATGGGCCACGACCCGGATAAGGAGCCGCCCTTCTTCTTCCAGAAGAACCCCGACTCGATCGTCCCGCCCGGCAAGGACTTTCCTTATCCGACCGAGACCAGCGACGTGCATCACGAGATCGAACTGGTCGTGGCACTCAAGTCCGGTGGCACGGACATCCCGCTGGACAAGGCCCTGGACTGCGTCTTCGGCTATGGCGTGGGCCTGGATATGACCCGGCGCGACCTGCAGGGACAGGCCAAGAAGATGGGCCGCCCCTGGGAGACCGGCAAGTCCTTCGAGGCCTCGGCGCCCTGCTCGGCCATCCATCCCGTGTCCGAGGTCGGCCATCCCACGCAGGGCGCGATCCGGGTCGAGGTCAATGGAGAGCCGCGCCAGGAAGGCGACCTGAACCAGATGATCTGGAAGGTGCCGGAAATGATCTCCTACCTGTCGCGCCTGTTCGAACTGCGCCCCGGCGACGTGATCTTCGCAGGCACCCCGGCGGGCGTGGGCGCCGTGGTCCGGGGCGACGTGATGACCGGCCATGTCGAGGGCGTGGACAGCATCACCGTCAAGGTGGTCTGAGATCCCCGTCGCGGCCCCTGCGGGGGCCGCTTCCTCCCGCCGGAGAGCGCAATGCCCCTGTCCTTGACCCTCGTGACCACCTTCACCTTCGTGCTTGCCGTCAGCGGCTGCATCTCTGGCTTCCTTGCCGGGCTTCTCGGCGTCGGGGGCGGCATCATCATCGTGCCGGTGCTCTATCATGTGCTTGCGGCCTTTGATGTGGACATGGCGTTGCGCGCGCATATCGCTGTCGGCACTTCGCTGGCGACGATCATCCCGACCTCTCTCCAGTCGATCCGCACGCATCGCGCCAAGGGCGCCGTGGATGCAACGTTGCTGCGCTTCTGGGCTCCTTTCGTGGGTCTAGGCGTTCTTGTCGGAGTCCTGATCGCGCGCTTCGCGCCTGGCACCTTGCTGACCGCCGTCTTCGGCATGGTTGCCGCAATCGTCGCCGCCTACATGCTGTTCACGCGCGAAGGCTGGCATCCCTTCGCAGCCCTGCCGGCCAAGCCGGCGCAGGCCGGTATGGCTGGCGGGATCGGCACCCTGTCGACGCTGATGGGCATCGGAGGTGGCACGCTGACCGTCCCGGTCCTCAGCGTCTTCAGCTATCCCGTGCGCCGTGCCGTGGGGACTGCCTCGGTCGTGGGGCTGATCATCGCGCTGCCGGGAACGCTGGGCTACATCTTCAACGGCTTCGGTCGCGAAGGACTGCCGCCGCTGTCGCTGGGTTATGTGAACCTCGCGGCTTTGTTGGCGATCGTCGTGACCAGCATGTGGTTCGCGCCCATGGGTGCCCGTGCGGCTCATACGATTGCGCCGACGCACCTGCGCAAGGCGTTCGGGATCTTTCTGGCGATCACATCCATCAAGATGCTTGCAGACGTGCTGCCGTAAGGTCCGGGACGTCAGCATGGCATCCCTCGGCATCCTCTTTTCCACACGGCCCGCGCTGCGGGCCGATCCACGGTCCTGCGTCCGGGTGACAACGCTCGCTCATAACTTCCATGCGACGACACTCAGGAACTGACGCCGCCCTTATCCTCTGCTAAGGCCGGGACACGCTGGTATCAACGTAAGCAAGACAGGTTCAAGACATGGCTGATCTGCCCAACCCCGACATCATCTACACCAAGGTCGACGAAGCCCCGCAGATTGCCTCGGCCTCGCTTCTGCCGATCATCCGCGCCTTCGCCTCGGCTGCCGGAGTGACGGTGGGAACCCGCGACATCTCGCTGGCCGGGCGGATCAAAGCTGCCTTTCCCGAACGACTGACCGCCGAACAGCGCCAGTCCGACGACCTGGCCGAACTGGGCGAACTCGTGAAGACGCCCGAGGCCAATGTGATCAAGCTGCCCAACATCAGCGCCTCGGTCCCGCAGCTTGTGGCGGCGGTGAAGGAACTGCAGTCGCAGGGCCATGACATTCCCGACTATCCCGAGGAGCCGGCGACGGACGAGGAAAAGGCGATCCGTGCCCGTTTCGACGCCATCAAGGGATCGGCCGTGAACCCGGTGCTGCGCGAAGGAAACTCGGACCGGCGTGCCGCCGTGGCGGTCAAGAACTATGCTAAGGCCAACCCGCATTCGATGGGGAAATGGTCCGCGGACAGCAAGACCTGCGTGTCCACCATGGCCGGCAACGATTTCCGCTCGAACGAGATTTCGGCCACCTTGTCCGGCGAACAGGCCGGAAAGGCGCGCATCGAACTGGTGGCGGGTGACGGTTCGGTCACCGTTCTGAAGGACGGCGTGACCTATCCGGCGGGCAGCGTGGTGGATGCCACCTTCATGTCCGCCAAGGCGCTGGATGCGTTCCTCGCCGAACAGATCGAGGCCTCGAAGCGCGATGGCGTCCTGTTCTCGATCCACCTGAAGGCCACGATGATGAAGGTCTCGGACCCGATCATCTTCGGCCATGCGGTGAAGCAGTTCCTGAAGCCGGTGTTCGACAAGCATGGCGCGGCGCTGGAGGCGGCGGGCGTGGACCCGAACTCGGGCCTCGGCACCCTGCTGGAACGGGTGGCCGCCATGCCCGAGGGCAAGGACATCCTGGCCGACATCGACGCCGTCATGGCCGATCGCCCGCCGATGTACATGGTGAACTCGGACAAGGGCATCAGCAACCTGCATGTCCCCTCGGACGTCATCATCGACGCCTCGATCCCGGCGCTGCTGCGCGCAGGCGGCAAGGGCTGGGGCCCGGACGGGAAGGCCGCGGACACCAACTGCGTGATCCCCGACAGCTCCTATGCGGCGGTGTACGAGGAGTCGGTTCGTTATTTCAAGGAAACCGGCGCGCTGGATCCCTCCACGGCAGGCACGGTGCAGAACGTCGGCCTGATGGCGCAGAAGGCCGAGGAATACGGCTCGCACCCGACCACCTTCGAGATCCCGCATGACGGGACGGTGCGGATCGTGCTGGCCAATGGCGACGTGCTGCACCAGCACAAGGTCGAGGCGGGCGACATCTGGCGCGCGGCCTCGACCCGGCAGGCACCCATCGAGGACTGGGTGAAACTGGCGATCTCGCGCCAGAAGGCCGAGGGCTGCCAGGCGATCTTCTGGCTGGACGAGACCCGCGCCCATGACGCAGAGCTGATCAGATACGTCAAGCCGATCCTGGAGGCCGAGGGCGTGTCGGACAGGTTCCGGATCCTTGCCCCGCGCGAGGCGACGCGCCTGACGCTGGAAACCATCCGCAAGGGCGAGAACTCCATCGCCATCACCGGCAACGTGCTGCGCGACTATCTGACCGACCTTTTCCCGATCCTGGAATTGGGAACCAGCGCCAAGATGCTGTCCATCGTAAAGCTGATGAACGGCGGCGGCCTGTTCGAGACGGGGGCAGGGGGATCGGCGCCCAAGCACGTCCAGCAGATCATGGAGGAAAACCACCTTCGCTGGGATTCGCTGGGCGAGTTCTGCGCCCTGGGGGAAAGCCTGAAGTTCCTGGCCGAGGCCAAAGGCAATGCGAAGGCCCGCGTCCTGGGCGAGGCGGTGGACGTGGCGACCCAGGGGGTGCTTGACAACAACCGTTCGCCCTTGCCCAAGGTCGGCCAGACCGACAACCGCGACAGCCACTTCTATTTCGCGCTCTACTGGGCGCAGGCCCTGGCCGAGCAGAAGGGCGATGCCGAACTGGCCCGTCACTTCGCCCCGATCGCGAAGGCCCTGGCCGAAAACGAGTCCACGATCGTGGCCGAACTGGCGGAAGGGCAGGGCAAGCCGGCCGACCTGGGCGGCTATTACCACACCGACCCCGCCAAGGTTGAGGCGGTGATGCGCCCCTCGGCCACCTTCAACCGGATCATCGGCTGAAGCGGGACGCAACCCGCAGGTGCGCAGGTCGATGCGACATGAAGAAAAGCCATCGTCCGCTTGAAGCGGGCGATGGAAGCGAAGGCACGAGCGGCCAATCACACATCCCAACGCCGAGGTTCAAGGGCGGGTCCAAGCTGCCCGCCGCGCGCGGGAAGCACTGGCCCCGGACGACCCCCTGATGCTGGTCGAGCCTGCGGCATCGGACCGGGTCGAGGAGAACCTCTGGGAAAAGGGAACGCATGTCCTGGGCGCACAGGCGGGCGGGGCGCGGCTGGCACGGGTTTGCCGCGATGCGGGCCTTTCCCGTGTCCGCAAGGCCGCGCTGACGCCCTTCAACCTGATCCTCGAAGCGCGTCCCTGACCGCCGCAGCCACCAGTGTCCCGGCGCGCCGGGCAGTGGGGAATGCGGCGGCCCTGCGACGCTGGGGGCCAGGCCCGCGATGACCGTTCAGGCCTTGGTGATCACGATCTCTGCATATTCGGACGGCAGGCGGAGAGTGCCGTCCCTGGCATCGTTGAAGCGGGCCAGGAGGGAAAGCAGATCATGCTCGAAGGCCTGCTGCCCTTGCGCGTCAAGCGCCAGGAAAGCCTTGTGGATGGGGCCATAGAAGCGGCGGAACTCATCCAGGAAGTCCTGCGGGGAAGCATAGCGGAAAACGAAAAACTTCAGCGTGAAGGCAATGGAGGTGGCTGCGGGGCCGAACGTCTCCTCGATCCAGGCGCGGTCCCCCCAGCGGGACGGCGGCTTCAGCCCGGCAGGCGGAGGGAGATGGCGCCCCAGCGTTCGGAACACCTCGCCGATGAAGCTGTCGGGGGTCCAGTTGGCCAGCCCGAGCCTGCCGCCGGGGCGACAGACGCGCAGCATCTCGGCCGCGGCGCGGTCCTGGTCGGGGGCGAACATCACCCCGAAGGTCGAGGCGACCGCATCGAAGCTGCCATCCGCAAAGGGCAGCGCCTCGGCATCCGCCACCTGAAAGGCAAGCGGCAGGCCCTCTGCCTCGGCGCGCCGCTGCCCGCGTTCAAGAAGGGCGGGCACATAGTCGGTGGACACCACCGCCGCGCCCCGACGTGCAAGGGCCAATGACACATTGCCGTTCCCGGCAGCAACGTCGAGCGCACTTGCACCGGCGGGCAGGTCCATCGCCTCGGCCAGGGCCTCGCCCACGATCTGGAGCGTGACGCCGATCCGGGCGTAATCGCCCGAGGCCCAGGCCGCCTGCTGGCGGTTCTTGATGGCGGCGAAATCAGGAAGGGGCAGATCGGGCGTCTTCAAGGTCGTCGTCATGTCGGTTCCTTTCACAAAAAACATCGTCCGAAGAACTGCTGGCCCAGGGGGCCCGGAACGACGACAAGGCTAATCGTTCGGTCATCACCATGCTTGAGGACGGCGTGGGGATCTTGTGGTAAGATCCTGGGGCTTCCGGGGGAGCAGGCGATGATCTACCGCCTGGGCAGGTTCAGCCTCGACACGGATCGCGCGGAACTGTCCGGCCCGCGCGGGCCGGTCGGCCTTGAACCGAAGGCCTATGATCTTCTTCGGCTTCTCGTGGAACGACAGGGCCGCCTGGTTACCAGGGAGGAGGCGATCGCGGCGGTGTGGGGCGGCCGGTTCATCTCGGACGCGGCGATCTCGACGGTTCTCAAGATGCTGCGCAAGGCCTTGGACGATGACGGCAAGACGCAGCGCGTCATCCGCACGATCCATGGCCGGGGCTTTCGACTGGTGGCCGAGCCGCCCGCCCGTCCGCACCTGCCAGAGGAGAACAGCGCCGTTCCCGACCGCGAGCCGGTCCCATGGGCGTCCCGGCCCAGTCTGGCGATCCTGCCATTCCGGCGCATTGGCGCCTCGGACATCCTCGAGATGGTCGCCGACGGGCTTCCGGCCGACCTGATCAGCGGGATTTCCCGGCTGCGCTGGCTTCGCGTGCTGGCGCAGGAAACGACCTTTCGCCTCAGGGATACCGATCATCTTCCGCATTCGGCCGCGGCACGGCTGGGGGCGACCTATGCCCTTTGCGGAACCGTTGAGGTCGTGGGGGGCGGAACCTTGACGTCGATCGAGCTTTCGGACCTGCGAACGGGCGCGGTGGTCTGGGCCGAGCAGCTCGAGGGGCGCCTGGACGACCTCCACCAGACGCGTGCGGCCATATCGGCGGCCGTGCTGGCCGCCCTCGAGATCCAGATCCCCCTGAACGAGGCTTTGCGCGCCCGAACCTGCCCGACCGAGCAACTGGACGCATGGGGCGCTTACCATCTGGGGCTGCAGCACATCTTCCGCTTCACGGAAGCCGACAATGCCATCGCCACGGGCTATCTTGAACGCGCGACGCGGCTTGATCAGCATTTCGCAAGCGCCTTCGCGGCACTGTCGTTTACCAGCTATCAGATGGCGGCGATGCAGTGGACGCCCGACCGGAACCAGGCGATCAGGCAGACCCAGGCCTATGCCGAACGCAGCCTCGAGCTTGATCCGCTGGACCCTTTCGCCAATCTTGTCGAAGGGCGGCTGTTCCTTCTTCTGAACCGCCCCGAGGATGGGCAGCTCTGGCTTGACCGGTCGGTGCAGCTGAGCCCGAGCTATGCCAAGGGCTATTACTCGCGCGGATTTGCAGCCATGCTGGCCGGGCGGGTCGGCGATTGCCTGGCCGACATGGAGCGCGCGATGGCGCTGAGCCCGCTCGACCCGATGCTGTGTGCGATGCAGACGTGCAAGGCAATCGCCTTGCATGTGGCAGGCCGGCCTGACGAAGCCGTCATCTGGGCGAACAAAGGCGCGCGGGCGCCCCATGCGCATATCGCCATGCTGATGACGGCCGTGGCGGTTTGCCAGCTTGCAGGGGACCACGCCGGCGCACGAACCTGGAAGGCGGTCTTGCGCAGCCGCTATCCCGACGCGAGCCTGCGACGGTTCTTTACGGTGCTGCCATTTACGGATGCAGCGCTGAGATCCCTGCTGGGGCGCGGTTTGCAAGAGGCAGGCATACCAGGATAAGGCCGAGCCGGGCCTGAAACGGCGGCTTTGCTGCCGCAGCCTCCACGCCGCTGCTGCGCCAAGCACCACCATCGCCCGCTTTGGAAAGCTGCCCCGCGGCGCCTGGCATGGCCCGGCTGTCCGTTTTGGGCGTTTCTGTCAGGCACGGCTTTTGTTGACAGCTTCTCTCCTCGGGCGGAAGCTTCTGGACCAGGCGTTCCGCTCTGGACGTCGTTTATGTGAGGTGCTTCATGAGTTCGGCTCTGATAAGGGGGCACGTCTTCATGCCCCGTCGCATTCTCCTTGCGTCTTCTCTTGTATTCGCGGGCCTTCTTGCCTCGGCACCCCCAGGGGAAGCTGCAACGCTTCGCCTTGAGAAGGTCGTCATGGAAGGCCTGGCAAACCCGCGTGGCCTTTCCTTCGGTCCCGATGGCTGGCTTTACGCCGCAGAAGCCGGCACCGGCGGAGATGGTCCCTCGATCGTCTCTGGCGACGGCCAGACCGTTTCCTTTGGTCTCTCGGGAAAGGTAACCCGGTATCGGTCCGGGGTGCAGGAGGCCGTCATTGATGGTCTGCCCTCGCTTGCCCCCGCCGGCGGGTTCGGTGCCACGGGTGCGCATGACCTTGCCTTCTTGGACGGCGTTCTTCATGTCGTCCTGGGCTTTGGCGCGAATCCTGCCCTTCGCGCAAACCTTGCAAGCGTCCCCGGCTCTGAACTGCTGGGTCGGGTCGTCTCGGTCTCGGGCAGCACCGTTTCGGCAGTTGCCGATCTTGCCGCCTTTGAACTGGCGAACGATCCCGACGGCGAGCCGAACAGCAATCCGTTCAGCCTGGTGGCCCTGGCTGATCGCCTTGTGGTCTCGGACGCCGGAGGAAACGACCTTCTGACGGTCGGCCAGGATGGTGCCATCGCCATAAAGGCGGTGCTGCCGCAAGGCTCCTTTCAGCCGGTTCCAACAGGCGCCACTGTGGGACCGAACGGGGACATCCTTGTCGGCCAGTTGACAGGATTTCCCTTCCCCCTCGGCGGGGCGAACGTCTTTGCTGTTGACGGGGCGGGGATGATCGACGTCTTCGCGACCGGCTTCACGAACCTCATCGACGTCGCATATGGCAACGGCAAGCTTTATGCGCTCGAGTTCGACAGCGACAGCCTGCTTGGTCCAAACACCACCGGGTCGCTGTTCGAGATCGGCGAGGACGGCCTCAAGCGTCTTGTTTTCGGCGGACTCAACAGTCCGACCGGCCTGGCGATTGGCGCCGACGGGAACATCTTCGTTGCCGAAAGTGGCGTTTCGCCGACGGATGGGCGGGTGATCCAGCTTGCCCCGGTGCCGCTTCCCGCATCCTTGCCGCTTCTGGCAGGAGGCATGGCCTTTGCCGTAGCCATCGGGTCATGGAGAGGCCGCAAGCGTAACTGAGTCGGGACGTCACGTCGCGGAAGCCGGCCGGGCACGACCAAATTCCTGCCCCTGGCCGGCTTCCTGCGCTTTCCCGCGACACGCAATGCGCGTGGGATATCCGTCCGCGCGATTTCGACCGCCACCAAGACCACCATCCCTGAAGACCTGTGACGCAGATCCCTGGATGTCGGAGGGAGTCCCTGCGCTTCAGAGATCAAGGGCGTCGGCATCATGACGATCTGGCCCCTCCGGACACACGGGGCAGTTCAGGTGGCTCTAACCAGTCGGCCGCAGGTCAGACAGGCAAGGGATGGATCATGGCGCGGGGGCGGCGCGACTGGCATCCGGCAGGGTGCCGGTCCCGCCTGGCTTTCGACCTGTTCGGTGTGTCCGCGATCATGGACCGGCGCATCAGCGTTGCGGCAAGCAGGTGGCGGGCTTCAGCTACCAGATCGCCGCCCGGAAAATGGCGGCCGTCTGGTATCTCCCTCAGGAAGAAAGGCGCTTCGAGGCTGCGATGCCGTTGAGAACCGCCTGACGCTCCAGTCGTTCCAGAAGGTTGCGATACTTGACGTTGTGAGAGTAGGCTTCGATTGCCTCCATGATGATCTTCCAGTCATCCACGGACACGGCAGGACGAAAAGCAGTCGAGCATTGGGCTTGGGACATGGTAATACCTACAACTTTAACAATATAGTTGTGTTACCTCAGGGTTGTCCTGCAAACATCTGTCTTTTTGTATAAGCTAATGCAAGGCTTATGGGAACAAAGGCCTGCAGCAAGCATCCCCCGAGGCACAATCGGGTTCCCGACGAAGGATGCTGCAACCTCTCGGAGCCTGGTTTCTCAAGCTGCCTGGATCGCCTTGCAGCTTAATCCTGCGTGCGCCCCATATCGCGCCAGCCTGGGCCGGCAAAGTGGCTGCACGGCGATGCTTGGAAAACAAGGCGGCGCCACCGTTCCCCGCGAACCTTTTTCCCC
>NZ_NWMQ01000057.1:0-15333 GCF_002901215.1 Paracoccus sp. SY | reverse complement strand
CGGGTGTTTGCCACCTGGCTTGACCGGGTCGAAGGGGAAATCGCCACCCTTGGTCCCGAGGACCGGCGCAAGATGCGCACCGAACTGGCCCAGGTCACCACGGCGATCCTGCGCGGCCTGGGCAATGCGCGCGGGGCCGAGCTGGTGATGAAGCCACCCCGATCCGAGCTTTACCAGACCCTCATGGGAGAGGACTTCATCGCCCGCGGGACGGTCACGAAGACCCTGTCGCGGAGCACAGCTTACGAGGTGCGAAGCGCGGTCCTGGAGGCGGCCAAAGCCATCGGCATCGAGCGCGGCGCAATGGAGCGGCGGCTCGAGCATCCGGCGGCGAATGCCTGGCAGGAGCGCGAGTGGGTCAAGGCGGATCTGAAGGCAGTCTCGGCCGCCCGTGGGCTCGGTCTCAACGTAAAGGCCGAGCGCGACCAGGTGGTCGACATTGTGGACCGCTTCTATGCCACAGCCGCCACGGTGCTGAACCGAGCCCTGGAAATGGAGCATGCCCGCGAGGCCGTCCACAGTCGCGACAGCGATCGCCTGGTCCGCACTCTGGAGACGCTGGCCACCGTGCATCGCCGGCACGGCCGGGTGGAGTTCGAGCGGGAGGACCATGCCGAGCGCTTTGCCGCCGACCTGAAGGAGCGCTACGGCGAGACGGTCATGGCGCAGATCGCCAGGGGTGACGATCGGGCGCTGGCTGCCGACTTTCCCGAGGCAGGGCAGCGGCGCGAGATCGCCTGGGCTTTGGTGGCGGCGGCCGAGAGCCACGAGAGCTTCGGTCTGCCCCGGCGACAGGCGGAACTGGCCAAGGAATGGCTCCTGGCGCGCGAGCACCAGCACGAGCGGGCGCAACATGAGCTGCGCCGCAAGGATCACGATCTGGATCTCTAGACAGAGGGCCAGGGGATCATGAACCGCCTTGAGCGTTGCCATACCGGCAGGGCTGCTTGCAGGCGCTGTCATGAGCCTGATTGTTGTTCCCCTACCCCTATAGAAGTCTTCCTCTTTTAAGTAAAAAGTAAGGGCCGCTTGCGCGGCCCTTTAGGACCTTACCAGCTGGTCAGTACCGAGCCTTCATATTTCTCGTCGATGAAGGCCTTCACCTCGGCGCTGTGATAGGCCTCGACCAGCTTTTTCGCCCAATCCTGGTCCTTGTCGCCCTGACGCACCACGATGATGTTCACATAGGGGCTGTCGGCCTTTTCCATGGCGATGGTGTCTTCGTTCGGGTTCAGGCCCGCTGCCAAAGCATAGTTGGTGTTGATGATCGATGCGTCCGTGTCGGCCAGCGACCGGGGCAGTTGCGCCGCGTCCAGTTCCAGGAATTCCAGATCCTTGAGGTTTTCGGTGATGTCCAGCGGCGTCGGCACCAGGCCGGTGCCCTCGGCCAGGGTCAGCAGGCCCAGGTCCTGCAGCAACAGCAGCGCGCGGCCGCCATTGGTCGGATCGTTGGGGATGCCGATCTTGGCGCCGTCCGGCAGAGCGTCCAAGCTTTCCAGCTTGTCGGAATAGATACCCATGGGCGTGGTGATGGTGGTGCCGATTTCCACCAGGTCGAAGCCGCGGTCCTTGATCTGGTTTTCCAGATAGGGGCGGTGCTGGAAGCTGTTGGCCTGGATGTCGCCATCGGCAAGCGCCGTGTTCGGGATTACATAGTCCGAGAACTCGACCACCTCGATGTTGAGGCCCATGGGCTCAGCGACCTTGGCCACTTCTTCCATGATCTCGGCATGTTCGCCGGGCGAGACGCCGACCTTGATGTCTTCGGCCATGGCAGCGGCGGCCGACAGCGCCAAGGCGGAGGTCAGGGTAACAAGACGCAGCATCGGATGGGTTCCTTTCTTGTCTGCGAAGAAAACCTTAGCGGCCCCGGTTGCGGGGCGCGCGCTTGTCGAAGCGGGCGGCGATCCATTCGCCGATGCTTTGCACCAGTTGCACCAGCACGATCAGGATCACCACCACGGCCAGCATCACATCGGGCATGAAGCGCTGATAGCCGTAGCGGATCCCTAAGTCGCCCAGGCCCTCGCCGCCGACAGCCCCGACCATGGCGGAATAGCCGATCAGGCTGACCACGGCCAGCGTCAGGCCCAGGGCGATGCCGGGCCGGGCCTCGCGGACCAGGACCTTGGTGATGATCTGCATGGGTGTCGCGCCCATGGCGCGCGCGGCCTCGATTAGGCCGGCATCGACCTCTCGGATCGCGTTTTCGACAAGGCGGGCGATGAAGGGGATCGCGGCCAGGGTCAGGGGCACGATGGCCGCGTTGGTGCCGATGGATGTGCCAACGATGGCGCGGGTCAGCGGGATGATCGCCACGACCAGGATGATGAAGGGCACCGACCGCGTGGCGTTGACCACCAGCCCCAGCACCTTGTTCAGCCACGGCGCCGACAGCAGTTCGCCCCGCTGGGACGTGGCCAGGAATACCCCCAGCGGTAGGCCGAAGACGGTGCCCAGCACGGTCGAGGCCGCGACCATGTACAAGGTCTGCAGCGTGGCTTCGTATAGCAGCCAGATCAGGTTAGCGGACATGGCCCAGCACCTCGGTCAGAAGCCCGTGTTGTTCCAGATAGGCCCGCGCCTCGGCGCCCCGCGCGGCATCGACGGAAATCAGCAGGTTGCCGAAGGGATGGGGCCCCACCTCCTCGATCGCGCCGGCCAGGATGTTGGAGGCGATGCCCTTCTCGACGGCCAGCTTGGACAGCATCGGGTCAGTGGCGTGGTTTCCGGCGAAGGTGACGCGGATCACTTCTTCCGAAGGGCCGTCGGGGCGATGGTCCAGCAGCCGCCCAGCGATGAAGGCGGGAAGGGTCAGGCCGGTGACGCCGCCTAGGAAGGACCGCGTGGTCGGATGCGTGGGCCGCGTGAAGATGTCATAGGTCGGCCCGGATTCCACGATCCGCCCGCCCTCGATCACCGCCATGTGGCTGGCGATGTCGCGGACCACGGCCATTTCATGCGTGATGAGCAGGATTGTCAGGCCCAGGTCACGGTTGATGTCGGCCAGCAGCCGCAGCACGGTCTGCGTGGTCTCGGGGTCCAGGGCGCTTGTCGCCTCGTCCGACAGCAGCACCTTGGGGCTGGTGGCAAGCGCCCGGGCGATGCCCACCCGCTGCTTCTGCCCGCCCGAGAGTTCCGCCGGATAACGCCCGGCCAACCCGTCCAGGCCCACCCGCGCGATCAGGTCGGCTGTGCGGGCGCGGATCCTGTCGGCCGGCTCCCCCGCGATTTCCAGCGGCAGGGCGATGTTGCCCGCCACGGTGCGGGATGCCAGCAGGTTGAAATGCTGGAATATCATTCCGACCTCGCGCCGAATGGCCCGCAGCGCGGCGCTCTTGGCGCGGCCCACGTCGCGGCCGGCCACCGTGACCGTTCCCGCCGTGGGACGTTCCAGCCCGTTGACCATCCGCAGCAGCGTGGATTTTCCCGCACCCGACCGGCCGATGATGCCGCAGATGGCGCCGGGTTCCACCGTCAGTGTCACATCGGCAAGCGCGCTGATGCGCGTGCCGCCCGGCCCGACGAAAGCCTTGCCAACCCCTTCGAAGCTGATCGCCGCCCCCGTGGCGGTGCTGCCGATTGCCGCAGTCATGGCAGTTGTCCGTTCCATTCCCGCGGTTCTGTCCGCGCCGACCGGGGTTGCCTCAATCAAGGGCGGGACGCAAGGCCGGGGGAATGGATCGGACGGTGCAGGCCGTCACTGTCCCTTGGAATGCTGCGCTTTTGCATCCGCAAGCGCGATCCACCGCCGCCGCGGCATCCTGCGCCTGTTCAAGTACAGCCGGACCAGCAGAATCATCGGCAACCCTGCCAGAAGCCCTGCCCAGCCGCCGCCCACGTAACCCAGTACGATCATCCAGAAGGACGCGTCATGCAGCCACAGAAGGAACGCCCCTGCAAAGGAGCCTGTAAGGATCAAAATCAGCGCAAGGATGATCATGACATAGCCGGAAAGCCGGGATTTGCGCCTTGCGCGGATAAGGCCATCAGCCGGGACGCCCTCTGGTTTCTTGGTTTAATTTGTACGTACTAATAAGCCATAAGATAGATGAACTATATTCACATTCAACCCTAAGATGATGCAAACTTTGGTGGTTTCTGCATTGTGGCAACCAATGGTTAACAGGTTATTAAGATGGATCTTCCGATCTCCACAGCGTTAACCAAGACCCACAAGCTGGCTTGCAAGCGGCCTGTGCCCTGTTCCTATGACTTCTATCCAGCGTGGCGATCATCTAATTGAAATCGCCCGTGTCTGATATTAACTGTCTAGCTGGCTAGCTAGCTAGACAGGTCAGGCTCATGTGGACTCTTCAGGATGCCAAAAACCACTTTTCTGCCGTGGTCGATGCGGCTATGGCAGGCCAGCCGCAGCAGGTGACACGGCGCGGCAAACCGGCGGTGGTCGTGCTGTCGGCCGCGGATTACGACCGGATGCGCCAGGCGGCCCAAGACCGGCACCACAGCTTCCTGCAGCATCTGCTGGACTTTCCGGGGCTGGAGGATGATCCCCGCCCCCAGGTCTGGCCGCGCAATGTCGATTTCTGAATGCTGATCCTGGACACGAACGTGATCTCTGCCCTGCGTCGCCCGGATCGCAGGCCGCGCATCGCGGCCTTCCTGGCTGCCCTGCCCGAGGACAGCCTGTTTCTGTCGGTTATCACCCTGGGGGAAATCGAGCGCGGCATCATCCGCCAGGAAAGCCGAAACCCGGGTTTTGCGGCCGATCTGCGTGACTGGGCCAACCGCACCCAAGCGTTGTTCCAAGACCGCCTGCTGCTCTTTGGCGCGGCCGAAGCGCGGATCTGGGGGGCTCTGTCTGCGCGGATCGGGCATGGTGGGGCGGATCTTCAGATCGCGGCGACCGCCCTAGCCCATGATGGGACGGTCGTCACTGGCAATGTGTCGGATTTCCGCCCTACCGGCTGCCGGATCCTGGACCCCTTCGCCTGAGGATCAGGGCAGGAAGGTGAAACTGCGGTTCACACCAACATAAACCCGTTCCTCGTCGTCACGCGTGCCGTTGCTGTCCTTGCTGCGGATGACGCTGGCGCCTGCGACCAAGGAAAAATCGTTGGGCAGGCTTCGGTTGTAGTCCAGCCCAAAGGACACCGACCGCGCATCCTCGCTGTCGCCCGACTGCACCTCGCTTTCGCGAAAGCGCAGATTGGCGGCGATGCTGGACACTTCCGAGATCTGGCGGCTGTAATTGGCCGTGACCTCAGTATTCAATGCCTCGTCCCCGTCCGTGTCGGTGACGCCGGCGCGGCGCAGCGAGGCTTGGAACTGCGAGAGTCGGCTGAGTTGCTGGTCATAGGCGATCTGAAAAATCGGGTCGTAATTGCCCTGGAACCGCGTCACGCCGATCTGGCCCGACAGGTTGTAATACCGCAGATCCAGCGTTCGGCCGATGTTGAAATTCTCGCGCCGCCCGGATGTGCCGGGATCCGATGAAAAGGCCAGCGACCAGTCCCCCAGGGGCCGCGACCGGGTCAGGTTCAGGCGCACCGACGGACCTTCGGTTTCTTCGGGGATGCCGTTGTCATTGCGGCGGATGCTGGTGCGGGCCAGTTCCACATCCAGGTTGGTCACCTTGTCCACCTGCAGGGATGCCCCTGCGCCATAGCGGTTGGTCCGGCTGTTGTCGGTATCCCCGTCCGTGCGGCTGGCTTCGGCCAGGATCCGGGCGCGGATCGTGGATGTCGGTTCCAGATAGAAGATAATGTTGCCGCGGCGGGTTTCGCTGTCGTCCAGATCGGGATCGGTGGTGTCGCTGTAATCGCGCTTCAGCCAGGACAGGCCAAATTCGCCCCCGAGCTTGGCTTCCCGGCCAAAGACATAGGTCAGCCGGGCATCCGTCTGCGCCACGCGCCCGCCGTTCACGGTGACGAATTCATTGCTGATGTCGTCGAACAGGATTTCCTCGTCCAGATCGTTCTCGCGATAGCCAAGCTCGGCCTCGACGGCGGAATTGCGCACGCCGCGCCTGAACAGGAACCGGGCCTGCGGATCGCCCAGGGCGAAGTTGCCGTCCTCCTCGGGGTCGTTCAGGCGGAAGGGCGCAGACAGGTTGAATTGCAGCGTCTGGACACGGGTGCCGGTGCGCAGGATCACGTCCAGGGGCGTGATGCCGATCAGGTTGCCGTCTTCCAGGGCGATCTGCTGGCCGATGGTCACCTGCCCCAGGGGTGCCGCGGGGTCGGCATCCTGGGCCTGTGCCGCAACTGAGGTCAGGGCCAGAAGCCCTGCGATGCCCGCCGCCATCCCGCGCCGCATCCGCGTCACTCGAACAAGCCGCGTTCGGGAATGATGATTACGTCGCCTTCGACAAGGACGGGATCGAGGTTCATGCCTGCCCCCCGCATGATCGCAGCATAGTTCACGGTGATCACCTGCCCCGGCGTCCCCGCGCGGCGCAATTGGATGCGTTTGGTCGCGGCGAAGGGGGTCAGCCCGCCAGCTTGGGACAGGGCTTGCAGGAAGGTGGTTCCGGGCAGCACGGCCTTGGGACCGGGAGCGCCGGCCTCGCCCATGATATAGATGTTGACCACCACCTCCTCCTCCACCGCTGCGGCTGGGGGTTCGGGCAGGTCCAGCGGCATGGCGGTCACGAAGACCGTCGGCGGGGATGCCAGCACCCCCGAAAGTGCCTGGCTGATGCGGTCCCCCACAGAGGAGGGCGACTGGCCCGCCACCTGGAGGCTGCCCGCATAGGGAAAGTTGATGGTGCCGCCCGGCAAGACAGGCACGGTGCGGTTCAGCGTCGCATCCTCGAGCACCTCGATCATCAGCCGGTCGCCGGCCTGGATTCGGTATTCCTGGGCTTGGGCGCCCTGCCCAAAGGCCAGCGGCACGGCCAGCAGGGCGGCCAGCATCAAACGCAGCAGGATGGTCATGGATCAGTCCCTTCGTCTGTTTCCCGTCCGGCGCGCCTTTCGGCATCTGGCCCGTCAAGGATCACTAGTTATCACAATGCCACGACCCGAAAGGGGCCGAGAACGAAAAATCATTCTCCTGTCACCACAGGATCACAGCCCCGCCTGTGGCTTCAGGACAATCCGAAGGCCAGTCCTGCCAGCCTTCGGTTCACGGCCTTCAGTTTCCGGCCTGCCCCGGTGCCGGCGCTGCTGCCTCGGCGCTGTCCGCAGGGGCGCCTTCTGGGGTAGCCTCGGCTGGCCTATCGGATGGTGCATTGGCAGACGCTGGGTCGTTCAGCCGGGCCAAGGCCTCGCGCGCGGCGGTGATTGTCTGGCCTTCCTGGTCTTCGGGCAGCATCCCTAGGCCCTTTTCCAGTTGGGCCTTCGCGGCCTCGGTCTGACCCAGAGCGGCTTGGACAACACCCAGGTGAAGCTGCACCAGGGGATCGGTGTCCAGGGCGGCCGCAGCCCCTTCCAGATAGGGCAGGGCGGCTTGGCTGTCGCCGTTCAGATGCTGGATCCATCCATAGGTGTCCATAAAGGCGGGCACGGTCGTGTCCTTCAGCCGCCGCGCCACGGCGGATGCGCGGGCCACAGCCGCCGGGTCGTTGGATTTCCAGGTGGACAGCAGACTGGCCAGGTTGTTGGCGACAATCAGGGAGGATGAATCGCGCGCATAAAGCTGGTCATAGATCGCAATGGCGCCGTCGATGTTACCCTGGCGTTCGATCAGGCCGGCCTTGCTCCACAGCAGATCCGGGTCGTCGGGAATGGCGGTCAGGCCCTGTTCGGTCAGAGACAGGGCCTCATCTGTCAGACCCTCGTGCACGGCGAGACGGATCAGCGACAGATAAGGCGGCAGCTCCTGGGGCTGTTCCTGGATCAGTGTCTGGAAGATCTCGCGCGCGGCGGGCAGATCGCCCCCTGCGGCTTGGGCTATGGCTAAGGCCATCCGGGCCGGTCGGCTGGCAGGATCGGCCGCGACCAGATCCTGTGCCATCGTCAGGGCTGCCTCGGTCTGGCCCGAGGCAAGCTGGGCGCGGATCAGGCCCAGCTTTGCGCCAATGCCGGCATCCGCCGCATTGGCTTGTTGTTCCAGATAGGCAAGAGCCGCGGCATCACCTTCCTGGCTGGCCAGTCGGCTCAGATCCAGCCGCTCGGCCGCGGCGATCGCCTGGTCCGTGCCGATCTCACGCAGGCGGGTGATCACCCCTTCAGCGCGCGGCAGGTCGGGCATGGACAGATAGACCCGGCCAAGTGCCACTAGCAGATCCAGATTGTCAGGGGCCCGACGCAGCGCGGGCAGAATCGCATCCTCGGCCGGGCGCCAGCGCTCCTCGGACATCAGCCGGGCTGTCAAACGCAGGGTTTCGACCGGCGCATTGCCCGATGCGACGGCAGCCTGCGACAGGTAGTCGCGCGCCAGATCCGGCTCGCCCGCCCGCTCATAGGCGTCGGCCATCAGGCTCATGGCCCCGGCGTCTTGGGGGACTTGGTCCAGGACTGTGCGCAGCGACAGGATGGCATCGTCCACCCTGTCTTCCTGGATGTCCCAGGCGGCCTTCAGCTTCAGCGCGCCGGGATGGCCGGCGTTCTGGCCCAGGACCGTATCGACCTCCTGGCGCGCGCCGGTTAGGTCGCCGGTTTCCCATAGCATCCGCGCCAGCTGGATGCGCACATCGCGCGACACGTCGGTCGGTTCGGTCTGCCCACCCAGAACCTCGCGGATTTCAGCAATGGCTTCGGCCTGCTTGCCGTCCTGGAAGTCAAAGCCCGCGCGCATCGTGCGGAACAGCAGCGGATCACCCCCTTCGGCGATGATGCGGTCCAGTTCGGCCCGCGCGGCATCGGCACCGCGCTGCCTTTCGATGAACCCGACAAGCGCGGCACGTGGGGCAGGATCACCGGCGGGTGCAGCATCGGCCTGTTCGCGCAAGAAAGCCTCGGCCTTGTCGGGCTGGTTTTCCGACATGTAGAAACGGAGCAGATCAGTTTTGAACTGCCCCTCATCGGGGAACTTGGCAATAGTGGCGCGAAGATGCGCCTCGATGGCAGCGTTGTCGCCGCGTTCGGCCAGAAGCGCCAGCCGCTGCCGGTAGCGCTGCGGATTGTTGGGTTGCAATTCCAGAAGTCGCGCGGTTAGCCGCTCGGCTTCGTCCAGATCACGCTTTGCCGCAGCTAGATCCAGCAACATGCCCAGAAGCAGGACATCGTCGGGGCGTTCGGCGGCCATGCGGGCGGCTTCCTGGCCCAAGGTCTCGCGCGCAGCTTTGTCCTCGGCCAGAGTGGCATCGCGAAACCGGCGGGCCAGATCCAGAACCTGCACGTCCGGGTCCTGGGGCGCGATCTCGACCGCGCGGGTGGTATGGCGGTCGAATTCATCGACCTGCTGCCCGTCGAAGGCCAAGCGCGCTAGGGCAATCCGCGTGGGAAGGTCGTCAGGATACTGTTCGGCCAAACGCAGATACTGACTGTAGGCTTGGGCTGCATTCCCTCGCTGGCGAAAGGTTTCCGCCAAGGTTTTGCGGGCCTCATAATGGGTGCCGTCAATGTCGAAGACGTTACGGAACTGCACGATGGCCCGGTCCGTGTCGCCCTGTTCCAGCAGCTCAAGGCCGGATTGATAATAGTCGTCAGCCCTTTCGGCGGATGTCTTGCAGCCAGCAAGCGACAAACCCAGCCCCACGACCAGGGCAGTAGACAGAAGCAGGCGCGCGCCCCGCCGAGCGGGCAGAAAGGCAGGGGGAAGATAGGAAAGCATGATCGTCACGGTCTCGGCTTGGGCGCGGCGGACGGCATTCTGACGACCGACGCGGAAAACACGCGACCTTAATATCCAGTGCCGCGCAGAACGACCATTACTGTGCGTGCTAGAATGCCTAGGTCAAGCAGGACGGACAGATCGCGGTGATATTCCTCATCATAGCGCACCCGCGCTACGAATTCCGAATCGTTACGTGCGGAGATCTGCCACAAGCCCGTGATCCCCGGACGCAGCCGGTAATAGGCCCGCCCGTAATACAGGTGCCGCTGATTGACCATCATCGGGCGGGGACCGACCAGCGACATGGTGCCGTTCAGCACGTTCAAAAGCTGGGGCAGTTCGTCCATCGAGGTTTTGCGCAAAAGCCGACCGATTCGGGTGACGCGCGGATCCTGCTTCAGCTTCTGGGTGCTGTCCCATTGATGTCGGGCCGCCGGGTCGCGGTCCAGATGAGCCTTCAGGCGGTCTTCGGCATCCACCACCATGGAGCGTAGTTTCCAGATGCGGAACACTCGGCCGTTCCGGCCCAGGCGCTTTTGCACAAAGAAGGGATTGCTTCCGTCGCAGGCTACCAGAAGCGCCATCAGCAGGATCAGTGGCAGAGTGACGGGTAAGGAGAGCAGAACCAGTAAAGTCTCGAACGCTCGCTTGACCCCGCTCCGGTAGAGGCCCCAATCTTCGGTGACGTCGGAAAAATCGACATCTGGCAGGGCAAGGTCGGCTTTGAAGTCGGTCATGCGCGTGTTGATCGTCAAAATTCCCTCCATCGAGGAAAAACCATGAAAAAATGTCCCCGGAAGGATAACCGGCGCGAATTTCCGGAAACTCGGCATGGCCAACAAATCAGACCCCGCCGCGGAAACGCCATTCCCGTGAACAAGGCAAGCCTAGCATGACGTTCCAGGGACCTGAACGATTAGATTAAAAATTCCTTAAATTTTTATCAAAAGCTCACGCTTGCCGACGTCCGTGGCATTTTCGCGCTATCCTGAATGGCAAGCTTGAAATAATCCAGCAACCCTAGGTAGAAATCAGGGGGGTGTGGCGTGTAGACCCTTCCGACTCAGCGGCTTTTGTCCTCACTTTTGGGCAGGTAGCTCGGAACGACGGGGCGGCAGGCTGGCAAATGTCTGCCCGGACAGGTATATCGTCCTTGTCGATTTCGGAGTGCGTGCGCGATTGAGCCAGTTCTATCTAGACCATTACGGCTTTTCGGTTCGCCCGTTCTCGATCCTGCCGGATCCTGACATGCTGTTCTGGTCTGACCGGCATCGGAAGGCCTTTGCTGTGTTGGAATACGGGCTGATGACCCGTGCCCCCCTGACCGTCGTCACCGGAGAGGTCGGGGCCGGCAAGACCACGCTGATCCAAGCGCTGCTGCGCCGCGTTGATCCCGACATGCGGGTTGGGCTGATCTCGAACGCGCGAGGCGACCGGGGGGATTTGTTGCGCTGGATCCTCAATGCCTTCGAAATCGCCGTCCCAGCGGGAACCGATTACGTGGACATGTTTCAGGCTTTCCAGGACTTCGTGCTGTCCGAATATGCGTCAGGCCGTTTGGTCGTCCTGATCTTCGACGAGGCGCAGAACTTGGGCGCCGACACGCTAGAAGAGCTGCGGATGCTGACCAACATCAATTCGGGCACGGACGAATTGCTTCAGCTGATCCTGCTGGGCCAGCCCGAGCTGCGCGAGATCATCACCCGGCCCGAGCTGCGCCAGTTCGCGCAGCGCGTCAGCGCCACCTTCCACCTGGGCAGCTTCGATGCCGACACTTCGGCCGCCTACATCCACCACAGGTTGCAGAAGGCGGGCGGATCGGGGTTGGAAATTGACGCCGCCGCGACAGCCCGCATCCATGCGGAAGCGCGCGGTGTGCCCCGCATGATTAACAAGATCGCCGATCTGGCCTTGGTCTATGGCGCGGCGGCGGACCGCCATGTGATCAGCGCCGACATCATCGACGAACTAATCCGCGACGGGCTGATCCTGACCGCCCCTCCCGAACCCACCCTGCCCGAACGCCCCACCAGGCTGGTTCTGGCCCATGAGCAAGAGGTCAAACGGGACGCGACATGATCGACCTGAGATTTTACTGGTCCCTCTTGATGCGGCGCCTGCCGGTGATGCTGGCGCTGCTGATCATCTGTTCGGCCTTCGGTGCAGCCTGGGCGATCCGGGCGCCGTCGACCTATTCGGCCTCGGCCCGGCTTCTGGTGGAAAACCCGCGCATCCTGGACAGCCGCGATACGGGTGGCGACGAGGCCGAGATGCTGCAGGTGATCGAACAGCAGCTGATGACCCGCGCCAATCTGATTGACGTGGCCAACAAGCTGAATGTCTTTGGCCAGAACAGCACGCTGAGCGTGGACGAGAAGCTGGATCGGATGCGCACCGATACCAACATCCGCCGGTCCGGCGGGCGAGACGCGGCGACGATGATGCTGGTCAGCTTCACCTCGCAGAACCCGCGGACCGCCGCAGCGGTCGTCAACGAATATACCACCTTGATCCTGGGCACCAACACCCGCAACCGCGTCGGCCTGGCCGAGAGCCGCCTAGCCTTCTTCCAGCAGGAGGTCGAGCGACTGAGCCAGGATCTGGACCGGCAGAACGCCCGGATCCTAGAATTTAAGCGCGAGAACGCCGACGCCCTGCCTGAGAACTTACAATATCGCCAAGACCGCCAGTCGCTGCTCCAGGAACGGGTGGCACGGCTGGAAAGCGATTTGGCTGTCCTGCAGGCGCAGCGGGCAGAGATGGTGCGGCTGTTTGAGCAGACCGGCAATATCTCCGCACAGACGGCACCACAGTCCCCCGAACAGCAGCAACTGGCGGCCTTGCGAGCTGAACTGAACAGTGTGCTTGGCATCTATGCGGAAGACAGTCCCCGCGTGCGCGCCTTGCGGAACCGCATTGCCAATGCTGAACGCGCGGTTGAGGCACAGGTCGTTCCTGGCAATACTGGCAATACCGGCAATTCGCTGCTGGATATGAACCTGTCCCAGATCGACAGCCGCGTGACTATGCTGGAAAACGAACGCCTGCAGGCCAATTCCGAACTGGAAAGCTTGGCTGCCTCGACTAGTGCGACGGCCGCCAATGCCATCGCGCTTGGGGCGCTTGAACGCGACCAGCAGAACATTCAAGCCCGCTACAATGCGGCCGTGGTCAGTCTGGACCAGGCCCGGCAGGTCGAGAGGGTGGAAACCTCGGCCCAGGGGCAACGTATTAGCGTGATCGAGGCCGCAAGCGTGCCCAGTCAGCCGTCGGGACCGAACCGCAAGAAGATCGCCTTGGCGGGCATCGGCTTGGGCCTGGGTCTGGCGGGCGGGTTCTTCGTGTTGATGGAGCTTCTGAACAACGCCATCCGCCGCCCGGCCGAATTAAGATCCCGCTTCCAGATCACCCCCCTTGCAGTTATTCCCTATATCGAGGGCCGTGCCGAACGTCGTCGTCGCCAAGCCATCCGGCTGTTGGCCATTCTGGCGGTGGTGATCGTGATCCCTTCGGGTCTATGGGCCATTCATACCCAATACATGCCGCTGGACATCCTGGCGCAGAAGATCCTCACCCAGCTGGGTCTGGGCTGAGACGAAGGAAGGTCCGGTCATGGAAAAGCTGCAAGCCGCCATCGAGATCGCCCGCCGCAAGCGCGAGGCCGAGCGCGGCGACACCCCCCCACCCTCCGCCGCATCGGCGCAGGCCGACCGCGCAGTCCCGCCTGCCCCCGCTGCCGCTGCTGTGGGCGCCGACGGCGGCACGAATGCCCTGTGGCAGGCCCTACCCCAGGTCGGGCTTGACCATGCATCCTTGGTCCACGCGCGCATCCTGTCGCAGAGCGCGTCCCAAGAATCGACGCCCTTCGACGTGCTGCGCACCAAAATTCTGTACCAGATGCGCCAGAACGGCTGGCGGCGGCTGGCCGTCACCTCGCCCCTGCCGAAATGCGGCAAGACCACCACGGCGGTGAACCTGGCCCTTGCGCTTGGCCGCCAGCCGGAACTGCGGTCCATGCTGTTTGACTTCGACCTGCGCGCACCTTCGGTCGCAACCTTGCTGGGGCTGGAAAATCCTCCCTCGATCATGCCCCTGCTGCGCGGGGAACGGGGTTTTGCCGATCATGGGAGGCGGATCGGCGCCAATCTGGCCTTGGCCCTGTCAGGCACTCCCGAAACCGACCCAACCCGGCTGCTGATGGCCGACACCACCCGCGACACCCTGGCGCGGATCCAGGGGGATTATGCGCCCGACATCATGATTTTCGACCTACCTTCGATCCTGATCGGCGATGATGCGCGGGCCTTTCTGCAGCATGTGGACTGCGCCCTGATCCTGGCACGCGCCGACCAGACCCGATACGGCGACTTCGACAGCTGCGAACGCGAGGTGGGAGAGTACACCAATGTCTTGGGCGTGGTTCTGAACGGATACCGTCACGGCGAGGGCAAGGTCGATGCTGAGACGCATGGCTGAGCCAGGCCGACATCCAGATGCCCCTTCGAACACAATTCCACCGCAGCCTGCCTGTCTGAAATGTGGTTCTCAAGCACATCGGGATTGAACAGAGCCTTGAAAGGGCCGCCACCCGGATCGAGGTCCTGCAGTCTGAGGAAACCAAGGAAGTCCCGCCTGCGGTCAGCCTTCCAGGGCAACTGGATCTTGTCAGGGGCGTCACCATCCATGCCGCGGGCGCTATAATGAAATGCGCACCAGGATCTCGGAACGGTTTGGCCCGACAGGCTCTGCGACGGAACGGGTCTGCCTCAGGCGCGGAGGAGAGGGCAAGGCGCGGCTTCTTGCCCGAAAGGATGCGCTTACTGAGACGCTGGCCGCCCGGGGTTTCCGCATCGTGGACATGGACGCCTGGATCTGCAGGCCTTAGCCGACAGCCTGTGGAACGCCCGCGCCGTCATCACGATCAAGGGAAGCCACGTCAAGCATGTCCATTTTCTGGCGCCCCGCGGCTTCGTCCTGTGCGTTTTGATACCCGACGACCGCACGACATTTGTGCACAGGGGACTGGCAAACGCTTTTTGCAGTCACTTCGGATATCTCGTCTGCCCAATGGAGGGGAGGGATATCGGGCAAGCGCCACCAGCATTCTGAAAACCTTGAATTTGATGGAGGACGCACGAAGCATGGTCCGACATTGACCGTAGTCCTGGCCGCTGGGAGGAAACTTTGTTTGCAGTTTCGCGGTCTGTTGCGGCTGCCTGTTGGATATGTGCCATAAGCGTGACGGATACCGTCGTTCCAGTTCCTGCTGATGGACTGGTCTTCAACATGGCATCGACTTTCACTGTGGTCGGACTGGCCCCATCTGGTCTGCAATGACAGCAGCCGGGCCTTGCGGGCCGGCATTGCCTCGTGGCGGTTCTAAAAGCCTGTTGCACTCAATCGGCCTCATACCCTGCAGCTTTGAAGTAGTTGTAGCATTCCTCGTCGGAGAAGAGGTCGCAGACCTGGCCAACCGCAGCCCAAAGCTGATCGTAGGTGCGGGCGGCGGCTTTTCTGATCAGCGCCTTGAGTTTGGAGAAGGCCATTTCGATCGGGTTGAGGTCGGGGCTGTATGGCGGCAGGAACAGGAACCAGGCACCCATGTCGCGCAAGGCTGCCGCTGCGGCCGAGCTCTTGTGGCTGGAAAGG
>NZ_NWMQ01000056.1:0-16243 GCF_002901215.1 Paracoccus sp. SY | reverse complement strand
TCACGGTAAAGATGCGAAAGGCGGGCGTCAAAGGCGGCTTGGGTCACCTGTTCCAGCCGCACCGTCGGGCCTGCCAGCCGCCGCACCTCGGCCAGGGCGGCAAGAGGCGCGGCGGGGCGGGCCAGGCAGACCGCACCCTGCGGCCCATGGTCCAGAAGGACGCCGTGCTGGCGGGCGAAGGCATAGGGCAGCCTGTCTTCCCGGGACATGCTCATCGCTCCAGCACAAGGGTGGCGTTGACGATGCCGGGGGCAGGACGGCGGGTCATGTCCAGTTCGCTGGCGCGCAATCCCGAATCCTGCTGCATCGCCTTCAGCCAGAGGATCACGGAAGGGAATGCCGCGTCCTCCAGTGTGACCCGGATGCGGTTGCCTTCGGGTTCAAGGCGGCGGATCGACAGGTCGAACTGCCTGGCGGCATCGGCGACGATGGCGTTCAGCGACCTGGGATCGGAAGGGGCAACGGTCGTCGGGACAGGCGCGGCCTGCAGCGCCGCAATGGCGCGTTCGTAAAAGGCGATCTGGCCGCCAAGGGCTTCGCGACGCGCCTGGATCGGTTGCCAGACAAGGGTGAAGGCGATCCAGAACAGCACTGCCACGCCGCCCAGGACCAGCAGCCATCGTTCCCGCGCCGTGAACTGGTTCAGCCAACGCCCGGCCCCCTTGCGCATCGCCGACATCATGGCGCGGTCCTGCCTACGGTCATGGACACCTCGGCCTTGCCCTCGCCCGTGGTGGCGGCGCCGGTTTGCACCGCAAGGCCCGCCGACAGAAGGGTGTTTTCGATGTCCTGGAGCGCTTCCAGACTGCCGGCCTCGACCGTCATGACCATGCTGTGCTGCGCGGAGGAGTATCGCAACTCGCGAAGCGTAGCGTCACCGGCATGATCCGATATCACGTCGAAGATCTCGCTCGAAAGGTCCAGGAACGTGCCCTGGGCAGGCGGCTCTTGCGCGACAAGGGCGCGCGACACGGCCTCGGCCAGATCGTCACCTGCCGGAATGCCCGAAGCCGCCAGCAACGCGCGCAACTGTTCCGCGCGGTCAGCCTCGATCCGGTTCAAGGCGGCCAGATCGGCCGTGGCGATCACCAGGTGTCCCAGCAGAAAGGCCGCAAGGATCCCGGCTGCCATCGCCCATCCAGGCGACAGGCGAAAGCCCTCGGGCATGCGCATCCCCGCGCGCAGGTCGAACTGCGCCAGCACCCCGTCCTGCGCCTGGGGCAGCGGGGCAGTTTCCGCGACGGTCATGTCCTGGGGCAGTGGCCCGCCATAGGACAGGATCCGCGGCATTCCCGCGACCTGCCAAAGCTGACTGGTCCACACCGGATCGGCGGCAAACCCCGACCCGTCGGGCAGCCGCACCAGAACGCGCCCGTCCTGACCCAGCACCGCCCATCCCGCTTCTGGGGCGGGCACGACAAGGGTGTCCGGCACCAGCCGATGGCCTTGGGGACCGGCGATCCCCGCCAGCAGGTCGCGGCTTGCCACCCCCACCAGCCAGGACCCCGACGCCAGCTGCGGCCCCAGGGCCACATGGACCTCCTCCAGCGGCTGGGCCAGGCTGTCCTCGACGGCAAAGCCTATGGCGGCGCGGCGTTGCGCCGGGGACATGGCGGGCAGGTCGACGGCAAGCAGCAGGACATCCTCGCCCCGGACGAAGGTCACGTCCGAGGCCGTGGTGGTCGGCGCATTGCTTGGCGGATGGGCCGATCGGCTGGCGATCAAGGGCATGCGCATACCGGCCTGGGACGATGGTGCGGCAGTGATGGCGGGCTCGTTCATGTCATGCCAGCAGCCTTGCTAAAACGAGCGGTTTTCTCCATTCTGGAAGTAGAACGGGAAACCCCGTCAGGTTTCAAGGAATATGACCCTTGGCCTGCCAAAACCGGGTGAAAGTCGGGTCCATGGCTTCGATGCAAAGGCTGCGCAAGTCCGTCTTTCCCAAGCGCGCAGCCCTGCCCGACCGCCGGCGCGGCAGCCGGCAATCCGACAGCGGCGTCACCCTGATCGAGATGATGGTGGTGCTGGTCATCATCGGGATCGTGGCGTCCCTGGTCGTGCCGCAGGTGATGGGGCGTCCCGACCAGGCACGGGTCGCCGTCGCGGGCGCGGACATGCGCACGATCGCTTCCAGCCTCGAGATGTATCGCCTGGACAATCGCACCTATCCCACGACGTCGCAGGGACTTTCCGCGCTTGCGGCGCCGCCGACCCAGGCGCCCCTGCCGGTCAACTGGGCGCCCGGCGGGTATCTGCCGCAGGTTCCGGCCGATCCCTGGGGCAATCCTTATGTGTATCAGTCCCCCGGCCAGGACGGCCCCTATGAACTGATGTCGCTTGGCGCGGACAGCGCACCGGGCGGCGAAGGGGTCGATGCCGACATCCGTTATGGCCCCGGCATCGCCTCGGCAGGCGCCAGGGGATGATCCCGCCGCGGCTGCCTGGGCGAAGGGGGCGGCGTGATTCGCAGGCGGGGCTGACGCTGATCGAAGTGCTGATCGTCATCGTGGTGATCGGCGTCGCGACAGGGGCGGCCATGATGGGCCTGAACGGCGCCGACCGCGGTGATCGCGCCCAAACCGAGGCCGTGCGCCTTGCCCGGCATCTGTCGCTTGCCGTGGACGAGGCGCTTGTGTCCGGAATGCCCCTGCAACTGCTTTGGGACGAACGCGGCTATGCCTTCGTGCAATGGCAGGGCGACGGCACGGAATGGCAGTCAGCAGCGGTGCCCCTGCTGGCGGCCCGCCACGACCTTCGCGATCCGCTGCGCATGACGGTTTCGGGGGCCGGGGGCCCGGTGATGATCGCCGCCAGCGGCAGCGGGCCTGCCCGGCAGGTCGATTTCCACGGGATCGGATCGCCCTGGCGTGTCGAATTCGACGGCTTCAGCGCCTTGGCCGTTCCGCGGGGCCCGACATGACGCGGCGCGGCGACGCGGGCTTCACCTTGATCGAGACGCTGGTTGCGCTGGCTGTTCTTGCCATGTCGGCCATGGCGCTTCTTGGCGCCACCGAAGCCCATATCCGCAACATCGCGGGGCTGGAGGCCCGGGCCGCAGCGCAATGGGCCGCTGAAAACCACCTGGCGGAACTGGCCATCGGGGCGGCGCCGCAGCCGGATCCCGTATCCATGATGGGACATTCCGTTCGCGTGACGGAAACCCGCAGCCCGACCAGCGACCCTGCCCTGGATCGGGTGGACCTTGCGGCGACAGACATGGCCGACGGACGGGTTTATGCTCGTCTGACAGGATTCGTTCTGCAGGAGGTCCGGCAATGATCGGTCTGGAGGCGTTCGAGGGCAGGCGCATCCCCCCCGCACTGGGGCGGGCGGGCCTGTGGTGCGGGGCCGCGCTTTGCGCCGTCAGCCTGGGTTGGACGGGGGCCCCGGTGGTCTGGCGCCTGCAGGGCGAAACCGGGCAGATCATTCCCGTCCCTTCTGCGGCCCCCGACGAACCCGCCATGCAGGTCGATCTGGATCCCATCCTGGCCTTCGCGCCCTTCGGCCAGGACGACCTGCCCGCCCCCGAGCCGCAGGCGACGGGAGAGACCGGCCTTGGCCTTGCCCTGCTTGGGGTGACGATGGGCAATCCTGTGTCGGCCTCGCGGGCGATCATCTCGGGCGGGGACACCCCGGTCGCCAGCTATCCCATCGGCGGGCGGATCACGGCCAATGCCGATCTGGTCGAGGTGAACGGGGATCACGTCGTGCTGCGCGTCAACGGCAAGCTTGAAACGCTGTCTTTCACCAGGCGCCCGCAGGCAGAGGCGACAGGTGCCCGCGACGATCGCCGCGACCCCGCCGCCGCCCTATCCCAGGACCCGCCGGTCCCCGACACCGCAACTCCCCTCGACGAGGCGATCACCCGGTACAGGCGGGCCATTGATGCCGACCCCGCAGGATTTCTGGACGGGCTTGGGCTGGCCCCGGTCGAGGGGGGATACCAGATCGGCGACAGTCCCGCCCCCGAACTGACGCGGGCCGGGTTCCTGCCTGGCGACCTCATTGCCTCGGTCAATGGCCGCCGGCTCGGCGACATTGATGCCGACCGGCAACATTTCGATGATGTCGTCAGGTCAGGCCAGCTCCGAGTCGAATTGCAGCGTGACGGGCAGGTGATTGCCATGTCATTTCTTCTGCGATGATCGCCATGCATGTGACAGCCCGGTCCAGCCTGCTTTCCGCCATCTTCCTGATGGCCCTGTTGGCTTCGGGCGTTTCCACGCTGGCGCAAGACGGGGCCGTACCCACCGCCCCGGAAAGCATCCCGCTGGAACCGGCGGAAGCGACCCCGGCACCCGAACCCCAGGCGCCGCCGCTGGAGGAACAGGCCGCCCCCGACGGCTCGATCATCCCGCCGGTCATCGCCGTGCCGCCGGCGGCATCGGTTCCCGCGCCGGCCACGCCCTTGCCCGATGCCGAGGCGACCTTTGTCATCAACCTGCGCGATGCCGATATCCGGTCCCTGTCCGAACAGGTGTCAGAGATCACCGACCGGACGCTGGTTCTGGACCCCAACGTCTCGGGCGTGGTGACCGTCATATCGGCGAATCCGCTGACAGCGTCCGGCGTCTGGGAACTGTTCCAGTCGGTCCTGGCGGTCCAGGGCTATGTCGCGCTGCCCTCGGGCAACCTGTGGCGGATCGTTCCCCAGGACACGATCCGCGAAGGCGGCACGACGCCGCAGGAAACGCCCAATCCCGGCCGCCTGGACGTGATCACCGAACTGATTCCCCTGCGGAACTTCCCGGCGACCACGGCCGTGGCGGCCCTGCGTCCCCTTGTCGCCAGCTATGGCTATATCGAGGCGGTCGTGGATACCAACACGCTGGTCATCACCGACACCGCCGAGAACGTCCGCCGGATCGAGGACATCGTCCGCACCCTTGATGTCGATAACGGGCAGCAGGTCTATTCGGTCCGCCTTCGGAACGCGGACGCCACCCAGGTGGCCGAAGCCCTGAAAGGCGCCTTGGGGACCCCGGTCGAAGGCGCGCCCGGCAATGCCCTGGTCCCCCGGATCACCGTGGATTCGCGATCGAACACGATCCTTGTGAACACCGATCCCCAGACCTTTTCCATCGCCCGCGACATTGCCGCGAACCTGGACGTTCCGGGTCCCCCGGTGCCTTCGAACCTGCCCGTGACGCGGGTCTACAACCTGCGCTTCGCCGATGCCGCCTCAATGGCCGAGGTGCTTCAGGGCCTGGTGGGGTCCGGCGGCATCGCCACGAACCCCGTGACAGAGGCATTGCCCGACCCCGACTTCTTCAGCGGCGAGGTGGTGGATGCCACCCTGGGACAGCTTGAAACGGCGCCGATCCAATCCTTCACCGCCCCCGCCGACGAAATCATCTCGATCCAGGCGGTGGTGGCGTCCAATGCCATCATCGTGCGCGCCAGCGAGGAGGTGCAGGCAGACCTGGCGGCCTTGATCGGTCAACTGGATCAGCGCCGTCCGCAGGTGCTGATCGAGGCCGCCATCGTCGAGGTGTCGGGCGACATCGCGGAAGCACTGGGGGTTCAGTTGGGCTTCGGCTCGGCCGCCCCGCCTGCGGGATTTGCCGCCACGTCGTTCTCGTCCCAGGGGCCCACGCTGCGCAACATCCTGGCCCTGCTGGATTCGCCGGTCGCCCGGGGGATTTCCCCGCAAGGCCTCTCGATCGGACTGTCGCGCGAGGATCAGTTCGGCTTGCTGCTGCAGGCCTTGGGGACCTCCACCAAGGCCAACCTGCTGTCCAATCCCTCGATCACCACGCTGGACAACCAGCCGGCCGAAATCGTCGTCGGCCAGAACGTGCCCTTCCGGACCGGATCCTTCACAAGCGAAGGCAGCACCCAGAGCACCATCGAACGCCGCGACGTCGGCATCACGATGCGCGTCGTCCCGCGCGTCAACCAGGGCGACGTGGTCCAGCTGGACATCACGCAAGAGGTGTCGTCGCTGTCACAGGCCGCCGTGCAGGGCGCCGCCGACATCATCACGAACACCCGTGTCATCAAGACGACCGTTCTGGCGGACAACGGCGGCACCATTGTGCTGGGGGGCTTGATTTCGGACGACCGGCAGACGAACCGCACCGGCGTGCCTGGCCTCAGCCGTCTGCCGGTGGTCGGGGGCCTGTTCAGATCGACCCAGGAATCGGCGCGGCGGCAGACCTTGTTCGTCTTCCTGCGCCCGACGATCCTGCGCACGCGCGGAGACGTTTCGGCCGTGTCGGGCAACCGCTTCCAAAGGCTGCGCGCCATCGAGGCCGACAACACCGATCAACGCAGCCTGCTGACCGAACCCAAGCCCGTGCGCCGTCTTCCCGTCGAGATCGACGGGCTCTACTGACGTTCTCGACCGGGCGTTTTTCCGGCTTGCTGGCACAACGGTGTGCCCTGCCCTGCGGCAATCGTCGCAGGGGCACGACCGATGCATGGCTTTTGCACCATCGGCCGTGGAGGCCCCTAGACCGTTTCCGTCACCTTGCGAAGATGCGGCGGCACATCGGGATCGAAGCCCCGCGCCCGCGCCACGCCCTCGACGCAGGCATAGAAAGACACCGCCAGCACCAAGGGCGCCACGATGGGATGCAGGTCGGGAACCGAAGGCAGCGCCACCGCGCCCTGCGCCTCGGCCCCGGTCAGGAAGACATCGGCTCCCTGTCCGGCCAGGCGTTCGGCGGTGGCGACAAGCTGCGGCAGGGCGGCGTCCGCCACGCCCAGGGCCAGCACCGGAAAGCCGGACTGCACGATGGCCGCGGGCCCATGCAGAACCTCGGCCCCGCTGAAGCTTTCGGCATGAATCCCCGAGGTCTCCTTCAGCTTCAACGCGGCCTCTCCGGCGATGGCCAGGGCGGGGCCGCGCCCCAGGACATAGGCCGAACCGGCCCGCGACAGCCGCGCGGCCAAGGGCGACCAGTCGCAATCCAGCGCCTTGGCGAAAGCTTGGGGCAGATCGGCGACGGCCCGGCAAAGCGCCCCATCCTGACGCCATTCGCCCAACAGCGCCAGACCGGCCAGAACGCTTGTGACAAAGGTCTTGGTGGCAGCCACGCTGTGTTCGACCCCCGCCAGCAGCGGCAGCGAATGACCCGCGCCTTCGGCCAGCGGGCTGCCCGGCGCATTGCTGATGGCGATGGTCAGCGCCCCCCCGGCGCCTGCCGCGCGCAGCATTTCCACAATGTCGGGGCTGCGGCCCGATTGCGAGATGCCGATGCAGGCCGCCTGCCCCAGATGCAGCGGCCGCCCGTAGATCGAGGCGATGGACGGCCCCAGCGAGGCCACGGGGATGCCCTGTTCCAGTTCGATGGCATATTTCAGATAGGTCGCCGCATGATCCGAGGAGCCGCGCGCGACGGTCGTCACCACCACGGGCCGCCTGTCGCGCAGCGCCGCCGCAGCCGCCAGCACGGCATCGCGGCTGCCGTCCAGGAAACGGCGGGCGGCTTCGGGGATTTCGGCGACTTCACGCGCCATGTGGCTTTGGGTCATTCGGGCCTCCTGTCCGTGTCGGGTGCCGATTTCAGTTCCACTGCGAAATCATAGGCATCACCGCGATAAAGCGATCTGGTGAATTCGATCACCTGCCCCGAAGGCAGGTAGGAAATGCGTTCGATCCGCAGCCCCGCCACCCCCGGCGTGACATGCAGGAAGCCCGCATCCCCTTCGCCCAGGTTGGTCGCGGAAATGCGCTGCACGGCCCGGACCGGCCGCAGGCCACGCGCATCCAGCACCTTGTAGAGCGAGCTTTCGACCGACTCGGGCCGGGGCAACGCCTGCTGGGACAGGGACGCCCGTTCGATCGCCAGGGGAACGCCGTCGGACAGGCGCACCCGTTCCAGCCGCGCCACCCGGTCGGCAGAGCCGAGGCCCAGGGCCATCACCTCCTCGGGCGTGGGGGCGAACAGCCCGCGCCGGATCCAGCGGCTTTCGACCGAACGGCCGCGCCGGGCCATGTCCTCGGTGAACGAGGTCAGCAGCGACAGCGCCTGTTCCAGCCGTTCCACCTTGCGCGCGACAAAGGTTCCCGACCCGTGCCGCTGCACCAGTTGCCCCGATGCCACCAGTTCCTGCACGCCCCGGCGCACCGTCACCCGCGACAGCCCGGTCAGGCTGGCCATTTCGCGTTCCGGCGGCAGGCTGTCGCCGGGGGCAAGCCTGCCCGAGGCGATGGCATCCGCGATGCGGCGCTGGAATTGCAGATACAGCGGGCCGCGACCCGGCTCAAACCCCTCGCGGTTGAACGGAGCTTGCGTCATGGCACATGCACAGGGGCAAGGGCGGGGGTCACGGCAAAAGCTGCCCCACCCCGCCTGCCATTCCCACCCGTTGCCCAACCAGACGCCATCAGAATCTCCTTCCCCGGACTGTAATACCAACATAATGCCAATCGGAAGAAGAATTCTCGCGGGGGGAAATTTCTGTCTTTTGTCAAACAAGGCTGCGGATTGGTCTTTACAGGTGGTATTGGTTTGGCATTTCCTAGCGGGCGGAGGAATCACATGGACTCTCGTTCCACCGAACAGCGCCATTCCCAGGCCGAGGGGCTGCACATGCGTCCGGCGGCCGAGATCGGCGCGCTTTTCGTGCAGGCGCAGGCCGACGCGATCGCCAGCCTGTCCCCTGCCGTTCCGGCAATCGCCGCGGCGGCCCAGGCTGCTGCGGGGGCGTTGCGGCGGGGCGGCAGGCTGGGCTATGCCGGTGCGGGCAGCTCGGGCCTGATGGCCCTTGCCGATGCGCTTGAACTGGCCGGCACCTTCGGGATCCCGCCCGACCGGACGCCCATCCTGTTCGCGGGCGGCGCGGCCGCGCTGCTGCACATGCGCGGCGATGTCGAGGATGACGCCGAGGCCGCAGCCGAGGATTTCCGGCGCAGCGGGCTGTCAAGGGGCGACGTGCTGGTGGTCGTGTCAGCCTCAGGCAGCACGCCTTATGCGCTGATGGTGGCGAAGGCCGCACAGGCCGCTGGCGCGACCGTCGTGGGCATTGCCAATGTCGCATCATCACCCCTTCTGGAACAGGCCGATATCGCGGTCCATCTGGCAACGCCACCGGAACTGGTGGCGGGATCGACCCGGCTGGGCGCGGCGACCGCGCAGAAGGCCGCGCTGAACCTGATGTCGGTGCTGCTGGGCATCGAACTGGGCCATGTCCATGACGGCTTCATGGTGAACGTCCAGGCCGACAACGCCAAGCTGGTCGGCCGCGCCGCCCGGATCGTGGCGGATCTGGCCCGCGTGGACGACGCGGCGGCCAAGGACGCCCTGGCGCGGACCGGCGGCGCGGTGAAGCCTGCGATCCTGGTGGCCCGAGGGCGCTCGCCCGGCGATGCGGAACAGGCGCTGCGGCAAAGCGGCGGCCATCTGGCGCCCCTGCTGGCGGCAGAACAATAATCAACGGGCGCGCAACGGCGCCCTTCACAGGGAGACGACGATGAAAAAGACCCTCGGAACGGCCCTTCTGGCGGGCACGATGCTGGGCGGGACCGCCTGGGGCCAGGATGTCACGCTGACCATCGAAAGCTGGCGCAACGACGATATCACCATCTGGCAGGACACCCTGATCCCCGCCTTCGAGGCCGCCAATCCCGGCATCAAGGTGGTCTTCTCGCCCTCGGCCCCGGCCGATTACAACGCCGTGCTGAATTCCAAACTGGACGCGGGATCGGCGGGCGACCTGATCACCTGCCGCCCCTTCGACGCCTCGCTGGAGCTTTACAACAAGGGCCAGCTGGCCGACCTGACCTCGCTTGCGTCGATGGCGAACTTCTCGGACGTGGCGAAATCCGCCTGGCAGACCGATGACGGAGCGGCCACCTTCTGCGTGCCGATGGCCTCGGTGATCCACGGCTTCCTGTACAACGCCGACGCCTTCGAGGAACTGGGCCTGACGCCGCCCGCGACCGAGGAGGAATTCTTCGCCGTCCTGGACAAGATCAAGGAGGACGGCACCTATATCCCCATGGCGATGGGCACCCAGGACCAGTGGGAAGCCGCGACCATGGGTTACCAGAACATCGGCCCGAACTACTGGAAGGGCGAGGAAGGCCGCAAGGCGCTGATCGAGGGCACGCAGAAGCTGACCGACGAACCTTGGGTCGCGCCCTTCGTGCAGCTTGCGAAATGGAAGGACTACCTGGGCGACGGGTTCGAGGCCCAGACCTATCCCGACAGCCAGAACCTGTTCACGCTGGGCCGCGCCGCGATCTATCCGACGGGGTCGTGGGAGATCGGCGTCTTCAACCCGCAGGTCTCCTTCACCATGGGGGCCTTCCCGCCGCCGGTGCCGAACGCGGGGGACACCTGCTATATCTCGGACCATACCGACATCGCGCTTGGCATGAACGCCAAGACCGCCCATCCCGAGGAAACGAAAGCCTTCCTCGAATGGGTCGGGTCGGCGGAATTCGCCACGCTTTACGCGAACGCGCTGCCGGGCTTCTTCTCGCTGAACTCGACCGCGGTCGAGATGGAGGATCCGCTGGCCAAGGAATTCGTGTCCTGGCGGGAGAAATGCGAGCCGACGATCCGGTCCACCTATCAGATCCTGTCGCGCGGCACGCCGAACCTGGAAAACGAGACCTGGAACGCATCCGCCAACGTGATCCGCGGATCCGAAACGCCGGAAGACGCGGCCAAGCGCCTGCAGGAAGGCCTTGCCTCGTGGTATGAACCGCAGCAGGCGCAGTAAGGCGCGGAACAGTTCGGCAAGGCCGGGGCTGACCGTCCCGGCCTTCTGCCGCAGATAACAGGACCAAGGGGACGCGATCATGGCGAAGAGACGGCCGATCCGCTGGCATATCGCGGTGTTTCTGGCGCCGGCGGTGCTGGTCTACAGCGCGATCATGATCCTGCCCCTGTTCAGCACGCTGAACCTGTCGCTGTTCACCCGGACCGAAGGCGGCACCGCCTTCGTGGGCCTGGACAACTTCCGCACGCTGTTCGGCGATCCCCGCTGGTCGGCGGCCTTCTGGAACGCGCTTGGCAACAACCTGTGGTTCTTCAGCGTCCACATGCTGGTGCAGAACCCCATCGGCATCCTGCTGGCCGCGCTGCTGTCATCGCCCCGGCTGCGGTTTTCGGCATTCTACCGCACGGCCATCTTCATCCCGACCATCCTCAGCTTCGTGGTCGTGGGCTTCATCTGGAAGCTGATCCTGTCGCCCTTGTGGGGTATCGCGCCGAACATGCTGGACATGGTGGGCCTGAAAAGCCTGTTCGCCCCTTGGCTGGGGAAAGAGGAATACGCCTTGACGACGCTGGCCTTGATCTCGGTCTGGCAGTTCGTCGGTATTCCGATGATGCTGATCTATGCCGCGCTGCTGTCGATCCCCGACGACATCATCGAGGCGGCCGAGATGGACGGGATCACCGGCTGGTCGCAGTTCTGGCGCATCAAGCTGCCGCTGATCCTGCCTGCGATCGGCATCATCTCGATCCTGACCTTCGTGGGCAATTTCAACGCCTTCGACCTGATCTATGTCAGCCAGGGTGCGCTTGCGGGGCCGAACTTCGCCACCGACATCCTGGGGACCTTCCTCTATCGCACCTTCTTCGGCTTCCAGTTGCAGCTTGGCGACCCGCACATGGGCGCGGCTATTGCCACCGCGATGTTCGGCATCATCCTGGTCGGCGTCTGCATCTATCTGTTCCTGATCCAGACGCGGCTGCGCCGCTATCAGTTCTGAGGCGCGGTCCATGAGCCAGGCCCGCCAGTCCCCCGCCCGCACCCTTGCCGCCCATGCGGTGCTGATCCTGTGGACGCTGATCGCCCTGTTTCCCGTTTTTGTGACGGTCGTGAACAGCTTCAAGTCGAAACGGGCGATCTTCACCCAGCCCCTGGCCCTGCCGGGGCCGGACAGCTTCGATCTTGTCGGCTATCAGACGGTGGCCAACCAGGGCGATTTCGTGGCCTATTTCCAGAACTCGCTGGTCGTGACCTGCCTCAGCCTGTTCTTCGTGCTGCTGTTCGGGGCGATGGCGGCATTCGCGCTGTCGGAATACCGCTTCCGGGGCAACACGCTGATGGGGCTTTACCTGGCCCTTGGCATCATGATCCCGATCCGGCTGGGCACGGTGGCGATCCTGCAGATGATGGTGGCGACGGGGCTGGTGAACACGCTGACCGCATTGGTGCTGGTCTATACCGCGCAGGGCCTGCCACTGGCGGTGTTCATCCTGTCGGAATTCATGCGCAACGTGTCGGACGACCTGAAGAACGCAGGGCGGATCGACGGGCTGTCGGAATATCGCATCTTCTTCCGGCTGGTCCTGCCGCTGGTCCGGCCCGCGATGGCGACGGTCGCGGTCTTCACCATGATCCCGATCTGGAACGACCTGTGGTTCCCGCTGATCCTCGCGCCCTCGGAATCCACCAAGACCATCACCTTGGGCAGCCAGGTCTTCCTGGGGCAGTTCGTGTCGAACTGGAACGCGGTCCTGGCCGCCCTATCGCTGGCGATCCTGCCGGTGCTGGTCCTTTACCTGATCTTTTCCCGGCAACTGATCCGGGGCATCACCGCAGGAGCCGTCAAATGATCCGTGTCCTTGTCGCAGGCCTTGGCAACATGGGCCAAAGCCACGCGCTGTCTTATCACAAGAACCCGGACTATCAGATCGTCGGGCTGGTGAACCGCACCCCGCGCCCGCTGGCCGAGGGGTTGGAGGGCTATCCCTTCTTCGACGACTATGCCCAGGCCCTGGCCGAGACGAAGCCCGACCTGGTCTGCGTCGCCACCTATTCCGACAGCCATGCCGACTATGCCGTGGCGGCGATGGAGGCGGGCGCCCATGTCTTCGTGGAAAAGCCCCTTGCCACCACCGTGGCGGACGCGCAGCGCGTCGTCGATGCCGCCGCTTGCCTGGGCCGCAAGGTGGTGGTGGGCTATATCCTGCGCCACCATCCAAGCTGGCAGCGCCTGATCGCCGAGGCCCGCGCGCTTGGCGGGCCCTACGTCTTCCGCCTGAACCTGAACCAGCAAAGCTCCGGCCCGACATGGGAGGTGCACAAGGCGCTGATGGAAACGACGCCGCCCATCGTGGATTGCGGCGTCCATTACGTCGACGTGATGCTGCAGATCACCGACGCCGATCCGGTCGAGGTGCGCGGGATGGGCCTGCGCCTGGCCGATGACATCGCGCCGGACATGTACAACTATGGCCATTTCCAGGTGCTGTTCAGCGATGGCTCGCTGGGCTGGTACGAGGCGGGATGGGGGCCGATGATCTCGGACACCGCCTTCTTCGTGAAGGATGTGGTCAGCCCGCAAGGGGCGGTCTCGATCAGGATGCCGGAAAGCGCGCGGTCGGACGACATCGACACCCATACCAGGACCTCGACCCTGCGGGTGCATCGCGTAGGCCAGGGACACCAGGACCTGTCGATGACGGACGAGCCGGGGCACCAGGAGTTGTGCGACCGGGAACAGGCCTTCATGGCCCGCGCCATCGCCGAGGATCTGGACCTGAGCCGCCACATGCAGGACGCCGTGCGGTCGCTGGCCATCTGCCTTGCGGCGGATGAAAGCGTTCGGACCGGCCAGATCGTGAAATTGTAAGGGACGGGAATGGGCCAGCTCAGTCTATCCGGCGTGACGAAGAACTTCGGACCCATCGAGGTCATCAAGGGCGTGGACCTTAAGGTCGCGGACGGAGAGTTCTGCGTCTTCGTCGGACCGTCCGGCTGCGGGAAATCCACGCTTTTGCGGATGATCGCGGGGCTGGAGGATGTCAGCGGCGGAACCGTGACGCTGGACGGGCGCGACATCACTGCCCTTCCCCCCGCCCGGCGAGAGATCGCGATGGTGTTCCAGTCCTATGCGCTTTACCCGCATCTGACCGTGCGCGACAACATGGGCCTGGCGCTGAAGCAGGCTGGCCATCCCAAGGGGGATATCCGCGCCGCGACCGACCGCGCCGCCGCCATGCTGTCGCTGGACACGCTGCTGGACCGCCGCCCGGCCGAACTGTCTGGCGGTCAGCGCCAGCGGGTCGCCATCGGCCGGGCCATCGTGCGCCGTCCCAAGCTGTTCCTGTTCGACGAGCCGCTGTCGAACCTGGATGCCGCGCTGCGCGTCCAGACCCGGATCGAGATCGCCAAGCTGCACCGCGACCTGGGCGCGACGATGGTCTATGTCACCCATGACCAAGTCGAGGCCATGACCCTGGCCGACAAGATCGTGGTGCTGCGGGCGGGCAAGGTCGAACAGGTCGGCGCGCCCATGGAATTGTACAACGATCCCGCGAATACCTTCGTGGCAGGCTTCATCGGCTCGCCGCAGATGAATTTCCTGAACTCGGGCGCCTTGGGCCTGTCGTCGCACAGCGCCGGCATCCGGCCCGAGCAGGTGCAACTGACCGACGGGCCCGGCCAGATCAGGGGCACGGTCAGCCATGTCGAACGGTTGGGCGGCGAGACGCTGGTCTATGTCCATACCGAAGGCCACGGCCTTCTGACCGCACGGCTGTTCGGCGAACATGACCGCGCCGTGGGCAGCGACCTGGGCATCGGCTTCGACCCGGCGCGGCTGTTCCACTTCGACAAGGCGGGTCAACGCCTGCGCTGACAGTGCCGCTCACCTCTTGGGTCGTCCCCCTGGCCTCGGGCGGTTTGATCAGCGTTTCGGATGGATAAGGTGCCAATCCGGATCACTGATGGTCTTGATGGGGTCCGCTTCTGCCGGACGCGCTCAGGCGGGGTATCCCAGTCGATGAACCTGAAAGCCGAAGGTGCGCCCCTTTCAGGGCGCACCGGTTCTTCAAGACAGGGAAAGGTCAGAACAGGAAGTCGCCGGCGCTGAGGTCAAACTCGCCTACGATGCGGATGCGAGCCTCTGCGGCGACATCGGTGTCGGTGTCGATGAGCACGAAGGTTTCGCCCCCCTGCTTAATGTAGCGAACCTGGTTCGACGATCCCGACGCGAAGTTATCAGTCCCGATGAAGGTGAAGGGCAAGGCAGCAAGACCCTTGACGTCGATCACGTCGCCTCCGGTTGCACCAGCACCTTCGAAGTCCAGGATGATGTCGCTGGCGGCCACGGTACTTGCGGTCGCGGTGGCGAAGACGAAGATGTCGTCGCCGCCATTCCCGGTGAGTTGGTCAACACCCAGCCCCCCGATCAGGAGGTCATCCCCGGCACCGCCGAACAGAGCGTCGTTGCCGCCGTTGCCGCTGATCGTATCGCTGCCGTCACCGCCGGAAAGACTGTTGACGGCATTGCTGCCATAGAAGGTGTCGTTGCCCGCACCCCCGATGATGTTCTCGACCCCCTGAACCGTGTCCGACGTCAGGGCTGCCGGACCGCTGCCGGTCACGACCGCGGTTGCCACGGCAAGGTCGATGGTCAGGCCCGAACCATAGGCGCTGTAGTCGATCGTATCGATCCCGGCCCCGCCATTGAAGACGTCGCGGACGTCATCGACCGTCGCGATCAGCATGTCCGCGCCCGCGCCGCCCAGGATCGTGTTGGCCCCGCTGTTGCCGGTCAGGTTGTCGGCACCAGTGCCGCCGGTGGCGTTATCGACACCCAGGACCGAGGTAAAGCCCGATGCGAAACCGGTGGTCAGGTTCACCACCACATTCCCCGCACTGGTGCCATAGCTGAGCGTGTCGGTACCGTCCCCCAGATCCAGCAGGATGCTTTCGACACCCAGGATGCCGGCAAGCCCCGTCATCGACACGACCGAACTTCCGTTCCAGATGGCGGTGACCGCGTTGGCTGCCGCGTTTCCGTCATAGCGGATGACGTCGGCGCCGGCCCCGGCATCCACCGTGTCGGTGCCGTCGCCCCAGGCAAATCGGATCAGGTCGGCGCCGTCCCCGCCCTGGATGTTGTCGTTGCCGGCACCGCCTACCAGAAGATCGTTGCCCGCCCCGCCGATCAGCGTGTCAACGCCGGCCTGTCCATACAGCACGTCGTCGCCGTCGCCGCCGGTCACGCTGTCGTTGCCGGCAAGTGCATAGACGATGTCGTCCAGGTTTCCGCCAAGGATAGTGTTGGACCCGGTG
This sequence comes from Paracoccus sp. SY, assembly GCF_002901215.1. NCBI lineage: Bacteria > Pseudomonadati > Pseudomonadota > Alphaproteobacteria > Rhodobacterales > Paracoccaceae > Paracoccus > Paracoccus sp. SY. The sequence continues at coordinate 250 of NZ_NWMQ01000056.1, read as the reverse complement.
GTGCCGGAGCGAAGCGTCATGGATTCATTCTGGAAGGCACCACCCAGCGCGGTGAAGCGCAGGTTGATCGTGTGGGTCTGGTTCTGGCCCAGGGCGCCGGTCAGCGTCATCAGCCCATCTGCGTTGACGGCGACCAGAGGGCTGCTGCCCGCCTGAAGCGCGAACGTGCCGGTGCCGGTGTCGCTTAGCAGCTCACCGATGGTCGCGCCGTTGCCGGGCAGGGCTGTGGCGCCGGGCAAGTTCGTTACCC
>NZ_NWMQ01000055.1:0-17254 GCF_002901215.1 Paracoccus sp. SY | reverse complement strand
CGAGGCGCCAAAGGCAAAACGCGGCCGTCCTTCCAAGGCCGCAGCCGAAACCCCGGCAGCGGCATCAGCGTCGGGCAGGGGCCGCAAACCAAAGGCGGCGGCCGCAGAGGGCGGCGAGGCGCTAAAGACCGCGCAAGGACGCAAGGCAAGGGCTGCATCAGAGGCTGGACCGGTCGGTGCAGCGGCAGACAGGGAGCCCGCGCCCCAAGACCTCGCCGCTCCGGGCGAGGCCAATGATCGCAGCCCGGCGGCGGATCTGGACACCTAGGCGTCGCAAGAGGCCGCAGGACCTGCAGAACCCTCTGGGACGGCTGAGTGAGATCCGATACCGGCTGACCATCAAATGACCCTTTGCGCCGCAAGGCTGCGCAAAGGGTTCAGGTCCAGAAGTCAAGCTCAGTGCCGCTAACCTTCTGTATTGTCCGGTCTGGCAAGCCGTTGCTGGCTGCAGGCACAGTATTCGATCATCAGATGTCGAGAGCCAGGTCCAGCACGCAAACTGAATGCGTCAGCGCCCCAATGGAGATATAGTCCACCCATGTCGCGGCCACTTCGGCGATGCGCTCCAGCAGCAGCCTCCCGCCGATTCAATATAGGATATCTGGTAGCTAGCCGATATCATTAAGATGTCGCGAAAGAGATTGTAAGATGGACCGGCATCAGGAAGAGCTTTGCTTTACAAGTTGGGCGCCTGATCGACTTTCTAGCGCATAAAGCGTGTCTCAGTATCTCGCACTTCGTTCGGCTATTCGGTGTGCCAGATTGCGCGATCCTGCCAAGGCAAGTTCACCATAGCTTGCCCCCTGTTGCATGGCCTTCTGCCCGACGAAAGCGGCGGTGCGCGCCGGAGGGCTGCCTGCCGCAGCTTTTCCGGCAAGAGATCCAGCCGCCTTCGCACCGACCGCCGCGATGGCTGCTTGCGTGGGCGTCACGGACATAATCATGCCGCTCAAGGAGCTGACGATCATGGGGATACAGAGCGTGCAGACCGCCATGATAATCATGCAGGCGATGAAGGGAATGAAGTCGGCCACACTCTCGGTCAGGGACGTGTCGAAGCTATCCATGTAACCCATGACAAGCCGGATCAGCCCGCCGAGCATGACAGCCGTGACCAAGGGATAGAGCATGTAGCTGACCGCGCCTTGAAGCCAGCGGTTGAAGTAGTCCTTCGTCACCTCGAACATGCTCAAGGCAATGAAGATGGGGGCAATGCCCAGATAGATTGTCACCATCACCTGCCCGAAGATCAGCAGCAGCGAGGCCAAGGCGGCAATGGTTCCGAGGCTGAAGGTAATCAGCACGCTCATGACGGCTCCCCCCATCCAGCCCATCGGTTCCATGACCTTGTTGGCCTTTTCCGAAAACTCGGAAATGAAGTTGTCCATGGCTGCAGCAAGGTTGCTGGACGGCACTTCGGCACCGCCGAACTTGCCGAGCAGGTTTGCGGCAATGCTGTCCACGCCACCTTCAACGGCACTGGCGATCAGGTTGAACTGGCCCCACACCAACCCGACACTGCCTATCGCAATCAGCTTGATAAAGGTGACGACGATCTGTCCGGCCGACATGGGACGGTATTGCAGGACCATGTTCACGCCGAGCATAACCACGGCCAGGGTCGCCATGGTTGCCGTGAGCGTTCCCATCCCATCCAGCACGGCCCCGAAGCTGGATTGCGCTACATTGTCCAACTCGCCTTGGGCGCGGGTGACAAAGCCCTCGATCATGCCCATCAGTAGATACCATGCGCCTTGCAGATCCTATCAACCTCGCGCGACAGGCGAGTCCGTTCTGTGCGAGCATAGTCCCAAACCCAGTCGCTGCTTTCATCATCAGGCAACGACATGAAGCGTTCTTCCATATCTTTGAATGCTGCGTCCCATGACGGGAAACGCAACTCACAGGTGCATTTTCCATCCGCTGCCTCAAGACTGGCGGCGACCTGGTGAAGATAAGAGCTTTCCATGAAGCGCAAAGCGCCAACACCCCGTATCCGATGATCTTCAACCTTGGGAGGGCGCGGGGCATTGCAGCCGCCCGGCGTGGTATAGAACCCGCCGTCAGGTTTGTTGCCGTCATTCGAGAAAGTCATGAAGGCGCGTTCCTTGGCAATGGCCTCGGCAGCAGACGTTTCGCTACCTTCCTTCGCCGGTTCCATATTGGCCGGTGATCCGCCGCCATCATTCGAGAAGGTCATGTAGGCGCGTTCCTTCGCAATGGCCTCGGCGGTCGGCATGTCACCACCTTCCTTTGACTGGATCGCGGCGGCGGATACTTCGCTGTCGTCATTCGCCAGGATCATGGTGCCACCGGCCAAAGCCGCAGCACCCGAAACAGCCAGAATACCCGTAATCACCCATTTCATGCCGTGTCTCCTATGGCTGGAATATAGACCTGCGCGATGCCGCGCGTTTCACCAATGCGCCCTGTCTGGATAATCACGTCGATGGTGCGAAGAATATAGTTTCGCAGATCGTTGTAGCTCATGCGAACATCCGAACGGCCAGCGGCAATAGCCAGCCGATCAAGCGCCAGTTCCGGCGTTTCCGCGTGGATCGTCGTCATCGACCCGCCATGCCCGGTGTTGACGGCTTCGAGGAAGGTCATGGCTTCCTTACCCCGGACCTCGCCCACGATCAGCCGGTCAGGGCGCATCCTGAGCGTGGCTTCCAGCAGCATGTCGGGTGTCCTGGTGTTGCCGCCCCGATCCGCAATGAGAGACACCGTGTTTGGCTGGTCGGGGAACAGCTCGCGGGCGTCCTCGATGGTGATGATCCGTTCGTCTTGCGGGATCATGGACATGATCTTTCGCAGCGCCACCGACTTGCCGGTGTCGGTGCCGCCTGAGATCAGGATGTTCAGCTTGTGGGTCACGCAGAAGCGCAGCGCCGCCATGAGGTCGCCCGCCTCGATCAGTTCGGCAAGGCTGGCATTGCGCTTTTTACGTTCCGCATCGAGAGCCACCTGCTTGCCATGCAGGAACCGCAGCTCGATGTCTTCTATGGGCAGAGCGGCAAAAAGACGGAAGGAGAGGGCCGCTTCCTGCGGCGTGGCAGGCGCAAGAACCGCCTGCGCCCGGATCGGCCTGTCATGATAGGCCACGGTTGCGGAGACAAGCAGCTTGTCGCGGCCGGTCTGCGCCTGGTTCTCGCCTGCGATCTGGTTGGCAAGCGAATGGCCGAAGCCCGGATCAACCCTTTCCCCTGTCGGTTTCATATGCACGTCGCCGCGCTGCAAGATCCAGATGCTGCGATCCGGGTTGACCGAGACTTCAATCGTGGCCGGATCATCCAGCCACGGCTTGAAGCGGTCCAGCTTGTGGGCCAGCCAACCCATCAGAGGATTTCCAGGTCGCGATCAACCATGATCGTCACAAGCGAGCCTTGCTTGATGGCAATGGTCGGCTGGCGGTTGAGATAGCCGTCGAGGGCGCTGGAGGTTGCCTCCATCATGTTCTGCGCCATGGCGTCCGCCACGTCCGATGTGCTTTCGTTGTCGTCCTTATCGGCCAGGGCAATGGCAGGCGCGAGGCCGATCAGGCTGATCAGCGCAGCCGAGCCAAAGCGCGCGCCGAAGTGGGTGTTCACGGCCCCTTCCACGCCCGAACGCCCGATCGCGCCACCACCATAGGCCCCGATTTCCACGGTCTGGTTGTCGGGCAGGATGATCCTGTTCCAGACGATCATCGCGCGGCGCTGCCCGAGGTCGGTGTTGTCGTTATAGGCCCCGATCACGCGCGAACCGCGCGGGATCAGGATGCGCGATCCGTCATAGGAATGAACGTCCTCCGAGACCAAGGCGCGAATGGCCCCCGGCAGGTCGGTGTTGATGGCCGTTTCCAGCACCGCCTGGACCATCGTGCCCTGCAGGACGGTGTTGGCCGGGCTGGCGATGACCTTGGCCCGCTCCATCGGCGCGCGTGCGGCCTGCTGGCGGGCAAAGCGTTCGTTCTGGCTCTGGTTGCGCAGGTTGGGGTCCAACCCTTCCATGCCGGGAACGGCCGCCGCCGCCTCCATCGCACCCGGAACGCCTGCCGCACCGCTGCCGCCACCCAAAGCTCCGCCACCAAAGGCGATCATGGGCGAGGCGGCGCGGGCGCGGTAGAGTTCTTCGGCCTCGCGGCGGCGATCAACCTCCCCATCCACCATGCCGAGGTCCGGGTTTCCGCTGGTGATCCGCGCCGCGTCAAGCTGCGCCTGAAGCTGCGCAAGCTGCCGGTCGCGGTCGGCAATGATGTTGGCGTTTTCAAACTGCAGGGAGTTCATCGTGTCCTGCAACTGGCTGACCTGCGCCAAGAGGCTGTCGATCTGCGGGTCATTGTTGACGACCGGCGCCGCCTCAACCGGCGGCACATCTTCTTCAACTTCCACGTCCTGCGGCTGCTGGCGCAGCCGCTCGATTTCCGCCTCCAATGCCTTGATCTGCGCCAGCATCCGGGGATCGGGTTCAGGCTCACGCTGCGCGGGCAGGGGCATCCGGCCAAAGGGTTCCTCGCTCGTGGTCTGGAACGCGGCAGGCTGGCCGGTCGGCAAGGCCGCCTCTGACGCCATGTCAGACTGCGGCCAGAACATGACGGCGATGAACAGCGCACATGCCCCGCCCAGGGCGGTGCCAGCCAGAAGCCTGCCTTTTCCTCCGCCAACCTTGCCGCGCCGGTTATTGGCCCGCGCCTCCTGCACCTCCGCCGCCAGACGGGCGGTATCGTCCTCAAGATCAGAGGTGCCCTTGGGGGCATTGTCCTGATCGCCCTTGTTCTGTTCGGTCTGGCTCTGATCCGGCTGGACCTGATACGCGTGGTTCTGTTCGCTCTGGTTCTGTTCGCTCATGGCCGGGGGTCCAGTCGCTTGATGACGGTTTCAGTCGAGGCGATGCGCAGCACCCAATAGGGGCTGATGCCGCTCACCCGGATCGTGCCGTCAGGCAGGGTTGTGCTGTTGACGGTGCGTTCCGGCCCCGACGAGGTTTTGAAGATCGCCGGGAGCTGTGCGCCGCGCGGGAAGCGGAAATAGGTAAAGTCGCCATCATCCCAAACCTGCAAGGGCAGGGCGGCATTGCGCTTGCTGGCCGCATAGCCGCCCCAGTGCGTTGTCGGGTTCAGCCGCTTGTTCTGCGGTTCCGCCGCAACTGTGCGGGGTGCCTGCGCGGTCACGCCACCACCGAAGCGGACCACATAATCGGCCCGTGCGCCCACTTCATTCAGATGCAGGTAGTAGGCGCGACGGTTGGTATAGACGGTCATGTTGGTGGACCCGCCCGCGACGGTCGGCTTGACCACCAAGGCCCGTCCGCCCGGAACACCGTCGAAGTTGAAGCCCTCGGTATCGCCCGCGACGATGCTGACGATTTCCTCACCGGGGCCGAACTCCACGGAGGTCACGCGCATCATGCCCACATTCACGCGGTAAACCTGCCCGTCCTGATACACGGCATTGCGGACGCGCGAGTCATGCCGCCCGGCCGAGGGCGTGACTTCGGCCAAGGCCGGTGCCGCCCAGGTCGCCGCGCCAAGCGCGGCCGCGATCAACCATCCTTTCATTGGGTGTCTCCCTCATCCCGGAACCGTTCGGCGGCCACGCTGTAGTTGCTGACCGTGAAGCCGAAGGGGTTGGACCAGACCCCATCGAGGCTGCGCAGCGTCGAGGGGTCATAGTCATAGGCCAGCGTGACGACGAAGGTGCCCTCCGTCACGCCGTCCACCGTTGTCAGGCGCTTGGTGATGCGGGCCTGTGCGCGATTGTTGCCAATGTCGGAGATCGAGGACACGGCCACGTCGATGCGGGCGTTTTCCCCGTAGATTTTGGGTGGAAACTCCGGGTTTTGTTCGTTCCACAGATCCTGGAGCGACTTCGCGGCCTGACCCGTGGAGCGGGCAAAGACGCCTTCGATGCGCAGGTCATTGTCGAGTTGGTTGTAGGTTTCGCGGTCCCGCACATAGGCATAGACCAGCGACTGCATCACCGCCTCGCGTTCCGCGAGGCTGATCGTGCCGACATTCGCCATCGGCAGCGCCACGCCCGTTGTCGGATCGAAGGGCACCAGGGCAGGGGGCGGCTTGTCGATGAACAAGGCCACCATGGCCGCAGCCAGACAGCCGGCGACACCGAAGCCCGAGGTGATGAAAGCGATGCGTTTCCACATCGCGGCTTCCTCGCGTGCGCCATAGATCAGTTCTTCCTCGAACACATCCTTTACGTTGCTCATGGCGGGATCACTCGTTCGAGAAGGTTATGTAGGCGCGTTCCTCGGCAATGGTCGCAGCCGAGAGGATACCCGCCTGGCCGTTGTAGACGGCCTCGATGGATTGCAGTTCGAGCGACTTGGCGAGCTGCACCGAGAGTTCGGCCAGCATCCGCGTGTTGAGGTCGATCGACTCCTTAATGTCGCCGCTGTCCTGCGTCATGGAGACAAGCGTGTTGACCCGTTCCAGCGAGGACGAGGTTTCCGCATAGGTCTGTTCGGCGGACGCTGCGAGAACCGCGCCGCCCGAGGCTTGCGCCGCCACCCTTTGCGCGCCGGGCACGCCCGAGGACGCCATGCCGGTGACTTTCTCCTGGCTTAGCCCGCCTGTGGTCAGCGCGGTTTCCACCCCCTTGGTCAGCTTGTCGCCCTTGGCCGGTGTGAAGCCGCCCCAGTTGCCGGTCATGCCGCCCTGGATCGTGCCAAGCACATCGGTCATGTTTCCATCGAGCAAGCCGTCAAGGTTGCCGCCCATTGCCAGATCCACAATGTCGCGCGTGCCGCTGAATTGCCCGTAAATGTCCTGCAACTGCGAAAGCTGCGCCTGCAACTGTTCGACCTGCTGGACGGCATTTGACAGAAGGTCGGACTGCACCCCGGCATCGCGCAGCATGGCTTCAAGCTGCTTGATGGTCTGCAAGGTGTTCTGCCCGTCGAGGGTCGGAACGCCCTGCGCCAAGGCTGCGGGCGCGGTGCAAAGTGCCACCAGCACCGCGCCGGTTTTTCCGATACGAGCCATGTTCTGGAAAAGCATCGTGAACCTCAATCGTTCGAGAATGTCATGTAATTGCGTTCTTCAGCGTGGGCCGCGGCTTGCTGCAAAGCCTCTGCGCTGACCGTTTTTGTGTTGGCCGCAAGCACCCGGACCCGCAGCGCCATGATCCGGGCCATTTCCGCCCGGGCGTAGCTGTTCAGCGCCCAGGCTTGCGTGGGGTTCTGGTTCTGCTCCATCTGGTTCAGGATCGCCTTGAGGCGATGCGCGATGGCGGCGATTTCCTGCGCCATGTTGCCGCCATAGGCAGAGGCCCCGGCGCCCATCATGGCGAGGTTGGCCCCTGCCGCATCGACCGGCGCAATGGTGCCAAGCGCGTCCACGCCGCCGATGGCTGCCAGATACTCGTTATACTTGGTTGGGATCACCTGAACGTAGTGCTGCGTTTCCTTGAAGGGAGGCACGCCGCCGTATTTCTGGACGTTGCCCGGACCCGCATTGTAGGCGGCAAGCGAGAGAACGATGCTGCCGTCAAACATCGACAGCATCCGGGCCAGATAGGTCGCTCCGCCATAAACCTGCGAATAGGGGTTGGTCCGGTAGTCGGGGTCCACCCCGAGCTCCTGGGCCGTCCCCGGCATGAGCTGCGTCAGGCCGTAGGCCCCTTTCGGAGATCCGGCATGGGGATTGAAGCGGCTTTCCTGCCAGATCATCGCCTGGATCAAGGCCCGCCATTGGGCTTGCGACAGCCCCGCCTTGGACACACCGGCATGGCCGTAGGTGGCCTTGGACCCGGCGATGATGACTTCTTCCACCGTCAGCGCCGCATCCCCGAAGGTCTTGCCCGCAGCCGGGTTTGTGTCGTCGGGATTGTAGAGACTGTCAGCCGACGCCTCTGGTTGGCCTGCCCCATCCTCAAGGGTCTGGATCATGTCGCCGGTCCCGTCCACCGGCAGGTTTCCCGCCTCGATCAGCTTGTCCAGTTCCGCGATAATGTCCGCGTCGATCTGCAACAGGGCGTTCGAGCGTTCCAGCCTGCCTTGCTGGCGGCCGAGGTCGCGTTCCTGTTCGGCCAGGATGGCAAGGTTCTGCCGCAGCAGGTTTGGGTCGATGATGGGAACGCCCTGCGCCGGGGCGGGGGCCGTGCTGGCGCTCAGGCCCGCCACGGCAAGCGCCGCTGCCTGTGTCACCCGCCCGATCATTCTTCGGCCCACAGTTCCTGAATGGGCGTGAAGGTGCAGACCGGCTTGCCATTCATGAAGCAGGACGAGCGGGCCGGTTGCGTGCTGGCGCAGGCCGAGACAGTGAAGGCCAGCACACAGATCATCAGAACGGACTTCATGCGATTTCTTCCTTTTCCTGGAGGCGGGCACGGTAGGCATCAAAGGCCGCACGGCCCGTCTTGCTGCCGCCGAGGATTTTGAGGTGATCGCCCAAGGGCGAGAGGTTCACGTCCACGACCACCGAGGCCGAGGCGTTGCGGATCAGCGCGAGGCGCGATCCGGGAGGTGCGCCGAGGACCATGCCCATTTCCCGGTCATTCAGGTTCAGCGCCGCATAGTTGTCGGGCGAGGCCGCGCGGTTCGGGATCAGCACCTGCGTCTGGACGCCTTGCAGGATCGCCGCGCCCGCGCGGCTCTTGTCGAGCTGCGAGGGAAACTGCGTGACCATGACGACCACGGCATTGAGCTTGCGCGCCGTGACCAGCCACTTTTCCAGCTTGTCGGCAAAGTATTCCGTGCCAAGCGCGTTCCAGGCTTCGTCAATGACGATGATCGTGGGGTGGCGGTCTTGCAGCTTCCGTTCAAGACGCTGGAAGATGTAGCCCAGGATCGCGGTGCGCTCCTTCTCGTTGTCGGAGTCGAGAACCGCCGTCATGTCAAAGCCCATGACATTCTGGTCGAGGGCGAAGTTGTCGGCCACATTGCCGCCGAACACCCACCCGTAGCGGCCCCCCGGCGCCCATTCCCTGACCCGCTGTTCCAGATCCCCGTTGTCGTCGAGGTGACGGAACAGCGATGGAAAGCCGTCGAAGTTGCGCAGATGATCCGGGGCCGTCGCGGTCTGAACGACCGCATCATGAAGCTGCTGCGTCTGGACCGGCGACAGCGGGCGGTCCGTGCGGTTGAGAAGGGCGGTCAGCCATTCGCTGAGCCATGCCTGACCGGCCATGTCGGTTTCCGCAAAAAGCGGGTTCAGCCCTGTGGGCTGGTGCGGCGAGATTGTGGTGTAGCTGCCGCCCAGGGCCTCGATCTGGACTTCAAGGCCGCGCAGGTAGTCGAAGGCAAAGACCCTCGCACCCACCCGCTGCGCCTGCGTCATCAGGAAAGAGATCAGGACCGACTTGCCGCCGCTAGACGGCCCGAAGATCACGGTATGACCGGCAGGCGGTTCCTTGTCCGCTTCCCCGGCAGGATGGAAGGAGAACAGATAGCCGCTCTTTTCCGGGGTCGGGAACACCGAGAGGGGCGTGCCCCAGGGCAGAAGGTCGCCCGTCAGGCCGGTCGGCGTGCGGTGCAGCGCCGCCATGCCCGCAAAGACATGGTTGCTGATAAGGCCGGTGCGCGCCCGATAGGTCGCGTTGCCCGGCCATTGCGCGAAGTAATGGCCCTGACCGGCAAAGGCTTCGGTGATGATCCTGGTGCCGGTTTCCTGCGCGATCTGGCGCACATCGGCCGCCGCCCGCGAGAGGGTCTTTTCGTCCTCGGCATAGATAGCAACCGTCATGTGATGGGAGCCAAGGGTTTCCAGACCCGAGGCAACCTTGTTGCGGCCTTCGCGCAGCATCTGCTGGTCGGTTTCCGCCGCATCGCCCGAGCCGCGCCGCTGTTCGAGGTTGCGGCGGATCAATTCGCTGGCCCGGTCATCGCTGATCGGCACAAAGGAATTGGTAATCACCATGTCGATCGGCAGGTTCAGTTCATCGAACATGCCGGGGAAGGTGCCGGTCGGATAATTCTTGATCGTGAACACATGGCCCACGCGGTTGGGGACCACGCCGCCCGTCACATGCACCCGCGTTCCCCGGAAGGTGGCGCGGTAGTTGCAGACGCTGCGGGCGAGGATGCCCAGGTCATTGCCTGGAAAGGCCGGAAGCTCGATGCCGGTGCCGATGCCTTCGAGAAAGCCGATGAGTTCGCCCGAGGCCCCGGTCAGGACGCGCGCCTTGAGGTGCGCGAGGGTGGCAACGACCACCCCCACCGTTTCATCGAGGTCAGTCAGCCGTTCGACCTTGTTGGCGATAAAGGCTTGCAGCGCGTCAGACTTGCGCTTGCGCGAGAAGATTTCCTTCAGCTTGTCGCCCGCCGAAAGAGTGCCAAAAAGGCCAGCAGGGCGGTTGATGATGCTGATGGTCAGGGTCTTGTCGCGCAGCGTCCGGCCCGCAACAATCCGCGTCCAGGCCGCATCGACTTCCTTGGCGAACCCGCCAGTTTCGACCGGGGCGAGGGTCGCCTTAAAGGGGCGGCTGATCTTGTGGACATAGACCGAATACCGTTCGCCCTGCTGCGCCAGCAGTTCGGCCAAGGTTTCTTTCAACAGCGCAATGTCGCGGTCGCTTGCCGTCATCGAGTTCAGGCCATCGGCGCGGATGCACTGGATCAGCTCACCCCCGCGCGTCAGGATCGTCCTGTCATCGGCCTGCAGGGACACGAAAGGCAGGAACGCCTCGAATTGCAGTTCGTCCTTCATGGCGCGCGGGAACACCGCCTTGCCATGCCGGGAATTGAACAGCCGCTTGAAGCCTGCCGCCATCGGCTTTTTATCGTTACGGCTCATAGGAGTCTCCGCCCCACACTTTGCGATTTTTGGAAGGCCCGAAGTTCTTCAGCGTCCTGGTGATGACGTCGAAGAAGTTCGGGTCCCATTTAGCCAGCCCGTAGAGGGCCGGATAAAAGACGACGATTGATGCCAAGGCCCAAAAGCTCTCCGCCCACATGAACCCGAGCAGCACCGTCACAAGAAGGATGACGGCGGAGGTCAGAGGCAGGCCGAACAGCTTGGCCGGACGAAGAAGGCCGCGATAGACCGTATCTTTTTCCACCGTCATGCCCCCGTTATGCGCCCCAGAGGGAGTTCACGATGGTCGCGGCCGAACCCACGAACACGATGGCGACAAGCACATAGATCGCCGTGCGCATTTCGATGTAGCCCATGAACCAGCCGATAAAGACGCAAACGAGCGCCAGTGTGGCGATGGTCTTGCCCAGGGTGCCTGTCAGCGCCGTGACGATGCTGTTCAGGAAGGTCTGGATCGGGTTGAGGTTGATCGCCTGCGCTAGCGCCGGTTCGCTCCAGAGCAGCATGAAAGCGGCTGCCATCAGCATCACCAGCGAGACTTTCGCCCAGGTGTCCAGGACGCGCGGTGCGGCATGAACCCCTTGGGCGCAGGCAATAGAAGATCGTGCCGGCCAAACGGCCTGCATTGCAGAGATCATGATGGAAGACTCCTATTCTGCGGTTGCTAAAGTCAGCTTTTGAAACACGGACATGACCTTGCGGACGTGACCTTGTGTTTCAGGGTACGGGGGGATGCCCCCGTATTTCTCGACCGCGCCGGGACCGGCATTGTAGCCCGCAAGCGCAAGTTCCTTGGACCCGAACCGGCCGAGCAGCATCAGCATGTAGCGTGCCGAGCCATCGAGGTTCTGGTGCATGTCATTGGGATTGACGCCAAGCTTGGCCGCTGTGGCGGGCATGAGCTGGCCCAGGCCAATCGCCCCCACCGAACTGACGGCAGTTTGGCGATAGCCGCTTTCAATCTCGATGTTCGCCCGGAAGAAGGACAGCCATTCGGTGACGCTCATGCCCGCCGCGCGAAGCGAGGGATGACCGGCATAGCGCATCCCGACTTCATCAATGGCGGCCAGAACCTCCGGCCTTGGGATGACGCGCGGCGTCCGCACAGGAGCCAGGTGCATCACCTGTTCGGCCGGAAGGTCTGCTTCAGGCAGTTCGGACAGGAGCGGAACACCCCCCGGCCCGAAGTGACGGGCAAAGGAGGACGTTGATCTTTGCCTCTCAAAGCTGCCGGATGCGTGGTTCAGAACCAGAACCATTCCGTTCCCGGCCGATTGCGCCGCTGCTTCAGTCGAAGGCCACGCTGCCAATAAAGCGCATATCGCCAGACTTGCTTGTTTCAACACCGGACCCAACTCCAAATGGAATTATCCCGGCTGGAAACCCTACGTCCTTCATGAAACTGCACGCACCGTTGACAGTCTTGACCACACGCGGGGGCGTTACCCCACGGCGAGGTCGGAACAGATTGAGGACGGCCCATTTCCCCGTTCGGGGGTTGAGGGCGTAGAATTGCCAGCCTCCCTGGAAATTGCCGCGAGTAGGGACCGCATCTTCGGTGCACAGGATCAGGAGCCTTCCGCTTCCGATCAGATACTCTCTAAAGCCCGCTTCGCTCGCGCCACTTTCCAAACGATACATTCTGGCCGCTCTGAATTGTCTGAGTCCTGTAAAACTCATGACACAGGCGGCTTACGGTTGCACGTTACTCTGCATCGGTGGTCAATACTCTGTTTCGACCATCGGATGCGCCTCTCGATACTGTTGCATGTATTGATCGACCTCGCTGTTGAGTTGCTGCTTGGTTGCGTCGAGGCATTGGCTGTAAGCCTGGGCCTCGTTCATGAAACGAGCCAGTTCTTCGCCCATCGTGAGATCCAGGGCGTGCAGGCTTGCCTCATCAAGAAGAGGCTGAGACGGGTAGATGCAGTGTCCCGGCACCTGCTGAACAGGCGCCGGCTGCGCATGGGTGGAAAGCGGCAGCAAACCAGCCACGACAAGGAAAGCCAGCTTTACTTTGCAAAGCGCTGTCTGGGGGCGCGTGCTAGGTCGAGCTTGGAGAGCCCTCTTCCCTGATGACAGGCTGAAGGGCACGCATTCCTTGTTCCAGCGGGATACTGGGAACTTTGACATTAAGGTCATACAGGAAGGCAATGAGGCCGTTGACCGTCTTGAACATCCGCATCTGCATGTCCTTGCGGGCTGTAACAAGCGTTCGTTCATAGGTGCCATCAGGCGAGATGATCCTGATGCCCCATGTCCCAAAGTAGTTCTGGTGTTTCTTCTCGGCTGAACCCGCGCAGAAAACCTGCAACTGCCATCCTGAAGCCACGAGCTTCCTGCAACCTTCTTCGCTGACCACATTCGGTGCTTCTTCATAGTTGATCGGGGTCGTCACCGCTGGCCAGCCTTTCACAAGTGGACAACCTCGCAGCGATGCTACAAGGTTGATACAAAATTGCATATCTGTTATCAAGAGGTATTCTTGATGTGCGCTGCTTTCTTATCTGCGGCGCAAATCTATACAGATACGCCGAAAATGCCAAGGAATACGGTTCCTTGGCATGGCTTCTGTTTTCGCTTCAAGATTGCTAGTTTGTTCTCCAGCCTGTCAGTTGCTAGCTGCGGCTGAGTGTGGTGCGCGAACTGAACAAGCAAAAGCCAGGAACTTCCCATCCTCGTTTTCAACAACATTGCCGAGCTTCTGCGGGGACCAACCTAGCCGTTCTGCCATGCGCAAGAATGCGGGCGGCCCAAGGAACAGACAGCCCTTCGCTCCGACTTGGAACAGGTAGTCATTGGCTGCCTCCAGGATCTTCTCGGCCACTCCCTTGACGGGAAGGGTCACAAGTCTGGTCAGCTCCCAGTCATCCGGCGAAAGCGGGGGCGCATCGTTGCAAAGATTGACCGGCATACCGGGCAGAAGGCCCCTATAGGCATCGCGGATCATGTATTCATACATGCTGTTTCCGCAGGCTTGGCGCTTGTCCGTAGGCTTAATCCTGGCCCCACCTAAGACTTCACCGTCCCTGTGGGCGACAACATAGGTCGTGTCGAAGGTGTCATATTGATCGAATTCAATCCCCTCCGTCTGACCAAGAGGCCAGGACATGCGATCAATGAAAACCGCTTTGCGCAGCTTCATGTAGTCGTGCACCAGATGGAAGCGTGAAACCTGACCAGGCAGCGTCACAATATCGACGGTAATGGGCCGTTCTTCTGACACAAAAAACGCTCCTTACTGCTTCGCGACGCCTACCGGCAACCGGGCAAGGCCGATGAACTGCGGCGGGAGGCCACGGACGGGGTTGGGAACCCATAGCCCGTGCTCCCTGACTTCAACCGTCAGGACGCCATCTTCGTCGGCATAGGTTTCGAAATACTGAAGAATGGTCTCAACCATGTCCTTGCTGAACTCTGCGTCAGCTATCTTTTTGTTCTTCCAAGCTGAGACCATAGCTAGCTTCCGTGTTGTGGATGCCTTACTAAACCCACTCGAACTTGGTATGTCTTGCACAAAAGTGCAAAAGTGGCTTTTCGATATATCTGAAAAGCTACAAAGGCCGCGTGAGACCATGAGGACCACATGCTGCACGACTTGATCCCACACTTCGACCAAGAAATTGACGCCTTACACAACTTGGCGCCGTCAGGCTGGATTATGGGCTTCAACCTGACCTATCAAGGGCCAGAGCACCTACACAACGCGTACCCCGACAAGTGGCGGGACATCTACCAGGAGCGGAACTACTTTTTCTCGGACCCGGTCGCCCGCTGGACGATCGAGCAGGAAGGGTGGGTTCGCTGGTCAGACGTGAAGAAGTCCGCCCTCGACATGCCATTCATGCACGCCGCCCAACAGTTTGGCCTGAACTTCGGGGTTGCGATATCCCGGAAGACTGACCTCAAACGCTCGTTTCTCACTCTCTCGCATCCGAGCAGGGAGTTTGCTGACGATGAGATCATCAAGGTTGTCACCAAGTTTAACCACTGGACAGACCTTGTTCTGAACCGCGCGTCCCTGACAGCAGGGGAACTTGATGTTCTAGCAGGGCTAAGGGATGGACTGGGGCAGCGAGCCATTGCAGAAAAACTTGGCATCGCTGAAGCGACCGTGACGCAACGCGCTCAAAAAGCGTGCTCCAAGCTTGCCGCAAAGACCCGAACCCAAGCTGTCGCCATTGCTGTGGCCCGCAACTTCATCTGAAGCAAAGCAGCGAATTTTTGCTTGCTCTTGTCAAAGTAGCTGATGGATATATCCCAAAAGCTACTTCCTGAGGTTTCTGCTTTTCGTCGGTTAACCAAGGGTTAACGGTGGCCGGACTTACTACAAGCAGGTCCTTGCCCATGTCTATGCCACGCCTCTATGCCGAACCTATGCAGAAGATCGACCTGCACGATGCGAGCGGATGGCTCTACCGCTGGGACAACGGCGACACGCAGATGATGTGGATCGTTCCCCCTTCGCCGCAACGTCTGGCAGACCTCAAGAGAAGCCAGCCTTGGTTAGCCGACTAAGCAAGGCCACATAGAATATTGCAATATTGTTTCAGGTATGTATTTATCTGTTGACCTTTGCAACAGTTCCGGCGACCGACGATGAACTCCCGAAATTTCTTCGCCAGTGTAGCGGTTCTAGGTCTGACTGCCTTTTCTTCAGCCAAGCAGGCCAGCGCCTACCCGATCGACTGCGCCATCCTGCTTTGTCTGGCAGGCGGTTTCCCCGCCTCGGCAGAGTGCAGCGCAGCGAAGGCCGAGCTTATACGCCGCATCACACCCTGGCCGGTTGAACCGCCCCTCCAACTGTGGCGCTGCCCAATGGGCGGTCACAACGTGAGCCTGCCAGGTGGAGGTGGATCTGACAGCATCCCACCCGAGGTCGCCCAGTATCGTGATGCCATCGAACTGTGGCAGCTTTCCAAGCATGTGACGAGAGGTAGCGGAGGACGAGACGTCTATGTCGGCATGACCCGCTACGGATATGCACCCTCTGGTGACTTTGTCCGACTTTCCGCCCAATACAGCGAGATGCCTGCATGGCTTGATAACGAAATACGGCAGAGAACGGGCAGCACGTTCCTTGGCGAGTACGGCCGAAGCTTCCAGAGCATTGTCCTGCGCGTACAGGATTACACGGGTTCCTACTCAACGGAGTGGGTGTCCTACTGATGCCCTTGATGTCACGTTCGTTACACAAAGAATTGCCGCTAAGCCCCTGCTGGCGTAGGCTGTTCGGCAAAATGCCCCAAAGGGGAGGGACGAGCAGAATCAGATAGACCACCAGCCCAAAAGGAAACCCCCCGCGCGGGGGTCCGCACGAGGGGGCTTGGGTTGATAACACAGGTTTGGCGACCTGAATTAGCTTGTTGTGTCACTTGCTATAGTTAGCTTCCCGCTCCCGGAAATCAAGAGCAAAAAGCGCATCTGTGCGAACGGATGAGGCTTGCCTGCGGACACCGCGCTTCTTGTGACAAAGGAGCAGCACTTGACGACTGTAGCAGCCGCGGAAGGCGGCGATTTTTTCAAGCGCTTAGGCGTTTTGGCCCCGGCTTGCACCGGCGCGCGCGCCCAAGACCGGACGCGCTTGCATCGCAACTCTCAGCGGGCCGGAACCTGCGAAGCCACGTTCTGGCGCAGCACGTCCCGGCAGGAGGTGCAGAAGATCATCAAGGCCGCGCAGCGATACGAGCTGCACGGCCGCAAGCGGGGCCGGCGCAACGGTCCCTTGGGAAGCATCGCCCTGGAGATCCTGGCGCTGTTCGGCAATCTGGTCAGCTTCAAAACCGGCAGGCTTGACCCGTCCCTTGATTGGATCATGGACAAGTTAAAGCGGTCGAGAGACGCCGTTGTTCGCGCCTTGAAGGCGCTGCGGGACCACGGCTTTCTGGACTGGCTGCGCCGGTTTGAGCCAACCCCGAATGAAGGCCGCGGCCCCCAGGTCCGGCAGGTCAGCAATGCTTATCGTCTTTTCGCACCCAAGCATGCCTTGGCGCTTCTTGGCCGCTGGTCCGGCCGTCCTTCCCTGCCGGATGACGATGCCGCAGCACGGGCCGACAGGAAGGCCATCGAGGTCGAGCATGTGGCCTCGCTCGATCTTGGCGGCTTTGCCAATTTCCAACTTGGTGACACACCACTCGGGAGGGCACTGGCTCAGATGGGCCAAGCCCTGGATTTACGCGAGTCTGCCAAGCGGACTGAATCCCGGTCTACCTCTTATTCTTATGTCCCGATGTAGAACGAAGGCGTGACACAGATGCACTCAGACTGATCCGTCAGCTTTGACGGCGTCCGAGTATGGCTATGAACAAAGCCTGTGGAAGCCGCACGGCACATCAGGACTGTCGCACAAGCTGAACCGCCCCAATGAGGATAGCGCCGCCAGAGAAAGCTAAATATCTGATAACAAACAGATAAGTTCCATAAATCCGATTATTAAACCAGGAGGTATAGCCGGGTGGATTCACAAACGAAGTGCAAATGCCAAGATAATACAGGTATTTGCAT
>NZ_NWMQ01000054.1:0-17723 GCF_002901215.1 Paracoccus sp. SY | reverse complement strand
TCGATGCCCGCGACACGCTCTAACGCACAAGATAGCGGTGCCTCAATGCGAAGCGTTACCCTCAACAGATCCACTTGGCTGCAGAAGCACCTTGCCGCGGTGCCGTGCTGCCTCCAGCATTTCGTGGGCGGCGGCGGCCTGTTCAAGCGGCAGGATACAATGCGTAACCGGACGCAGCCTGCCGGCCGCGAACAAGGGCCAGACCTGCTCCTCGAGTTCCCGGGCGACGCGTGCCTTGAATTCCGCACTGCGCGAACGCAATGTCGAGCCGGTCAGGGTCAACCGCTTCAACATCAAGGGCATCAGGTCGATCTCGACCTTCGATCCCTTGTTGAAGGCGATCTGCACGATCCGGCAGTCCGGGGCCGCGGCCTTGATGTTGCGGGCGATATAGTCGCCTCCGATGATATCAAGAATGACATCGGCGCCGCCAGCGGACCGCACGATGTCCACGAAATCCTCGTGCCGGAAGTCGATCGACCGCTCGGCGCCGGCCTCAATGCAGAAGGCGGCATCTTCCTCCGACCCGACAGTCGCATGGACCCGCAGGCCCATCGCCGCCCCAAGCTGGATCGCGGTGGATCCGATGCCGCCGGCGCCACCATGGACAAGCATCACCCCCCCCTGTGGAATGGGACCCGGGAGAAAAATGTTGCTCCAGACGGTGAAATAGGTTTCCGGGAGGCCAGCGGCATCCGTTTCATCGACAGTGTCCGGCACGGACAGACAATGGGTGGCGTCAACGGCGACATAGTCCGCATAGCCGCCGCCATTGGTCAGCGCGACCACCCGGTCACCCGGCCGCCACCGTTGCACGGCATTGCCGATGGCGACGACCTCACCGGACACCTCCAGACCCAGAAGATCCGATGCTCCTTTCGGAGGGGGGTAGTGGCCGCGACGCTGAACCAGATCCGGTCCGTTGACCCCCGCCGCCGTGACCCGGATCAGGACCTCGCCGGGCATCGGTTCCGGGACCGGGCGGCGCCCTGGAACCAGCACGTCCGGCCCTCCGGCCTCGCGCATCTCGACCACGGCCATGGTTTTGGGCGTCTGGTTCATATCTTGCTCCATCAGGTTGTGCTGTCTTGGATCCGCAGACGGGTCAGGCCGCCCGGCTTCGATCGAGGAAGGCGGGAAGGATGCCGCCCTTGCGGATCATCTCGATCTCGGATTTCGCTGTAATGGCAAGAACCCCCTTGACCACCGTGGCCAAACCGCCTTGGCGCTGCACCGAAAGCGTTACGGGCCCACGCACCGCAAGCCCATTTGGCAGGACGATGTCGATCAGGTCGCGGGGACCGATTGCCAGGTCATGTCGCGTGACGCCGCTGGGCAGCACGATCGGCAGAACCCCCATCCCGACAAGATTGGAGCGATGAATCCGCTCGAAGCTTTCCGCGATCACCGCCTGGACCCCTAAAAGGCGCAGGCCCTTGGCCGCCCAGTCCCGCGAAGAGCCGGCGCCATAGTCGCGGCCGGCGATGATCACCAGCGGCGTTCTGTTCGCCGAATATGCCTCGGCTGCCTCGAACACGCTGACCAGCTTGCCATCCGGCCCCCAGGCAAAATTGCCGCGGCGTTCCGGAACAAGTTCGTTCCGAAGCAGGGGGTTGTCGAACATGCCGCGCAGGCAGATTGCGGGATTGCCCCGGCGGGCACCATAATTCCCCAGCTTGGCCGGATCGGCACCGGCGGCGGCCAGGGCCTTGCCTGCCGGGCTGTCGGGCTGGATCGCGCCGTTCGGCGAGATGTGATCTGTGGTGATCGAGTCACCCAGCACAAGAAGTGCCCGCGCCCCTTGCAGCGGCTGTTCGAGGTCAAACGCCGGGCCGAGCTTTGGAAAGGGCGAGGGGCGAATGAAAAGGCTATCTGCATCCCATGGAAAGCGAAGGCCTTCAGGCGCCTCAAGGGCTGCCCATTCCTCCGTCGTCTCCATATCCTGGCCGTATGACCGTTGAAACATTTCGGCCGTCACGAAACAACGCACGTGGGAGGCGACTTCCTCCGGGTCCGGCCAGATGTCCTTCAGAAAGACCGGGCGTCCTTCAGGCCCGAACCCCAAGGGATTCCGGGCAAGATCGCGCGCAACGGTGCCGGCCAAGGCCGCCGCGATGACCAAGGGGGGCGAGGCAAGATAGGCCCCGGCGATTTGCGGGTGAATCCGGCCCTCGAAGTTGCGGTTGCCGGACAGAACGGCAAAGGTGCAAAGGCCCTCGTCCTCGATCCTCTGCGAGATATGCTTGGCAAGGGGACCGGAATTGCCGTTGCAGGTGCCGCAGCCATATCCGACGATGTGGAACCCCAGTGTTTCGAGCGGACCATCCAATCCGGCGGATGCCAGGTAATCCGTAACGGCGCGCGATCCCGGCGCAAGCGAGGTCTTGACCCAAGGCTTCGGGCGCAGCCCGGACCGGACCGCATTCCGGGCAAGAAGGCCCGCTGCCATCATGACCTCGGGATTGGAGGTATTCGTGCAACTGGTGATGGCGGCAATCACGACTGCGCCATGTCCCAGCGCATCATCATCCTCAGGGCGCGCCGCAGCGCCGGACATTTCCACGACGCGTCTGACCACGGATGCTGGCACGGCGCCAAGCGGCACCCGATCTTCTGGTCGAGTCGGTCCGGCCATCGAGGGTTCGACCTGGCCAAGATCGAAGACATGCTCCTCGTCAAAGGCAAGGTTTTCTGGGTCGCCAGATTCCTGCCACAGCCCCTGAGCACGCGCTGTCGCTTCGACCAGCCGAAGATGACCCCCATCGCGTCCAGTCATTCGCAGGAACTCGATAGTCAGGCCGTCGATCGGGAAGAACGCACAGGTTGCGCCGTATTCAGGGGCCATGTTGGCAATGGTCGCGCGGTCTGCAAGGCTCAGGCCTGCGACGCCGGCGCCGTGGAATTCGACAAAGGCACCGACCACCCCGATATCGCGAAGAAATTGCGTCATGTGCAGGACCAGATCGGTCGCGGTCGTGCCCACGGGCTGCGATCCGGTCAACCTGATCCCGACGATCCGCGGGGACGCGAAGACCAGCGGGACACCCAGGATCGCCATCTCGGCCTCGATCCCTCCGACGCCCCAGCCTAGCACCCCCAGTGCGTTGACCATGGTGGTGTGACTGTCGGTGCCGATCATCGTATCGGGCCGCGCCACCTCTGCATGGGGGCCATGCAGTGCAGCCACATGGCTTAGCCATTCTAGGTTGACCTGATGCATGATGCCGCGGCCGGGCGGAATAACGCGGACATTGCCGAAGGCGCGGCTGCACCACTTGATGAACCGGAACCGTTCGTGGTTGCGCTCCATTTCCAGCTTGCGGTTCAATGCCATCGCTTCTGCATTCCCGGCGAAAAACACCGTAAGCGAGTGGTCCACGACGAAATCGACCGGGATGGCCGCATCGGGAAAGCCCGACAGCCCCCCAGCCTCGGCCACGGCATCACGCATCGAGGCCAGGTCGGCGATCAGCGGGATACCCATGAAATCCTGCAGTAACGCCCGCTGCGGCGCGAAGGTGATCGGGACCGTGGCGTCACGACCGATCAGCGCCTCGATCTGAACGCGCGCTTCGTCACGCGGCAACCGGTAGAGAATGTCCTCGATCATCACCCGCAGAGAGCGCGGCTGTTCCCGCGTGCCGGGGATGCCCGCCGCCTCAAGGTCCAGGCAGGACGGCAAGCCCTGCCCTAAGGGCCGCAGCAAGTCGGGATTGGCGCATGGCGTTGTCGAGACGTGATGCCCCGGCGTGACTGTCGGCTTCAAGGTATCGGTCGGGGAATGCATGTTACCTTCCCTTACAAGATTGCGAAAAGGCCGGTCGCGACCGCCCCAAGAAACAGGGTCTGCATCAAGATGATCAGCAGGTGGCCAGGACCGCCTTCGAACATCGCCTGAAGCGAGGTCTTGATACCCAGCGCCGCAATCGCTGCGACAAGCAGCCACCGCGAGGCATCCACCATAGCGGTCTGCAAGAGGGCGGGGATCAATCCGGCGCTGTTGATCGCAAGGATCAGGACAAAGACAAGGGCAAAGACCGGCATGGGCGCGCGCGCCTCGGAATTCCGGTTGACGGCGAAGGCAAGCGTCAGGACCACCACCGGCAGCAGCGCCACACGCAGCAGCTTGACCAGGGTGGCCGCGTCGCCAGCCTCGGCGGAGACGGCATAGCCCGCGCCCACGACCTGCGCAACATCGTGAATCGTCGCGCCCAGCAGCACGCCTATACCTAGGTCGTCGAACCCAAGCCCACGAAACAGGATGGGATAGATGATCATGGCCAGCGTCGACAAACCGGTCACGGCGACTACGGTCATAAGGGTATCGCGTTCGTCGTCCTTGCCGCGCGGCAAGACCGCCGAGATGGCAAGTGCCGCGGAAGCACCGCAGATTGCCACCGACCCCGCCGTCAGCATGCCGAAAGACCACCGGCGCCCCGCCAGCCGAGCCAGTGCGACGCCGAAACCGATTGTCGCCACAAGCGAGACGGCGACCAGGATCACAGGGGCGGCCCCCAGTTCCGTCATCTGCACGAATGTTATTCTTGCGCCCAGCAGGGCGATGCCGACCCGAAGCAGCTTCTTTGCGGTAAACTCGATCCCTGGCGCTGCGCGAGCATCCGCCGCAAGGAAGTTGAGCGCCATGCCAAGCAGCAGCGCGAACAGCATCACTGGGGCGCCATAGTGTTCGTTCAGGAAGGTGGCGGCTGCGGCCACGACAAAGGACAGGACCACACCCGGTGCCAGCAGCTTGGTCCGCGAGCCGTAGCGAAGACGAGAACCGCGCCTATCGGTTTGAAGGTCCATCGTCATCGCGCCCCTTCCCCCTGCCAGTGTTGCACGGCGCGACCTGCAGGGGCTGTGCCCGGCCGCGCCCGAATGTCAGCGTATGGACCGGCAGCGCAAGAAGATTGCCGCCCAAGCCGCGCGCCACCTGATAGACCGCGACAAGGGCCGCATCCACGCCCACCACCTGGGCCGTTAGGACCATTTCGGCCGTGCCGCCGGTTGCCGATGCCAGCAACATCAGCGAAGGGTCGAAATCCAGCAATGCAGCGGCCGTCAGCCCCACGGCTGCCATGATGACGCCGTTCAAAAGCAGCACCATGCTCCCCGCCAGAAGGGCGCGGGGCAATCGGCCGACCGTTGCGCGACGAAACCGCGTACCGAGGCTGAGTCCCAGCAGGACTTGCGCCGCCGCCAGCAAGGGCGCGGGTTCCCGAGCAGCAATCAGGCCGGATGCCGAAAGGCCTGCAACGGCGACCATCGGCGCGACGACGAAAGCGCTTGGCAGGCCCACCCGGTTGCCGATCAGTCCAGCTGCAAGTCCCGCCACAAGCGCCAGGATGAAGTGGCTGTCCAACGCACCCGGCGGCTTGGACACTGCCGACCCGTCCGCCCCGTTCAAGCCATAGATGATCAGCGGCAGGATCAGGACGACCAGAAAGACCCGAACCGCATGCAATGTCGCCACCGCGCCGCTGTCGGCACCCTTGGCATAGGCAAGATCGGCCATTTCGGAAATGCCCGCCGGCACCAGGGCGAAATAGGCGGTGCGTTGATCCAGCCGGCTCGCCCTGACCAGCAGAGGCACCATTAACCGCCCAAGCAGGATCGAGATGGCGACGAATAGCGGCACCAGAACCAGATGAGGACCGATCCTTTCGAACACGGCGGCGGTCACCGTCAGCCCGACCGAAACGCCCACCACGGCCTGTCCCGCCCGATACAGGCTGCGCGGGACCGACAGCGCCCCGAGGGACAGGTTGATCACCGCCGATGCGATCGCCGAGCCGATCAGCCAAGCCAGTGGCATTCCCAGCCGCGACGCTGCCCAGCCGCACATGGTCCCAGCCACTGCCGCACCAAGAAGCTTGATCATACCTGTGTTTCGTACATGGACTCACGCCGCTTTCTTCCTAGAAAAAAGCGGCGAGATCAGAATCGCTAATGACAGGAGCAGCAAACCTGCGGTGATAGGCTTCGTCAAAAGGTATCCTACGCTCTCATTTCCGGTGATCATCGCGCGACGAAGACTTGCCTCCATCATCTCGCCAAGGACCAAGGCCAGAACGATCGGGGCAGGATGGATGTCTGCCTTACGCAACAAATAGCCGATAACACCGAAGATCCCCGTGATCAGCATCTCGAATGAGTTGTTGGCCGAGGCATAGGCACCCAGCATGGCGATACTGGTAACCAGCGTCGCCACAATCGGTCTAGGCACCTGCGTCATCCGCACCCACAGGGGCACCCCTGCAAAGCCGATGACGACCATGACGGGTATGCCGAGGAACAGCGCCGCAAAGATTGAATAGGGCACCTCGGGGTTGTTGGCAAACAGCATCGGACCGGGCTGCAGGCCCTGGATCGTTAGGCCCCCGATCAGCACCGCAGCGCTTGCCGAACCGGGGACACCCAACGACAGGAGGGGCGCGAGCGCGCCGGATACGGCAGCGTTGTTGGCTGACTCGGACGCTGCTATCCCCTCGGGATTGCCGCGCCCGAAGGTTGCCCCGGTCGGAGACAGCCGCTTTGCCACCCCATAGCTGATCAGCGATGCAATGGTGGCGCCTGCACCGGGAATGACGCCGACAACATAGCCAATTACCGATGATCGCAGGATCGTAGTCCGGAAAGGCCAGATTGTTCCCAGAGAGATATCCAGCGCTGACTTTGCCCTTGTCTGCACAGTCTTGCGGTTCCCTTCCTCGATCATCAGGAACACTTCGGACAAGGCAAAGAGGCCAATCAACGCGGGCAAGAACGGAATGCCATCAATAAGCGCAAGATGGAACACGAAGCGCGTGTCACCAATGATAGGATCAATACCGATCGTGACGATTGCGAGGCCGAACACGAGGCCGATCAAAGACTTTAGGGCCGAACTGGTGCTGAGAACCGCGATCAGACTGAGACCGAGGACGGCAAGGGCAAAATATTCCGACGGGCCGAACGCAAGTGCCGCTGATGCCATCGCCTGCGCAGTCACCACTAGAAACACGATGCTGATCAGCGCACCAACCGTTGACGACATGATTGAGATATTCAGCGCTTTGCCCGCCTCTCCACGCTGGGTCATGGCAAAACCGTCAAAGGCCGTCACGGCCGAGGCAGGCTGGCCCGGAGCATTGACCAGGATCGCGGGAATGGCACCACCATAATCCGAAGCCATATAGATCGTGACCAGCATGACGATAGCCGCAATGGGGTCCATGCCGAAGGTAAATGGGATCAGCAGGGCCATGCCGATCGAAGAGGTTAGTCCAGGCATTGCGCCCACCACATAACCGACTAGGATACCCGCCCCGATCCCGATCAGGCCATTCAGCGTCAGGGCAAGCGCGAACCCGGTGAAGATATTTTCGATCATCTCAGGACCACCTATGGCAAGGGCGTGCCGAGAGTCATCTCGAACACGAAACGCGCAAGCGCCAGCACCGTGACAATTGCAATGAGATAATGGGTCCAACTGCGGGCACCCGCTGCCCAGATGAAGGCAGGCACCCATACAATGGCCGTCGTGTAGTAGCCGAAGCTGTCGATCGCAGGCGGGAAAATCAGGATCAGCGCCATGGCCAGAAGCACCTGAAGCGGCCTGTCGACCTCCACTTCCACCAGGTTGCTGGGACTTCTCAGGGCCAGCACCGTGCCAATGGCCGATAGGACCACAAGCAACCCACCAGCGATTGCAGGCACTGTCCCTGGATCGATGGTCCGCCGAGGGTCTCCCTCAAGTCCCAGCCCCCCGATTAGGAATGCCAGCCCCGTCGCAGCAAGCCCCGCATAGACGATCAGATCATAAACATAGGCTGGCAAACCCAGCCTCGGCACGAAGGGCGTAGCAGCTAGCTTGGTGGTATGCTCTGGCCCAGCCTCTGACGCTTTCGTTCCCGACTGATTGCCCATTACTGAGTCCATTGTATGGTAAGCTCGTTCTGCGCATCCACGAATGTGCGGAATTCCTCCGGCGGCATGAAACCAGGGACGAGTTCCGAATCGGCGACGTATTTCTGCATCGCCGGAGTGGCCATCACCTTTTCCACGACGTCGCAAAGTGCATTCTGCAATTCAACAGGCGTTTCAGGCGGCATAACCACGCCGCGGAACTGCTGCCAGTTCGTATCCACGTCGAAGCCCGCTTCGGCATAGGTTGGAGCATCGGGCAGCATCTCGAGCCGCTCGTCGGCCATCACGCCGATGACGCGCAGGGTTCCAGCCTCGACATGCTGCCGCACCAGACCCGGATAGGCGATGACAAGCTGATTGTGACCGCCTAGCGTGGCAACGACCCCGTCGCCCACACTGTTATAAGGCACCCAGTTGATTGCACCCTCGTCCAGCCCGGCGGCTTCGACGAACATCATCCACGCGACCTCGCCGCCCGAATTCTCGCCGAAGCCGGCAATGGAAAGGCTGCCCGGCTGCTCTTGCGCGGTCGAGACCAGGTCGGCCAGATCCTCGATCTCGCTGTCGGTCCGGACTGCGATCAGATAAGGATCAAGCACAAGGCCGCAGGCCCATTCAACGGAATCGATGTTGAACTGTCCGGTCTGCTGGAACATCCCAAGATGCGATGCCGTGACAGAGCCGATGGTCTGCCCGTCCGGCCGGGCACGCTGCAGTTGCGCCACCTGTCTTGCTCCGCTTCCCCCCGAACGGTTCTCGACAATGACGTTGACGCCCAGTTCCTGCTGAAGCCCTTCGGCCAGCCGCCGCGCCATCACATCGGTCGCCCCTCCCGGCTCGACGTGAAGGATATAGCGGATGTCGCCTTTGGGCCATTCCTGGCCAGCGGCGGGCAGTGCAAGCGACAAGGCGCAACCAGTGGCCAAGGCCACAAAACGCATGCCTAGCATATTGATTCCTCCCGGTTCTTTTTGACGTTCCCCGTCTTCGCCGTCGGAATAGTCTTGCCAAGCCGGGGCTGACATGTCACACGATAGATGGCAGTAGTAGCTATTGCAACAACTAATGTGACCCACTTTCGGGCACAGGATTGCAGGGTTCGGAGACCGCGCACATGGCGACAATCACCAAAATCTCGGTCAGGCGGCTCAATCTGCCGCTCGTTCGTCCCTATCGGCTGTCCTACCGGACCTTTGAGGTATTTGAGCCTTTCCTGGTGGAGATAGAGGACGCCGATGGTCGGACCGGCTTTGGCGATGCCCATGTGTCGCCCGGTTCAAGCGCCGAAACGCGCGAGGGGGGATGGGCCTTTTTGACGGCGCAGGCGCGTGCGGCCATCGGCTGCCGACCAGAAGATGCAAAGGCTTCCATCCTGGATGTTTCGGACCAATCGAAGGTGGCCGCGACCAGTCTTGTTGCCGCAATCGAGGTGCTGGAGAATCATCCGGCTTTGACTGCGAGCGCCCCTTCCGCCCTGCCCCTGCTGGCCCCGCTGAACGCGACCGAGGCGGGGGCAATCCAGGAGGAAATTGACAACGGCACCCGCGCGGGCTTTCGCACCTTCAAGGTAAAGGTGGGCAAGGATGTCCAAGCCGACCTGGACCGGGTGCGGGCGGCGCAAGTGGCGGCACATGGACGCGCCACCCTTCGACTGGACGCGAACCGGGCCTTTTCGCGCGAGGACGCATTGCGGTTTGCCGACGGGCTGGATCCATCAGGGATCGAACTGTTCGAACAGCCCTGCGACGCCGAGGATTGGGACGCAAATGCAGCTATCGCTGCCGCGTCACCCGTGCCGCTGATGCTGGATGAGCCGATATCCTCGCTGGCCGACATCGAGCGTGCCGGCGCAATCCTGGGCGTCGGGTTCTGCAAGCTCAAGCTCAAGCGTTTCGTTTCGCTGGACAGACTTCGCGACGGTCTTGAAGCTGTGCGCACGCATGGCATGGAGCCCGTGCTTGGCGACGGCTTGGGCAGCGAGGTCCATTCATGGCTGGAAGCCTGCGTCGCCCGCACCACCATTCGCAACGCTGGCGAGTTCAACGGCTTTTTGAAGCCGCGCGACCGCCTTTTCTCGACCCCGCTCCGTTTCGAGAACGGGGCAATTCATCTCGGCACGGCCTCGCCTCGCCTCGACCGCGCAACGGTCGATCGGCTGACCACCGAGCATGTCACCTACAGCTGAATTCCAGGGAGAGTTGACCAATGCCTCATGAAGCCATCCTCGCCGAGCTTGACCGCCGGCGCGAGGCTGCTCGCGCAATGGGCGGCGAAGACAAGCTTACACGCCGCCGGGAAAACGGCCAGTTGAATGCCGAAGAACGCCTTGCCGCGCTGATCGACAAGGACAGCTTCTACGAGACCGGGCTTCTAGGACGGTCGAACTTTTCGGCCAAGACGGCCGAGAAAAGCCCAAGGGATGGCAAGATCACGGGATTTGCCCGGATCGACGGACGCGACGTCGGCGTCGTCGTGAACGATTTCACCACCATGGGCGCCTCGACCGGCGGCACGAATTCGAAGAAGATGGGCTATATCCGCAAGACCTGCACGGAAAAAGGCCTGCCCTTCGTCCATGTGGGCGAATCGACCGGCGCCCGCTTGCCCGATGCGATGGGTTCGCGCGGCATGGGCACCATGCTAGGCAATGACACCACCCAGTTCCGCCGGATGCGGGACACGCCTTGGGCGGCGGCCGCGCTGGACACGTCCTTCGGTTCGTCCGCGTGGATGTGCTGCTGTTCCGACTTTGCGGTGATGAAGAAGGGCTCGATCATGTCGGTGTCGAGTCCGCGCCTCGTGTCTATGGCAATCGGCGAGAAGGTCGATATGGAGGAACTGGGCGGCTGGCGCCTTCATGCCGAGCAGACCGGGCTTATCGATCACTTCGTCGATACCGACGCCGAGGCGATGGAAGTCATCCGGCAGTTCCTGTCCTATATGCCCAGCCATAACGGCGAATTGCCTCCGACAGCGGCGGTCACCGAAGGGTCGGGGCAGGACCAGGAGCGGATCCTCGACATCCTTCCGGAAGCACGCACCCGCGTCTACAACATGAAGAAGATCATCGAGGTGATCTTCGACGCCGGATCGGTGTTCGAGATGAAGGCCCGCTTCGGCAAATCCGCCGTCGTGGCCTTGGCCCGCCTTGACGGAAAGGTGGTCGGCGTCATCGCGAACAACCCGCAGGTGGGCGGTGGCGCGCTGTCGGCCGAAGCCTGCCGGAAGATCGTGGATTTCACGGTCCTCTGCGATAGCTTCAACATTCCCATCGTCAGGCTCATGGATACGCCCGGCTTTGTCGTCGGCACCGATGCCGAACGCCGCGGCGCACCGGGTCACATCATGAATTTCATGAATGCCACCTGCCTGACCACCGTCCCGCAGGTGACGGTCATCTGCCGAAAGGCCTATGGTCGCGCCTATGTCGCCATGGGCGGCGGCGCCCATAACGACACGATGATCGCCTGGCCGATGGCCGAAATCTCTTTCATGGATCCCGTCTTCGCCACCAGCATCGTCCACAACCGCAGGCCCGGCGATGAGGGCTTCGAGGAAGCACTGGCCGAAATCCAGAAGGATCTGGAGGTCTGGGATATGGCCACGATCTTTTCGGCCCATGACGTGATCAAGCCCCAAGAAACCCGCGCCAGCCTGATCCGCATCCTCGACATCCATCGGCAGCGGCGATCGGGGGGCATCGGCCAGCACCTGATGCGGACCTGGCCCACCAGCCAATGAGGGAGACCCTGATGCTTGACAGCACACCGGAACAGATTATCGCCCGCGCCCGTAGCGAAGGACGAGCAGCCCTAGACGAAGCTTCCGGCAAGGCCCTGCTTGCGTCCTTCGGCATCCGCACGCCCCATTCTACGGTCGTTCCCGATGCCGAGGCCGGTGGCCGCGCCGCCGGGCAGTTGCAGGGTCCATTCGTGGTGAAGGTGATCTCGCCCGATATCCTGCACAAATCCGATGCTGGAGGGGTGGCGCTGCATCTTGCCGACGCCTCCGCAGTCGAGGTGGCGATCCGCGAGATGACCGCCAAGCCCACTATCTCTGCTGCCACAGTCGAGGGATGGCTGGTCGAGGAGATGATCCCGCTGGGCCGCGAGATGGTCATCGGGGGGCTGAACGACCCCGAGTTCGGCCCCATGATCATGGTCGGCCTTGGCGGGATCTTTGTCGAGCTGCTGCAGGACGTGTCCTTCCGTATCTGCCCGATCAGCCGGAATGATGCCCGCGCGATGCTGGATGAGCTGAAAGGGGTGGCGCTTCTTCGCGGTGCCCGTGGCGAGGCTGCCGTGGACGAGGACGCACTTGTCGATGCCATGCTGGCCTTGGGGGGTGAAGACGGCATCCTTATGCGATTTGCAGGCCAGATCGCCGAGGCCGACCTCAACCCCATCATCGTTTCCGCCCAGGGTGCTGTCGCGGTCGACGCAAGGTTCATCCTTGCCGCCGAAGAAGGTGGCAGGGCCACGAGGCAAGACAGCTTGCCGCCTGCGCGCGAAACCTTCCGTCCGCTTTTCGAGCCGAAGACCATCGCCGTCCTGGGCGCCTCGGCCAAGGACGTGCAGATCGCCAACACCTTCATCCGGCGTCTCAAGGACTTTGGCTTTCAGGGATCGATCTATCCGATCCACCCGCAGGCCAGCGAAATCGAGGGCCTGCCCGCCTATCCTTCTATGGCCGATACGCCCGAACCGATCGATTACGCCTATGTCGCAATCGGCGCGCAGCGGATCCCCGAGGCGCTTGCCGCAGGACGCGGTCGTTGCCGCATTGCTCAAGTAATTTCATCAGGGTTTGGTGAAATCGCCGAAGGGCGCGCCTTGGAGAAAGAGCTTGTCGATACTGCCCGCATGGCGGGAATTCGGGTCGTGGGTCCGAACTGCCTGGGAACCTATTCGCCGCGCGGCGGGCTGACCTTTCCGTCGAACGCTCCCAAGGAACTTGGGCGGATCGGGGTCGTCTCTCAGTCCGGCGGACTTAGCACCGACATCATCAAGCGTGGCCAATGGCGTGGCCTGCGTTTCAGCGGGCTGGTGACGATGGGCAACAGCGCCGACGTCAAGCCGCATGAACTGGTCGAATATTACTTCGACGACCCGGAAACACGCGCCGTTGGTCTTTACATCGAGGACGTCCGAGAGGGCCGCGCCTTCTTTGACCTGCTTCGCAGCCATCCCGCCCCTAAGCCTGTCGTGATCCTGAAAGGCGGGCGCACCGCGGCCGGCCGCGAAGCCGCGACGTCGCATACCGGGGCACTGGCAGGAGACAACCGCGCATGGGAAGCCTTGGCGGCCCAGCTTCCCGTTGTCTTGGTATCCTCGGTCGATGACTTCATCGACGCACTGCTGGCCTTGCAGCACTTCGAGCTTCGGCCAGGAAAGCCAACGCGGTCGGTTGTACTGTTCGGTAATGGCGGAGGCGCGAGTGTCTTGGGAACCGACGCCTTTGCCGATCATGGCCTGGCAGTCAGGACTTTCGAGGGCGAGACTCTGGCCCGGCTGGAAGCGATGGGACTGCCGCCCGGCACCAGCGTCCTCAACCCGATCGACACCCCGGTTCGCACGCTTCAGGAAAAGGGGGGGCTGATCGCACGCGACATCCTGAATACAGTGCTCGACCATGCCCGGCCGGATGCGGTGGCAATCCATCTCAATCTGGCCGCCTTTGTCGGGCGCGGCTCTGTCGATCCAATCGGCAATCTGTTCGCGATGATCGAGGAGGCCGTCCACAATCATCCCGGAACCTCGCACATGGCACTTGCCTTGCGCAGCGATGGCTCTCCTGAACTGGACGACACGCGACGCGCCTATCGCGCGCGTGCCGCCGCCATCGACCTGCCGATCTTCGACGAGATCCCGGCGATGGCGCAGGCGCTGTCGGTGGTCGGTCGGCTCGAGGCGGCCTTGGCACGCCGCGCCGCGAATGGCACAGCCACCTGACCCGGACGGGCGCAGGCTGCGCCCGTTCTTTCCGTTTCTCGCTACAAGCCGGTTTTGGACCGGAACGACTGCGCCTGATCAGGGGTGAAGCAAGCCAGGCGAAGATCGCGCAGATAGGGACCGAACTCCGCATCGATCTGCGGTCCGAACCGCATGAAGATCTCGGCCATGTAGAAGTCGTGGCGGATCAGCGACTCGGCTAGGTTCACGATCGGCTTGTTCCGCGTATGAACCGCCTGCGCATCCCCCGAAAACCTGGCCGTGACCATTTCCTCATGATCGGCGGCAATGGTGAACAAGTTGTCGGTGCTGCCCATTCGGACACCGTTTCCCTCGTGAATGAAGGTGCGGCACCGTGGACCGAAGGTGAAGCGTTCGGCGTCCGGTCCGAACACGATGATCAGCATCTCTAGCCCGCGCTCTCCGGCAACGGTAAGACTGTCGACATGGCGCGCCAGGACATCGTCCGGGGCCTTGATCATCAGCATCTCGCGGGCATTCTCGATGATGAATTCGATCTTGTCGTGAACGGCCCGGTCCCCGGCCAGTGACCACACAAGCTGGTCGTCGATCGGTGCCGCAAGATTCGAAAGCTGCACGCTCAGATCGTCGCAGATGGTGCTGGTCTGACGGGCAATCGTCCCCAGAAGATCCTTGGGCTGCGCGGCGGCAAAGCGGGTCGGGTTTTCGCTGACGGCCATGACGGCGCCCCGCTGGGCAAGGCATTCCAACGCGTTATAGGTGTTGGGACGGGGCACGCCTGCATGCTTGGACAGCTCATAGGCCGTGCCCGGTTCTCCCTGGCGCAGAAGTTCGATATAGATCCGCGCCTCGTAATCGGTAAACCCGAGACTGCGCAGACCGGAAACCAGACCGTCCGGTATCGTTCCGGTGCTGAGTGCTAACTTACTTGCCAAATCCTACCCCCGGCATTCATGGACCAGCGTTCATCGAAAGGCCTTGGGATCGCCGGACGCTGTTGGTTGGCATAAAGGCTTGGCCGCCAAAAGTTCAAGGCGATTGCTTGAACCGGCTGATGATCACGTCAGATCGAAACCGGCTCGGCCGTAAGAGCTTTCAGGTTGTCATCGACGAAGTTCGTATAGACATCGCCCCGGGAAAACGCCTCGTGTTCCAGACAGGCGATCAGAAAATCGCGGTTCGTGTGGATGCCGTCGATCCGGGCCGATCGAAGCGCCTGCAGCATGGTCTTGCGCGCGGCCTGCCGATCCGGTCCATGGGCGATGATCTTGGCAAGCATCGGGTCATAGTATTGCGTCACCGTGTCTCCGGACCGGTAGCCGCTTTCGATGCGAACCCCGGCGGGAGCGCGGGACAGATCGAAGCAGGTCAGATGACCGGGCGACGGCATGAACATCTTGCGCGGGTTTTCCGCATAAAGCCGACATTCGATCGCGTGCCCCCTTGAGCAGATCTCGTCCTGGGCAAGCCCCGTCAACCGGCCACGCGCAAGGTCGATCTGCATGGCAACCAAATCGCGATCCACAACCATTTCTGTTACCGGATGCTCGACCTGGATGCGCGTGTTCATCTCAAGGAAGAAGAAATCGAAGGTCTCGGCGTCGACGATGAACTCGACCGTTCCGGCGCCTCGGTACTTTGTCTCTCGGCAAAGCGCCAAGGCCGCTGCGGCCATCGCGGACCGAACCTCGTCGGGCAAGCCGGGTGCCGGGCTTTCTTCGATCACCTTCTGGAACCGGCGCTGGAGGGAACAGTCGCGCTCGAACAGATGCACGGCATTCCCATTCCCAAAGCCAAAGACCTGGATCTCGACATGGCGAGCGCGCGGCACAAATCGCTCCAGAAACACCGCACCGTCGCCAAAGGCCTTCGCTGCCATGGATTGCGTGGCCGCAACCGTCTGCTCAAGAGTCTCGGGCCGGTCCACGCGGCGCATTCCGATGCCGCCGCCGCCGGCCGATGCCTTGACTAGCAACGGATATCCAACTCTGTCGGCTTCGGCCTCGATGCCGGCGGTGTCGCCCAAGGCAAAGCGCCGGCTGCCGGGCACAACGGGCACCCCTGCCCTTTCAGCCAGGTCCCGCGCACGCTGCTTGTCGCCCATGGCACGTAGGGTGGCAGCATCAGGACCGATCCATGTCAATCCCGCCGCAGTCACCGCTTCCGAAAACTCGGCGTTTTCCGACAGGAACCCATAGCCCGGATGAACGGCGTCGGCGCCTGTAGAGATCGCAGCCTGAATTGTGCGGGAAATATCCAGATAACTGTCGCGTGCTGGCGGCGGACCGACCAGAACGGCCTCATCGGCGGCAGCGACATGGGCTGCGGCCCGGTCTGCTTCGGAATAGACGGCAACCGTCCGCAGCCCGAGATCCCGGGCCGAACGGAATATGCGAAGGGCGATCTCTCCCCGGTTCGCGACCAAGATCGTCTTCATCGGATCAAACCTCTATGCGGGCAACAACTGTTCCCTCGGTTACCACGTCCTCCTCGGAGGCTAGGATTTCAACCAGCACCCCGTCTTCGGGACAGGCTACCGGGATCTCCATCTTCATTGATTCAAGGATCATGATGGGATCGTCTTCCTGAAGCTTCTGTCCCACCTTTCCTTCGATCTTCCAGACATTCCCGGTAATTTCGGTTTTGACATCAATGATGGGCATGGAGACTCCGAAGATGATTGTGGCGCTTGACTTCTAGACTATACTGCCGTGATAGTAGTTGCAAGTGCTACTACTCTTTCGCGCTGAATGAAACTTGCTGCCCTAGGAGAGTGAAAGACATGGCCCTCAGAAGCATTCTCGCAATCTATAGCGGCGACGCCGCAGGATCGGGCGGCCTAGGGTTGGCTGTTCACATGGCAAGAAAATATGATGCCTTCCTGACTGGTATTGTGTGGCGCGGCCCTAGTCCGCTGGAACAGCGGTTCCAGCGCTACATGAGCAAAGAGATCGTTGACATGCTTGCCGCACGAGACGCTGAAGTGGTCTCGGAGGTCCGGGACAGTTTTCTTGCACGTATCGAAGCCGAAAACCTGCAGGATAGGGCGAAGTTCATCGAGATCCGGGATGGCGGCGAATTCAGCATGCCCGCCTGTGTGCGAGGCTATGATATCGCGGTGATCGGCAACAGGGCAGCAGCTGTTGGAAGGGAGCATTTCGCGACTCGCCCGGACGTCATCGCCCTTCGCAGCGGAAGACCTGTGGTGATCGCACCTCCGCATCTCGACCTCGCGAACATTGGCACTCGCGCCCTGGTCGCTTGGGACGGGAAACGGTCTTCGGCACGCGCGCTAGGTGACGCACTACATATCCTCGCGACGAAGGAGCATGTAACCGTGTTGAGTGTCGGCACTGCCCTGCCAGCAGTCCCAGGGGATGATGTTGTCACCTTGCTGGGCCGCCACGGCATTTCAGCCACCCAAGTTGTTCGGCCCGCCGGATCGGGCGGCATCGCACAAACCATCCTGGAAGCCTGCCACGAGGTCGGGGCTGGCCTGCTGATCATGGGCGCCTATGAGCACAGCAAATTCACCGAAGATTTGCTCGGCGGCGTCACGCGAGAGATCCTGGATACCGCAACGATCCCGGTACTAATGTCCCACTAGAGCATATCGCGAACTATGAAATTCAGTATTTCCAGACTGCGCCTGGCGTGACTCTCTTCTGCTAAGACAGATGGAGATTTCAGATGGGCAGGCCAAATCCAGTAGAGCTTCGGACCCGTATTACTGGCTACGTGGACGAAGGTCGCGTGTTGAGCGTCAACCACCTTGTTCTTCGTATTGCCACATGAAGATATGTTCCCGAGTGGTTGTTGTCGCTTCGCCTGGAATATTGCCAGCCAGGGACCCGCGCGCGATGAGCGTGGATCTGCGCGGCA
>NZ_NWMQ01000053.1:0-17790 GCF_002901215.1 Paracoccus sp. SY | reverse complement strand
TCGATCTCGGCGATGATGTCGCCCGCCTTCACGGCGTCGCCTTCCTGCTTCAGCCATTTCGCGAGCGTGCCTTCCTCCATGGTCGGCGACAGGGCGGGCATCAGGATTTCAGTAGCCATTCGTTCAACCCTCCCTCAGGCGTGTTCTTCGGCGCTGCCCTGGGGCAGGTCTTCGGCATAGATGTCGGTCCAGAGTTCCTCGAGCGCGGGCTCGGGGCTTTCCTTTGCGAATTCCGCCGAATCGTTCACGATGTCCTTGATGTCCTTGTCGATGGCCTTCAGGTCATCCTCGGACGCGTGCTTGCCCTGCAGCAGCAGTTCGCGGACATGCTCGATGGCGTCGCGTTCGTCGCGCATCTTCTGCACTTCCTCGCGCGTGCGGTATTTTGCCGGGTCGGACATCGAATGGCCGCGATAGCGGTAGGTCATGACTTCCAGGATATAGGGCCCCTTGCCCGCGCGGCAGTGGGCCACCGCCTTTTCGCCCGCGGCCTTCACGGCCAGCACGTCCATGCCGTCCACCTGTTCGCCCGGGATGCCGAAAGCCTCGCCCCGCCCGAACAGCGTGGTCGAACGCGTGGACCGCTTCATCGAGGTGCCCATCGCATACTGGTTGTTCTCGATCACGAAGATGACCGGCAGGTCCCACAGCACGGCCATGTTGTAGGTCTCGTAAACCTGACCCTGGTTGGCAGCGCCGTCGCCGAAATAGGCGAAGGTCACGTTGTCATTGCCCAGATACTTGTCGGCAAAAGCCAGGCCCGCACCCAGCGGCACCTGCGCCGCGACGATGCCGTGCCCGCCATAGAAATGCTTTTCGCGGCTGAACATGTGCATCGAGCCGCCCTTGCCCTTGGAGTATCCCCCCTCGCGCCCGGTCAGTTCGGCCATCACGCCCCGCGCGGACATGCCGCAGGCCAGCATGTGGCCATGGTCGCGATAGGAGGTGATGCGCTTGTCGCCTTCCTTGGTGGCGGCTTCCAGCCCCACGACGACCGCTTCCTGCCCGATATAAAGGTGGCAGAAGCCGCCGATCAGGCCCATGCCATACAACTGGCCTGCCTTTTCCTCGAAACGGCGGATCAGCAGCATGTCACGGTAATATTGCAGCAGCTCGTCGCGAGAGACATTCGACGGCACACCGGTGGCCGCTGTCTCGGTTGCGGGGGCAGGCTTCCTGGCCATGCGGGGGGTCCTCCTCAAAGCGCGGTCAGAATAGTTCAGCGTTAAACTATCCGTAGCGTATCGGGAAAACGGGTGCAATCCGCGAACGACGCCGCAGAATGACGCGGCGTCAGCGCAGGATCACCTCGTCCGCGCGGATCAGGCCCAGCACCTCTCGGGCGCGTTCGTCCAGCAGATCGAGATCCAGGTATTCGTCGGACATGCGCCGCGTCAGGTTCTGCATTTCCTGCACCTGGGACTTCAGCTTGTCGCGTTCCGCCTGAAGTTCCACGGTTTCAGCCTCGATCTGGATGCGGCGCAGGATGCCCGAGGGACCTTGCACGGCGGCGAAGGCGAAATAGAGGCCCAGGGCGA
The DNA here is from genome assembly GCF_002901215.1 of Paracoccus sp. SY. NCBI lineage: Bacteria > Pseudomonadati > Pseudomonadota > Alphaproteobacteria > Rhodobacterales > Paracoccaceae > Paracoccus > Paracoccus sp. SY. The sequence continues at coordinate 16,252 of NZ_NWMQ01000053.1, read as the reverse complement.
CGGCCAGGGCCAGAAGCACGGTGGCGCTGATGGAAAGACGCTGCGACATGGACGGGCCGTTCTGGTTTGCTGCGGGATCATGCCACAGGGCGCAGGGCAGGGGAATCCCCCGTTCAGGCGTTCCGGCGGAAGATGTCTTCGATTCGGGCGGCTTCTTCGTCCAGCCCGAACGGCGGGTTCAGGACCCAAAGGCCCGATCCGACCATCGAATGGCCGGCACGGGCAGGCGGGAACGACACCTCGGATCGCAGGGCGTCGGGGTAAGATGTCATCAGCGCGGTCAGCATCGGCACATGACGGGCATCGGTCAGGATCGGATACCACAGGGCGATCACGCCCACATTCCATTTGCGCGCGATCAAACCGATCTGGCGGGGAATGGCGGCATAATCCGCCTTCACCTCGTAACTGGGGTCGATCAGGATCAGGCCCCGCCGGGGGGTCGGCGGACAGACCGCCTGCGCCATCTGGAAGCCGTCCTGCCGGTGCAGGGTGGCAAAGCCCGCCACATGCATCAGCGCCTCGTGTTCGGCAGGGTGCAGTTCCGCCAGATGCGCAGAATCGCCCCGGCGCAGGAAATGCGCGGCGATCAGCGGCGACCCAGGATAGGCCTGCGGGCCATGACTGCGGCGGATCTGCGCCCAGGCGTCGAGCAGCGGATGTCCCGGCGGCAGCCACCCTTCGGCTTCGGCCCGCTGGATGCCCGCGCGCGCCTCTCCGGTCTTCGTGGCTTCGGCGCCGTCCAGCCGGTAAAGCCCGCGTCCGGCGTGGGTTTCCAGATAGGACAGCGGCTTGTCCTTGCGCGTCAGGTAATCCAGCGCCGTCGCCAGCAGCGCGTGCTTGTGCAGGTCGGCCAGGTTGCCCGCGTGATAGGCGTGTTGATAGCTGAGCATGACCGGCCCTTAGCCCGCGCCGTCCGACGGGAAAAGGGCTATGTCGCCTTGCGCAGTTCGGAATGGCTTTTCAGCACCCGGCCGCCGTCGTCCTGTTCGATCAGATAGGCGGGATTGTCCGGCTCGGCGTTGCGCTTGATCTTGCTGCCCTTGATGGTCCGCTCGACCGGTTCGGTGAAGGATTCGGCGATCTTGCCGCTGGCGGTGCCCTTGCCCCAGTCCCATTCGACCTTCGATCCGACGCGGAATTTGGTCATGCCGATCCCCATGGCTGTGCCGCGACAACGCGGCCCTTGGGGCGCAGTTCCTGGGTCTGAAACGAAAAGCGGCGGCGCCCAGGGAGGAGGAGGGGCGCCGCCGCGGAACGCTGGCCCGGGGAGGAGGGAGGGGCCGCGTTTGGGGTGCGGCAAGGCCAGGGAGGAGGAGAGGGCCTTTGCCGCCAACGACCGGACCAATTGGGAGGAGGGGGTCCGTCGCATTCGGGTGCCGCGATCAGGGCGGCTATGAAAGCGGCGGCGCCCAGGGAGGAGGAGGGGCGCCGCCGTAACGCTGGCCCAGGGAGGAGGGAGGGCCGCGCATGGGGTGCGGCAAGGCCGGGAGGGAGGAGAAGGCCATTGCCGCCAACGACCGGACCAATGGGAGGAGGGGGTCCGTCGCGTTCGGGTGCCGCGATCAGGGCGGCTATGTAGGGTGCGGCTCAGCCGGGAGGAGGAGGGGCTTCGCCGCAGACAGCACGCGCCCCGTATGGGAGGAGGAGGGGGGCGGGCCGTATTCCGGTGCCGCAGAACAAGGCGGCTATGTGGTTTTTGCGGCGGCCCCGATTGGGAGGAGAGAGGGCCGCCGCCTGTCGCTGAACCCCGAGGGAGGAGATGGGTTCCAGCGCTGTCTTTGGGGCGGCATCCTCAGGGGAGGAGGAGAGAGGATGCCGCCAGTTCCCGCGTCCCAGGGAGGAGGAGGGGAAGCGGAAAAGGGTATCTTATTTCGTGCCCCAGGCCGCTTCATGGGCCAGGCGACCGATCATCGCGCGGTTGATGCCCAGATCGGCCAGGTCACGGTTGGTCAGCACGTTCAGTTCGCGAACCGTCTGGCGATAGATTGCACGGCGGGCGCGGTTTTCCTGCATGTGCTGGATCGCAACCATCAAACGGCCGATCAGGCCGGAAGCGGCAGCGGCGTTGTGGGTTTGGGCGACGGCAGCCATGATGTGTTCCTTCGTTCAGCATCTGCGCCTTGCCCGGATTGGCCCGGCGCCTTTCGATGTCCCCAAGATGGCGCTAATGCTGCGCTTGCACAATGACTCCTTTCGGATTGCTGCCATGCAGCATTCGCATGACTGCAGGGTCATCCCTTGGAAATCCCGTTAAGAATTGTGTCAGGAATGTGACAGTTCTTGATCGTTAGCGATCACGCCGCGCTGCAAAAACCGGCGGCTTTCGGGATGCCGCAGCCAAGATGCCACATATTGCGGCGGGTGGTTGATGCCAGGGGCCGACTGAACCATGTTGCCGTAAACCAATCAAAAGGTCCTTGACATGTCCGTGAACCGCGAAACTGCCCTTAGGGAAATCTCTGATATCGTTCTGCCGGATGGCCGGACCCTGGAAAAAGCGGATCTGGTGCGGGCTTTTACGGTCGAGGGCGACACTGTCCGATTCGTGCTCGAGGTGGCAGATGCGGGCGTCGCGCGCAGCCTTGCGCCCGTAGAGGCCGAGGCGAAGCGCCGATTGGAAGCGCTGCCCGGGATCGGGCGTGTCCAGATCGTCATGACCGCCCCTGCGGGCAAGCCGCAGGGACAACCGGTCCGTTCGTCGGGCGCGGCGCCGTCCTTGCAGATCGGGCGCCATCCGACCGGGCAGGCCGGCCCACAGCCGATTCCCGGCGTCAGGAACATCGTCGCCATCGGATCGGGCAAGGGCGGCGTGGGCAAATCCACCGTCACCTCGAACCTGGCGGTGGCATTGGCACGCGCAGGACGCCGGGTGGGGCTGCTGGACGCCGATATCTATGGTCCCTCGCAGCCGCGCATGATGGGGGTGTCGGGCCGGCCGGCCAGTCCCGACGGCCAGCATATCGAACCGCTGCACGCGCATGGCGTCACGATGATGTCCATCGGCCTGATGCTGAAGGAAGGCGAGGCCGTGGTCTGGCGCGGCCCCATGCTGATGGGCGCCATGCAGCAGATGTTGCAGCAGGTGAACTGGGGCGAGCTGGACGTGCTGCTGATCGACCTGCCGCCCGGTACCGGCGACGTGCAGCTGAGCCTGTGCCAGAAGGCCGCCGTGACCGGGGCCGTCATCGTGTCCACGCCGCAGGACGTGGCGCTGCTGGATGCGCGACGCGCCATCGACATGTTCAACAAGCTGAAGGCGCCGGTCTTGGGCCTTGTGGAGAACATGTCCACCTATGTCTGCCCGAACTGCGGTCACGAGGCGCATCTGTTCGGTCATGGCGGCGTGGCCTCCGAGGCTCGGGAACTGGGCCTGCCGTTTCTGGGGGAACTGCCCCTGGAACTGGAGGTGCGTCTGGCAGGCGATTCGGGACGCCCCGTGGCAATGGGAGAGGGTGCAACCGCCCAGGCCTATGCCCGTCTGGCCCAGCGGCTGATCCAGGATGGGGTCGCCTGACGGGTCACACTGGGAATGCACGGGAATGGCCAGCAATCTGGCCATTTCCCCCGCTGCTCACGCTGGCGTGATCGTTTGTGAACGGCGAACAGGCTCTTTGTTCTTTTCTGTGGATAAGTGGCAACAGCTTTTTGCGTGGAAACAGAAGGACCTAGCCATCATTAGCGCAGACAACAAATGTTAGGTGCCTATATCTAGAGGAGAATCGGGAAACGTTGCCCAAGGTGTTGGGCCGCAACAGATTCGTTTCTCTTTTGCCACAGGCCTGCGACAATCCGCCGTTCGCGTTTTGGCTTCCTCACAGGGCGCAGAATTCCATTGCTTCCCATGAATTCCCATGCCACAACCAGATCACGAAAACGGGCAGTAAAGGGGCGATCAAGACCCCAAGGGCGAAGCAGGCTTTCATACAGGCGTCCGTTTTCCAACAAAGCCGTCCGCATGCGCGAGCAGCACCTCCCCCAGGTGGCGCATGACAAGGACGGACCCCAAAACGGGGTCGCGACGTGGGAACGAGGGCGGCGGATCGGGCAGTGGCAGCAGCCCGGTCCGCCCTTTCTCTTTCGGGCAACCGGAAGAACGGACAGTGAGGCAGGGCCAGAGTGGCGCGGAAGTTCAGAGGCACTGAATCCGTCAAGGTCGATGGCAAGGGACGGATGTCCGTTCCCGCCCGGCTGCGCCGCGTATTCGATGCCGGCGACCCCGGCTTCGCCACCGCCAATACCGGACGAACGCAATTGGTGGCGGTCTATGGTCCCGACTGGTGGAACTGGATCGAGCTTTACACGATCGAGGCCATCGAGGAGATCGACCAGCAGATCGACAAGCTGACGCGCGGTTCCCCGCAGCGCCGCTGGCTGGAAATGCTGATGAACGGCCAGTCCACCGATCTGGAAATCGACAAGGAAGGCCGCCTGGTCCTGCCGCAGAAACTGCGCGAGAAGCTCGGTTTTACCGAGGGTTCCGAGACGATCTTCGAATCGCGCGGCGACTATATCCAGGTTTATCATCCTGATTCCCGGCCCAAGGATGTCACCGCGCTGGAGGATTTCACCACCCAGCACGGCCCGGAATTCGATCCGCGGTCCTTCCTCGATCAGGCGGACGAGGGTTAGGCAATGGCCGAATCGCATGTGCCCGTTCTTCTTGCGCCGCTGCTTCGCGCGGTGGCACCCGTATCCGGGGTCTGGCTGGACGGCACCTTCGGGGCCGGGGGCTATTCCCGCGGGCTGCTGGAAGCCGGGGCGGACCGGGTGATCGGCGTGGACCGCGATCCGCTGGTCTTCGACATGGCGGCAAGCTGGGCCGGCGAATACGGCGACCGGCTGCGGCTGGTCGAAGGAACGTTTTCCGATCTCGATCAACTTGCAGGCGAATCGCTGGACGGCGTGGTGCTGGATCTGGGCGTCAGCTCGATGCAGCTTGATCTGGCGGAACGGGGCTTTTCCTTCCTGCGCGACGGGCCGCTGGACATGCGGATGGAACAGGCTGGACCGTCCGCTGCCGATCTGCTGAACACGGCTGACGAGGCGGTGATCGCCGACGTGCTGTATCACTATGGCGAGGAACGGGCCGCCCGCCGCATCGCCCGCGCCATCGTCGCCGCACGCCCGCTGACCCGCACCGCCCATCTGGCCGAGGTCGTGGCGTCATGCCTGCCGCGCCCCAAGCCCGGCCAAAGCCACCCTGCCACCCGCAGCTTCCAGGCGATCCGCATCTGGGTGAACGACGAATTCCGGCAACTGGTCGATGGCCTGTCCGCGGCTGAACGCGCCTTGAAGCCCGGCGGCAAGCTGGCCGTGGTAAGCTTTCATTCGCTGGAGGACCGGATCGTCAAGCGCTTCATGCAGGCGCGGTCGAACAGCGCAGGCGGGGGCAGCCGCTATGCGCCGGTGCAGGAAACCGCGCCCCCGGCCTTCACCATGCCCTTCCGCCGCGCCATCGGGCCCGACCCCGAGGAGGAGGCCGCGAACCCGCGCGCCCGGTCCGCCCTGCTGCGCGTGGCGATCCGCACCGATGCCCCCGCAGGTTCCGTCGAAGCGGACGCCCTGGCCATGCCGCGCCTGCCGAAAGGGGGGCATTGATGCGTCCCCTGACCTATCTGGCCTGTGTGCTTCTGGTGATGGGCCTGGCCTTCTGGGCCTATCGCGAGAATTACCGCACCCAGGCCGCCATCGGAGAAATGAGCCAGATCCAGCGGGAAATCGCCGGACTGCGAGAGGATCTGGGCGTCCTGCGCGCCGAATGGGCCTATCTCAACCGGCCCGAGCGCCTGCGCGAACTTGTGGACCTGAACTTCGACCGCCTGCAACTGATCCCGCGCGAGGCCGGGCAGACGGTGGGCCTGGGCCATATCGACTATCCCAAGCCGCCTGCGCCGCCCGACCCCCCCGAACCGGCAGAAGCCGCCCCCCAGGAGTGACCGTCATGATCCGCATCCCCCTGCGTCCTCTGGCCAAGATCCTCCGCGCGCGCGACCGGGGCGAGAACCCCGACGACATCGAGGCCGAAAACCGTCGCCTCCGGCACGAGGCGGCCCAGGACAAGGCCCGCCGCCGCGCCGAAGGTCGGCTGGCGCTGATGGCAAGCTGTTTCGTCCTGGCCTTCGGGGTCGTGGGCGTGCGCATGGGCACCCTGGCCTCCAGCGATCCGATCGAGCCGCAAAGCGAGGTCATGTCCGCGCGGATCGTGTCGCAACGCGCCGACATCACCGACCGGCACGGGCGGGTGCTGGCGACGAACCTGCTGACCCATTCGCTTTATGCCCATCCGCACCAGATGGTCGATCCGGTCGGCGCGGCCAACGAACTGGCCCGCATCTTTCCCGACCTGGACGCGGCGAAGCTGACCCAGGATTTCACGGGCAGCCGCAAGTTCATGTGGATCAAGCGCAAGATGTCGCCCGAACAGATGCAGGCGGTCCATGACATCGGCGAACCCGGCCTGCTGTTCGGCCCGCGAGAGATGCGCGTTTATCCCAACGGACACATCGCCAGCCATATCCTGGGCGGATCCGGCTTCGGCAACGAGGGCGTGAGCAGCGCCGAGGTTCTGGGCGTCGCGGGCGTGGAAAAGGCCTTCGACGGCTGGCTGCGCGATCCGGCCAACGACGGGGCGCCGCTGCAGTTGTCCATCGACCTGTCGGTGCAGTCGGCCATGGAGCAGGTCCTGGCATCCGGCATGGAGGTCATGAGCGCCAAGGGCGCCACCGGCATCCTGATGGAGATCCAGTCGGGCGAGATCCTGGCGATGGCCAGCCTTCCCGACTTCGACCCGAACGACCGGCCACGTCCGCTGCTGAAGGGCGACCCGTCCGACAGCCCGCTGTTCAACCGCGCCGTTCAGGGGCAATACGAACTGGGATCGACCTTCAAGATCTTTCCTGTCGCACAGGCGCTGGATCTGCAGATCATCAACCCCAACAGCGGCATCAACACCACGACGCCGATGCGCATCGGGAAATACCGGATCAGCGACTTTTCCAACTATGGCCCGCAACTGTCGGCCACGGACGTGATCGTCAAATCCTCGAACGTGGGCACGGTTCGCATCGCGCAGATGATCGGCGTGGACCGGCAAAAGGATTTCCTGCAGAAGTTGGGTTTCTTCGACCCCCTGCCGATCGAAATGGTCGAGGCGCCGACCGGCAAGCCGCTTGTGCCCAGCCGCTGGCCTGCCGTGACGGCCGCCACCGTGTCCTTTGGCCATGGCCTTGCCGCCAGCCCGCTGCACCTGGCCGCGGCCTATGCCACGGTTGCCAATGGCGGTCGCAAGGTGACGCCCACGCTGATCCATGGCCGCACCCGGCCGCAGGGCGAACAGATCCTGTCGGAACGCGCCGCCGACCGCGCCGTGGACATGCTACGACAGGTCGTGACGCGCGGCACCGCCAGGCAGGCAGAGGTCGAGGGATACGAGGTCGCGGGCAAGACCGGCACGGCCGACAAGCCGCGCCCCTCAGGCGGCTATTACGACAACAAGGTGGTTGCGAACTTTGCCTCGGTCTTCCCGGCAAGCGATCCGAAATATGTGCTGATCGTGGCGCTTGACGAACCCTCGGTCACTGGGCCGGGCGGCGAGACGCGCACGGCGGGCACCACCGCCGCCCCGGTCGCAGGCGCCATGATCCGCCGCCTGGCGCCGCTGGTCGGGTTGGAACCCGCGACCGACGAAAACCTGCCGGTCTTCGAGCCGCGCTTCGCCCCCCGTGTTGAATCGCAACCCGGCGATGAGCTAAAGGTCGTCGCAAATCAATGACGGGTAGGACTGTGGGGCAAGGCACGAAGACGCTGTCGCAGCTGGGGCTGCGGGCAAGGGACGGGCGCGACCCGGCCATCACCGGGCTGTCGCTGGACAGCCGCACCGTGAAGCCCGGCCACCTGTTCGCGGCCCTGCCGGGATCGGCGCTTCATGGCGCGGAATTCATCCCCTATGCCCTGCGGATGGAGGCAGGCGCCGTGCTGACCGACCGCGCCGGGGCCGAGATGGCGGTCCAGGCGCTGTCGGGCTGGAACGGCGCGGTCGTCGTGGCCGAGGATCCGCGCGCCGCCCTGGCCGGTGCCGCAGCCTTGTGGTTCGAATCCCAGCCCGACCATGTCGTGGCTGTCACCGGCACCTCGGGTAAGACCAGCGTCGCAAGCTTTACCCGCCAGATCTGGCAGCATATCGGCCGCAAGGCGATCAGCCTGGGCACGATGGGCGTGGAGGGCGACTATCAGGCCAAGCTGGCTCATACCACGCCCGATCCCCTGACCCTGCACCGCATCCTGGCCGAGGCCGCCGCGGCGGGCGTCACCCATGCCGCGATGGAGGCATCCAGCCACGGCCTGGATCAGCGCCGCCTGGACGGCGTGCGGGTCGAGGCCGGGGCATTCACCAATTTCAGCCAGGACCACCTGGATTACCACGCGGGCTTCGACGAATATTTCGCGGCCAAGGCGCTGCTGTTCAATCACATCCTGGAAGACGGCGCGGCGGCGGTCATCAACATAGACGGCGAACGCGGGCGGCAGATGCTGGACATCGCCACCGATCGCGGACTGGCCGTGACGACGGTCGGCACGGGTGAAAACGCCATGCTGCGGATCCTGGGCCAGCGTTACGACGCCACCGGGCAGGATCTGCGCTTTTCGCTGATGGGCCAGCCGCATCTGGTGCGGCTGCCGCTGATCGGCGGCTTCCAGGCGGAAAATGTGCTGGCCGCGATGGGCTTGGTGCTGGCCGCAGGCGATTCGGCCGAGGCCATCTTGCGCGCGCTGCCCGAACTGCACACCGTGCGGGGCCGGATGCAGCTTGTCGCGCAGCGCGAGAACGGGGCCACGGTCTTTGTCGATTACGCCCACAAGCCCGGCGCGGTCGTGGCCGCGCTGCAATCGCTGCGCCCCCATGTCATGGGCCGCATCGTCTGCATCATCGGCGCGGGCGGCGACCGCGACCGGGGCAAGCGCCCCCTGATGGGCGAGGCCGCGCGCCAGTTCGCCGACGTGGTGATCGTCACCGACGACAACCCCCGGTCCGAGGATCCGGCCGCGATCCGCGCCGCCGTGATGGAGGGCGCCGGACCCGACGCCACGGAAGTCGGCGACCGGGCCGAGGCGATCCTGCGCGGCGTCGATGCGCTGCTGCCGGGCGACGCGCTGTTGATCTGCGGCAAGGGCCACGAGACCGGCCAGATCATCGGCAACGACGTTTACCCCTTCGACGATGCCGAACAGGCATCCGTCGCGGTTGCAGCACTGGACGGCAAGATATGAGCCTTTGGACAGCCGAGGAAGCCGCCGCCGCGACGGGCGGGCGGGCGCAGGGCGATTGGGTGGCGACGGGCGTTTCCATCGACACGCGGACCATCCGTCCGGGCGATCTGTTCGTGGCGCTGAAGGACGCGCGCGACGGCCATGACTTCGTGGCCCAGGCGCTGGACAAGGGCGCGGCGGCGGCCCTGGTCAGCCGGATCCCCGATGGCGTGGCGGCGAACGCGCCGCTGCTGATCGTGCCGGACGTGCTGGCGGCGCTGGAAGGGCTGGGCCGCGCCGGGCGCAGGCGCATGACCGGCAAGGTCGTGGCGATCACCGGATCCGTGGGCAAGACCTCGACCAAGGACATGGCGCGGGTCGCGCTGACGGGGCAGGGGCGCATCCACGCGGCAGAAGCCAGCTACAACAACCACTGGGGCGTGCCGCTGACCCTGGCGCGGATGCCCCGCCACACCGATTTCGCCATCGTCGAGATCGGCATGAACCATCCGGGAGAAATCGCGCCCCTGTCGCGTCTCGCCCGTCCGCATGTTGCGATGATCACCACCGTCGCCGCCGCCCATCTGGAAGCCTTCGGCGCCATCGAGGGGATCGCGCGCGAAAAGGGCTCCATCTTCGAGGGGCTGGAACCCATCGGCCACGCCATCCTGCCCGAGGATCTGCCGGTCACGCAAATCCTGCGCGATTGCGCGGATGCCGCCGGGGCGCTGGTCATGGGCTTCGGCCGCGACGGGCAGGCGAAGTTGGTGCAGGCCAGGGCCGTGGACGGCGCGCTGGAATGCCGCGCCCGGATCGGTGGCGAGGTGCTGGACTTCACCCTGCAGACCACCGGCAGCCATTTCGCGTTGAACGCGGTGGGCGTTCTGGCAGCACTTGGGGCCGCCGGCGCGGACCTGAAGGAAGCCGCCAAGCGCCTTGGCGACTGGCTGCCGCCCAAGGGGCGCGGCGCGGTCGAGGATCTGGCCGGCATCCGCCTGATCGACGACGCCTATAACGCCAACCCGACCTCGCTTTCGGCGGGGCTTGCCACGCTGGCGGGGCTGGAAGGCGGACGCCGGGTCGCGATCCTGGGCGACATGCTGGAACTGGGCAGCGACGAGATCGCCATGCATCGCGGCATGGCCGACGATCCTGCGATGGCCAAGGTGGATCTGGTCCACAGCGCGGGCCCCCGGATGCGCCACCTGCACGAGGCGCTGCCCCCCGCCAAGCGCGGCCTTTGGGCGCAAGACGCCGCAGAACTGGCGGAGCGGGTGGCCGATCTGGTCGCGCCGGGCGATATCGTGCTGGTGAAGGGGTCCAAGTCCTCGAAGATCTCGACCGTCGTTGACGCCCTGCGGAAAACGGCGCAGACGCCTGCACTTGATACGAAAGAATAACCGATGCTCTATTGGCTGAGCGGCCTTTCCGAAGGGGGCGACCTCTTCAACCTGTTTCGCTATATCACCTTCCGGGCAGGCGCGGCCTTCTTCACGGCGCTGATCTTCGGCTTCATCTTCGGCCGTCCGCTGATCAACTATCTGCGCCGGGTGCAGAAGAAGGGCCAGCCGATCCGCGACGACGGCCCCGAAGGCCATTTCGTCAAGGCGGGCACCCCCACGATGGGCGGCATCCTGATCCTGTCGGCGCTGTTCTTTTCCACGCTGCTCTGGGCGCGGCTGGACAACGGCTATGTCTGGATCGTGCTTCTGGTGACGGCGGGCTATGCCGCGATCGGCTTTGCCGACGATTATGCCAAGGTCAGCAAGCAGAACACCAAGGGCGTGTCGGGCCGGGTGCGGATGTTGCTGGGTTTGGCGCTGGCCTTTGTCGCCGCGGCCTGGGCGATGTGGCTGCACCCGGCAGGCCTGACGGGGCAACTGGCGTTGCCGGTCTTCAAGGATGTGCTGGTGAACCTGTCGCTGGCCTTCATCCCCTTCGGGATGCTGGTGATCGTGGGATCGGCCAATGCGGTGAACCTGACCGACGGCCTGGACGGGCTGGCGATCATGCCGGTGATGATCGCCGCAGGCACGCTGGGCGTCATCGCCTATACCGTGGGCCGGGTGGACTTCACCGAATACCTGGGCGTCCACCACGTTCCCGGCACGGGCGAGATCCTGATCTTCGTCTCGGCGTTGATCGGCGGCGGGCTTGGCTTCCTGTGGTATAATGCGCCGCCCGCCGCCGTCTTCATGGGCGACACGGGATCGCTGGCCCTGGGCGGCGCGCTTGGCGCCATCGCGGTGGTGACCAAGCACGAGATCGTGCTGGCCATCGTCGGTGGCCTGTTCGTGGTCGAGGCGCTGTCGGTCATCATCCAGGTCGCCTATTTCAAGCGCACAGGCCGCCGCGTCTTCCTGATGGCGCCGATCCACCACCATTTCGAGAAGAAAGGCTGGGGCGAGGCGCAGATCGTCATCCGCTTCTGGATCATCGCCCTGGTGTTGGCGCTGATCGGGCTTGCGACGCTGAAGCTTCGCTGATCTTCATTCTGGCATAAATATCCTCGGGGGTCCGGGGGCAGACAGCCCCCGGCTTGGTTTGAAAGGCCGTGCTGATGATTCCGGTCCAAGGTGTCGAAGGACAAACCATCGCCGTTCTGGGCCTGGGCCGATCCGGCAAGGCGACGGCTGCGGCCCTGGCAGCCGGCGGCGCGACAGTGATTGCCTGGGACGACGGCAATGACACGAGGGAAGCCGCCGCAGCCGATGGCCTGACCATCGCCGACCTGACGCGCGACGATGCCTGGGCGGGGGTCGCCGCGCTGATCACCAGCCCCGGCATCCCGCATCTTTATCCCAAACCGCATCCGGTGATCGCCAAGGCCTATGCCCTGGGCGTCCCGGTCGATAACGACATCGGCCTGTTCTTCCGCAGCTATGCCACGGCCGACTGGGAGGGCTTCGACCGCGCGCCCCGGGTGATCGCCGTCACCGGATCGAACGGCAAATCGACCACGACCGCGCTGATCCACCATATCCTCGACCAATCGGGCCGTCCCACGCAGATGGGCGGCAATATCGGCACGGGCGTGCTGTCCCTGGAACCCGCGATCGACGGAGAGGTCGTGGTGCTGGAACTGTCCAGCTATCAGACCGAACTGGCCCGCGCGCTGACGCCCGATGTCGCGGTCTTCACCAACCTGTCACCCGACCACCTGGATCGCCATGGCGGCCCTGGCGGCTATTTCGCGGCCAAGCGGCGGCTGTTCGCGGAAGGCGGCCCCGACCGTGCGGTGATCGGCATTGACGAAATCGAGGGCCTGTATCTGGCAAACCAGTTGTCGATGGGTCCGGCCGATGACAGGGTGATCCGCGTCTCATCGGGACAGAAGCTGGACGGAGGGGTCTGGTCCGTCTTCGCGCGCAAGGGCTTTCTGTGCGAATACCGCAAGGGGCGGCAGGCGGCGTCCATCGACCTGCGAGAGATTCGCGGCCTGCCCGGCGCGCATAACCATCAGAATGCCTGCGCCGCATACGCGGCCTGCCGAGCCATTGGCCTTGCGCCTCGAGAGATCGAGTCGGCCTTCCACAGCTTCGCCGGCCTGCCGCATCGCAGCCAGATCGTCGCGGAAATCGGCGGCGTGCGTTACGTCAACGATTCCAAGGCCACCAATGTCGATGCGGCAGCCAAGGCCTTGCAGGCTTTCGACCGAATCCGCTGGATCGCCGGCGGCTTGGGCAAGGAAGGCGGGATCGGGGAGCTGGCGCCTTATCTGGACCGAGTCGCAAAGGCCTATCTGATCGGTCATTCCGCCCGCGACTTCGCGCTGGAAATCGGCCAGACCCCTTACGAGATCGCCGAAACCATGGAAGCCGCCGTGGCCCACGCGGCCTCCGAAGCCCAGCCGGGGGATACGGTGCTGCTGGCCCCCGCTGCCGCCAGCTTCGACCAGTATCCGAACTTCGAAAAGCGCGGCGAGCATTTCACCGACCTGGTGAAGGCTTTGGCGCTGCGCTGAGGGAAGCGGGGCAGGGGGCTTTCAGCCCCCGTCGCTTCGCGACTCCCCCGAGGATATTTGCTCACAGAAGATGGTCGTCAGGACCAACTTGGCGGCCGCTTTTCCAGGAAGGCCGCCATGCCCTCGGCCGTGTCGGGCAGCAGGATGTTCTGGCACATCGCCGCACCGGACGTTGCATAGGCTTCTGCGAGGCCAAGCCGCAACTGGTCGTGGAAGGCGCGCTTGCCCAGGCGGACAGCGGCAGGAAGCTTCGCGGCGATGGTCGCGGCCATGCCCATCGTCGTCTCGGTCAAGGAACCGGCCGCCACGACGCGGTTGACCAGACCCAGTTCCCTGGCGCGGGCCGCATCGATGAATTCGCCGGTCGTCAGCATCTCGAAGGCGGCCTTGGGCGGGACCGCGCGGGTCAGCGCGACCATCGGGGTCGAGCAGAACAGGCCGATATTGATACCGTTCACCCCGAAACGCGCCCCTTCCGCCGCGACCGCCATGTCGCAGGACGCGACCAGTTGGCATCCTGCAGCGGTGGCGATGCCCTGGACCTCGGCGATGACCGGCTGGAGCAGGGCGGGGATCATCTGCATCATCCGGGCGCAGCGGTCGAACAGATCCGCGAAGGCTGCGGCCCCGCCATCCTCATCCCCGCGCGCAGCCTGCATCTGCCGCAGGTCGTGGCCCGCGCAAAAGGCCTTGCCGCTGGCTGCCAGAACGACCACGCGGACTTCGTCGTCGCCCGCGATCCGGTCCAGTTCCCCCGTCAGCGCCGCGATCATTTCGGCAGACAGGGCGTTGTAGTTGCCAGGACTGTTCAACACCAACCGCGCGATCGCGCCGCTGTCCTGCCGTTCGATCAGCTCTGCCATCTTGATCTCTCTCCCTCTTTGTCGAAACCCTATGCCGCGGCAAGCACAGGGGAAAGCATGGATATCGTCATGGACGCGCAGGCGCTGAACGCCTTTCTGGAACGGGACTTTCCGCAGGTGGCCGAGGATCACCACGTCGAATCCGTCGGCCCGGACCGGCTGGTCGCGCGCCTGCGGGTCAGTGACCGGCATCTGCGTCCGGGCGGGACCGTTGGCGGGCCGTCGATCTTCGCCTTGGCCGACGTCGCCATCTATTGCGCGATCCTGTCGAGGATCGGGCCGGTGGCGCTTGCGGTGACCACCAATGCCACGGTCGATTTCATGCGGAAACCCGCTGCGGGACGCGACCTTCTGGCGCAATGCCGCATCCTCAAGCTGGGCCGCAGCCTGGCGGTCGTCGAGGCCCTGATCTTTTCCGAAGGGGAAGACGAGCCGGCGGCGCGTTGTTCGATGACCTATTCGATTCCCCCGAAACGACCGCAAAACAGCGCATTATGATGTGGTATTTTAATACCTAAATCTCAACACATTGATGTTGTTTGATTTAAACACCGCAGTTGCGCTTGACGCGGGTGCTGCGATCTTCGATATACCGCCATCTCGAAATTTTGCGACCCTGAAGGGACGAAAGATGAAAACCTATACCGCGAAACCGGCGGAGATCGAGAAGAAGTGGATCCTGATCGACGCCGAGGGTGTCGTTCTGGGCCGCCTCGCCACGATCGTCGCCAATCGCCTGCGCGGCAAGCACAAGCCGACCTTCACCCCCCACATGGACATGGGTGACAACGTCATCATCATCAACGCCGACAAGGTGCAGATGACCGGCAACAAGCGCGATGACAAGAAATACTACTGGCACACCGGCCATCCGGGCGGCATCAAGCACCGCACCGCGCGCCAGGTCCTGGAAGGCGCCCATCCCGAGCGCGTGGTGATCAAGGCCGTCGAGCGCATGATCAGCCGCAACAAGCTGGGCAAGCAGCAGATGACCCATCTGCGCGTCTATGCCGGTGCCGAGCATCCGCATGAAGCGCAGCAGCCCGAAGTTCTGGACGTCAAGGTCCTGAACGCCAAGAACACCCGGAGCGCGTGATTATGGCCGAAGACATCAAAAGCCTCGACGATCTGAAATCCGTCGTGTCGGGCAGTGCCGCCGCCGTGGCCGAAGCCCCCGTCCGCCGCGAAGCGCAGCGCGACAGCCAGGGTCGTTCCTATGCGACCGGCAAGCGCAAGGATGCCGTTGCCCGCGTCTGGGTGAAGGCCGGTTCCGGCAAGTTCCTCATCCGCAACAACAAGGGCGAGTATGTGGACTATACGCAATACTTCGCCCGCCCCGTCCTGCAGATGATCCTGCGCCAGCCCTTCGACATCGCCGGTGTTGCTGGCCAGTACGATGTCATGGCCACCGTCAGCGGCGGCGGTCTGTCGGGTCAGGCAGGCGCCGTGAAGCACGGCATCAGCCAGGCGCTGCAACTGCACGAACCCAGCCTGCGCGCCGCCTTGAAGGCCGCCGGCTTCCTGACCCGCGACTCGCGCGTCGTCGAACGGAAGAAATACGGCAAGGCCAAGGCTCGCCGCAGCTTCCAGTTCTCGAAGCGCTGATCCCGGCGACATGCAATTCCAAAAGGCGCGACCTGCAAGGGTCGCGCCTTTTTCGTTTCCGCCATGCCACCGATTCTTCATCCGGGCGTTACCGGAACAGGGGAAACTGCCTGGATCACGGGCAAGGAGACGATTCCCGGACCCGAAACAGCAAGAGGAGCGTGCGGAACGGCGGAATCGGGTTAGGATGAAGCAGGGGATTCGCCCTGGAACCGGGTGAGGGGCCAGTGGCACTCATTCCGGCAAGAAGGGCCGGCCCCGATATTTCTGTTCAGGAACATGGTCTTGCAAGAAAGTCTCTTGCAAGGTCGAAATACCCTCTTGCCCTCCCTCTCTCTCCTTCGTAAATACCGCTTCACCGAAGGCGGGAACGCTGGAAGGGACGGAACGGGAAGCGTGATCGCGGAAGGTTCTGGAGACATTCTTGGAGATGGGGCGGCTGGGTTATCGCTAAGGGATTAGCGGTCCGGTTGGTTTTGTTTCTGTTGCTTTTTGACATTGCTGGATATCTGAAGGGATATGTGGGCGGTTTGGTCGTTTATTCGACCGAGGAGCTTGCATATCGGCCTGG
>NZ_NWMQ01000052.1:0-18841 GCF_002901215.1 Paracoccus sp. SY | reverse complement strand
GCATCCAGGGCCGCGTGGTTGGCGGACATTGCTCTGGCTTCAATCAGCTCATACTTCACTCATCCCCATTTCCTCGGTGACCGTAAATGTCGGAGCACCATCGCACGCCGCTATCGTCAAATGAACATTGGCCAGTTGACACCAATTTGCGGTTGAGGGAAGCAATCCCAGGTAGTGACGCAGGATAGGCATGAAACGCGTTGAGAATACGATCCTGGAACGGGTAAGCGAGATTTGTGTGCAGGTACTTGGTCTTGCACAGTTGTCGCCGGATGACGACCTTTTCGACATGGGATGCGATTCCGTCAGGGCAGTTGTCATAACGCTTGAGGTTGAAAAGGCATTTTCGCTGCCAATCCCGGCAGAAATACTTTTTGACCGTAATACCCCCCGTGCTCTTGCAGCTTGGATCGAGGCAGAGCAGGCGCTATTTGCATGATTAGATGGGAAGGACGGTTTTGCCGCGGCCTAGTCTTATGGGAAATACGTGCCCGGGCATCCTATGCTTTCTAAGATGCAGGGTAGCTTGGAATGCCTCCATCCCGTCACGCTGCCTAAGATGGTGCAGCGATGGGCGGATGAGCGTCCGGATAACTGCGGCCTTATTTTCCTCGGCGATGGAGAAAATGAAACAGAGCGCCTGACCTTTGGCGAGCTTGGCCGTCATGTCGCCGCCCTCGCCTCCGAAATTGGCAAGGCTGGGCTTCAGGGGAAACCGGTCCTTTTAATGCACAGCCCCGGACTGGCTTTTGCCGTGGCTTTCTGCGCCTGCCTTCAGGCAGGCGCCATTGCTGTTCCCGTTCCCCATCAGCCGCGCACCCGTTCCTGGGATCGGATAGGGATGGTCGCTCGGCACAGTGGAGCGGTTGTGATACTGGGCGACGAAACCGGCGATGCCAGCCAGGCACTTGGACTGCCGAGAATACAGGATGTTGCGGCAGACGCAGCCGTTCCGCTTGCCGTTCATATCCGCCCAGAGGACAAGGCATTCCTTCAATACACATCGGGATCGACAGGAACCCCAAAGGGCGTGATTGTCACACATCGATCGCTGGCCGTGAACCTGCAAATGCTTGCGGTCTCGTTCGGCGTCCATGACAAGACGCGAATGGTAACCTGGCTGCCGATGTTTCATGACATGGGTTTGGTCACGTTGGCGATGGCCCTATATCACGGCGTTCCCAGCATTGTAATTCCGCCGTTCAGATTCATTCAGCGCCCCGCGCGGTGGCTTGCCGCAATCAGCCGCTATCGCGGCACACTCAGCGGGGGACCAAACTTTGCCTTTGAGGCATGTGTTTCCCGTATAGAGGAGACAGCCGACGAAAGGTTTGACCTTGAAAGCTGGGAATGCGCCTTCTGCGGTGCCGAACCGATCCGGGCTGCAACACTCTCGGCCTTTGCCCGTCGGTTTGGCAGACACGGTTTCAGGGCAGGCTCTCTTTACCCGGCCTATGGCCTTGCCGAGGCCACGCTTATCGTTTCAGGTGGAAAAACGGGTGCTGGTTTCAAGGTGCTGGAACCACAACCGGATCGGCCTGCAACCCGGCCGCTTGTTAGCTGCGGGCAGGCAGTTCAGCCTGGCGCGGTCATGATCGTTGATCCTGTGACAGGTGTGCCGGTGCCGGAAGGGACTGCAGGCGAGCTTTGGATTTCTGGTCCTCACATAGCGGCTGGATACTGGAAAGAGCCGTCTCTGACAAAGGAATGTTTCCATGCGCGGCTGCCTGGGTATCCAGAACCGTTCCTTAGAACAGGAGATCTTGGCTTCGCTCAGGATGGCGAGATATACATATCGGGGCGGCTGAAGGACATGGTGATCGTCCAGGGCAGCAATCTTTATCCCGAGGATATCGAAGCCGTCGTTCACAACAGTCACCCGGCTTTTGCCCAAAGATCTGCTGCTTTTTCAGTAGACTCCGGAAAAGCCGAACAGGTTGTTGTTGTTCAAGAGGTTCAGCGGGAACATGTGCGAACGCTGATCCCCAAGGAAGCGGCCGACGCAGCGATCCTGGCTGTGGCCGAGGCACACGGCATCAGGGTTCATGAAGTCGTGTTCGTCGCACCCGGCATCATCCCTCGGACGACTAGTGGCAAGGTCCAGCGTTCGCAGTGCCGAGAGCTTTATCAGGCAGGCTCCCTGCGTCGCCTGAAAAGACCTCAAGATCATTCGGCCGCCTGAACGCTCTCGGTCGCCTGCTCGGCTTCGAGAAAATATCGGGTCTGCTCGTAGCGACCGAGGAAGTAGATCACCGCAGGCAAGGCCGCAGGTTTTTCTGCAGCCCGGCGCAGAACATTCTGGACCATCGCCGCCTCTGCGGCGCCACGGCGGCCGATCATCTGCAAGGTTCTGAGAAACAGCTTGCCACGCGGGTTTGACAGGGTGGGCCTGCCTCTGGAAAATGGTCCATCGTTGGCTGGAAAGGCTTCTATCAGGTTGATCATGCGGCGTTCATATTCGGCCGGGGAGTAGGCTGTTTCGCAAAGCCAGCGAAGGCCCCCGAGCAAATCCTCGCGGCTCATCCCGCTGGGGAGGATATTGGTGGCGAAGGGGCTACCCGCCGTGACATCCCACGAATCTCCCAGTAGACGACCTTCGGATTTCAACCGGCTGTAAAGGCGTGTTGCTTGCGGGGCGGTCAACGCGCCGATATTGAGGTCGGGCAATGGAGAGTTGCGGAAGAACTCCATCAACTCCGTGAAAATTTCTGGCCCGTCATTGTCAAAGCCCACGATGATGCCTGCCTGCACGACGACGCCGCGGCTCAGGATCTTCGAGATGGCCTCGGGGATCGGCAGCAGCAGGTTCTGCCGTTTGCTAGTTTCGCGCAGGCTGAGGACGTTCGTTGTCTCGATCCCCACGAAAAGCGTGTCCAACCCGGCTGCGTGGCACAAATCCAGAAGATCATCGTCACGCGCGATGTCCAGTGATGCCTGCGTGATGAAGTGCACGCGCCCGCTTGACTGCCGCGCGTTCCATTCAGCAAGGGCAACCAGCATCGAGCGAGCCTGCTTACGATGGACAGTGAAGTTGTCATCGACGATGAAGATGCGGCGAAACCCCGCAGCATAAAGAACATCCAGCTCAGTCAGCACCTGCTCGATATCCTTGTGCCGCTGGATACGACCCTGATACTGGATGACATCGCAGAACTCGCAGTTGAAAGGGCAGCCGCGCGTGGTCTGCACCGCCCCCGCTTGGGCGGCATGGACGGGGTAAAGATCCCAGCGAGGCACGGGCGCGCGCCGGAGATCGGTCTTTCCGCCGTGATAACTGGCCTTCCAATTACCATTGGCGAGGTCGGCGAAGAATCCGCTCGCGATGTCCTCGATCTCGCCTGTCACTAGGATATCAGCATGGGGCCGAACATCTTCGGGGCTCAGCGATGCGAACGAGCCTCCGATAATAACTGTCTGGCCGCGCTGTCTGAAGGCTTCCGCAAGCTCGAACATCCGCGAACGCTGGGAAACTTTGCCCGTGATCCCGATGAAATCGGCAGGGTGGTCGAAATCGACAGGCGAGACGCCTTCGTCCGTCAATCGGATCGTCCATCCCGGCGGCGCGAGTGCAGCCACTGTAGTTATGGCCAGATCCGCGACCTGCACCCAACCATACCCGCTTTCCTGAAAGGCCTCGGCAGTGTGATAGCTGGGGAACCCCGTGGCTGGATTGATCAGGTATAGTGATGGCATCTGGTTCCCTCGGCATTCTGTGGAAGACAGCATGGGTTGTGCTTCCGGCAAAGCAGGTCGTCTCGATTTCAGTTGTCGAGAATGTGACGGCGAAGAATGTCCAGCAACTCGCCGGTGCCGGCCAGTTCCATGACGATGCTGTGGGCAGCGACCTCTGCCAGCGGATGCAGGGTCACTCCGGGTTCACCCTCCAGATGACGGGCATGTCTTTCATCCTGCGGCATTCGGGCGCCATAATAGAGATGAATCGCCGTATGGCCGTCCGCGTCGCGCACGAATGTCCGAGTATCCAGGATATCAGGGGGCAGGGACTTCAACCTTTGGATCGTAAGCATGCCCCGGCCTTCATCGGCCAAGAAATCGTGCGACAGGTTTGTGGGGCCTGAAAAGCAGATGATGCTGCGCGTTTGCATCGTCAGCCCATAGCGGATTGCGGCAAACCCGCCGGCAGAAGTCCCAATCACTGCCGAGGGGCGCCCCCCTTCCTTATCCAACAGACTGCGAAGATGCGCTACGGATCCTGCAAAATCCTCGGCGACCGAGGGGATGCCGTTGTTGAACAGATATCGGGAAGGGTCGCGTAGGTAGATGGCATCCACATTCAGTGCCGCCAGATAGCGGTCATAGATGAACAACGGCACATGCAACTGGTCGCCAAGACCAGTGAAGACAAGAACCGTTGCCGCAGGCTGGTGGCCTCGGGCCACGATCACCTCGCTCATGTCATCCGTGATCACGGGGCGTTTCAGATCACTGTCCGAAGGCGCCATCTGCCACCAGCGCACCAGGTCTGCTGTGCGCGATGCCGGGGCGCCCAGTTTTTGGGCCAACCCTACCGGAACAGGCCGCGAATGCCGCATCAGAATTTCGACCGCGACAGCTTTCTCGCGATCGGAAGCCTTTTCTGTAACGGCTTCCGCCCAAAGGATCGACCGCTCGATCAGTTCAGGCGGGAGCTTGAGAATCAAGGAAAGCTGGTGAAGGTCGGACGCATCGCCTATTTTGTCCAAGGCCGTGCGGAGCACCTGTGCAGCGCACGTGGTCTTTCCCGTATTCACCAGATAACGGACCAGTTGCGCAGTCCAGGCTGCATTGCTTGGATCAAGCTCGACCAGCTTTTCCAGATAGCTGCGCGCTTCCTTGTCATCGCCCAATTCGACTGCAGCATTGGCGGCGACCACAAGGGCAGGGGCTTCATTCGGAGAGCGGGCCAGCACTTGGCGTGCGGTCGCAAGTGCCACCGCCCAGTTGCGCAGCCTAGCCTGCAACTGCGCCAGACGGACCAGCCGGATCTGCTGTGCCGCCGCAGGCTGTTCCTTGTCGTCCAGAAGCTCTTCCAGCAGCTTCATTTCTTGGGTCGTGTCGCCTTTCAGCGCGGCCATCCTGACCCGAAGTTGCATGAGCCGATCACGCGGCAGGCCCAATGCCTCGGCCTCGGCAAGGAATGCTGCGGCCGCCTCGAAATCTCCGGCATTCATGGTGAAACGTGAGAGTTCAGCCGGAGGCAGGGGGTTTTCAGGAAAAGCATTACAGAGCCTGCGGTACTGATCCGTTGCTTCGGCGGGATCCTTGCGGGCCTCACATATGCGCGCGCGCAGCATGGACGCTGCGAAATGGCCAGGATTATGCGCCAGTGCCAAAGTTATGAGTTCTTCGGCCTTGTCCAAGTCGTTAGCTTTGAAGAGCGCATGCGCTTTTGAAAGATGATCACTTTCTACAGGATGCGGCATTGTGCTTCCTTCGTCGTATGACAGACCAGAATGAACAGCGGCCCTTAAGGCCTGCTTCGCTTTATTGGCGAAATAATATGATTGGAACAACCATGTCGAGAGACCGTGGGGCGTGAGGGTGCATGAGAATTTCCCGGTCAAACCGTCTTGTTGATAAAGAAGCAGGCTGGACCAACATCACTGTCCTTCATCAGCCATGCGGCTGATGTTCGGGTGACTGCGTCGCCAGTTTACGCTCAACCACGGCGCCTCTATCAAACCTGCTTGCGAGGACGTCCTCCTTTTGAGCCGTTTATTCTCGCTGCCGAGGCCTTCGCCGGCGTTGATGCCCTTCCCCCGGAGGCACCGAGCTGAGCCGCCATCCAACGTTTCGTGCCAAAAGCTCCATGCATTAGGGCAGGCACGTAAACGTCAGCGTCCAGCTTTGGCCAGTGCAGCCCAAGCCCTGCAGGGGTGATTTCGATCTCGGCCAGATCGCTGTCCTGGGCATCGGACAAACCTTCCAGCAGGTGTACGGGGACCATGACCGTAACGCCATTGCTCAGCTCGACGACAAAGCGTCTCTGACAGGCGTCATAGTCAACCGCAACGGCATATCCTCGCTGTCGGATCTGCTCGCCACGGGTAATGGCTGCGGTGAAGTCTTGTTCAGAAATCTCCATGAATATCGCTCCACAGTGGGCAAAGGGTAAACAGGTGCTTGGCAAGTTCTTTTTCGATGCGTGAGACCGTGCGGCGCGCGAACCTGTAGGTCTCTCGAAGGACATGAGGACCATCCGGGCAGTTCAGGATGAACACGGCTTCCCCTTCTGCTCGGATGACATGGACATGTGCAGGACGGTGGTCATCTGGATAGATCACAACACGCAGGCCATCAAACGAAGAGCGATTGGCATGGCATCATACCTAGTATAAACTCAAGCGCTTGGGAATGTTTCCATGTAGGTTGGTCAACAGCCCTCAAGTTGCTTTCGCTGGAAACAGTACGCGCTAACCTACCTAGAGTTTTCTTTTACACCTAGAGAGCCGATTGTGCTTACTTGGCCCTCATATCCTGTGGCTTTGAAGTGGTTGCCCGCGTTGGGGAGTAGATTGCAGGCTTGGCCAACCGCAGCCTCCGTCCGCGCCTCGATCTCATTCTTCGCTACGATCGCTCCACGCTCAAATTCCATGATCTGCTCGGCCGCAAAGGCTAGCATCTCGCACTATGCCGAAGGCTCCGTGCGCGGCTACACCATGTGCTGGGACACTGCCCAAAGGATTGCGAAGGTACGCACTTCTGCTACGAAAGCCATCATCAACATCATCGCAGCAGGAAAAAAATGGTAGATACCCCAAAAGGCGTTGAAGATTTTACAGTCAGAGGTGAAGGCAATCTCGTAACTTTGGGTGATGGTAGCAGATGCACCCGGATCCTAGTTATAGGCCATCGTAATACAATCAGAGTTGGTGCCCGTTGCAGACTGAATGGTCAGATCGTTATCAAATGTGACGATGGCCTTATTGAAATTGGGGATGAAACGTCTTCGATGGGGATTAGGCTGCACATGCACGAAACATCTCATATTGTCATTGGGAGAGATTGCATGTTTTCCGGCGGAATATCGATGGATACGAGCGATAATCATTCGATCATTGATGTCGCGTCCGGCAAAAGAATAAATCCGTGCAAGCCCATTGCTATTGGGGATCATGTCTGGGTAGGTCAGCATTCAACAATCTTGAAGGGCGCAACGATCGGCAGCCATTCAGTGATTGGGGCAGGATCGATTGTCCGGGGGGCCATTCCAGACAATAGCCTTGCTGTGGGTTCGCCTGCCAAGGTCATCCGCAGTGGTGTCACTTGGGACCGTCGTCGCCTTCCTGCTTAACTTCTGAAGCATAAGCTTTAACATCGGCATTGATGATGTGACCGCCCCCAACGGCATCTGTGTGCCTTCAGCAGGCTATAAGGACGCCCCAAACCAAAGGTTCAAGCATCTTATTCAATGGATAAACCAATAGGCCCTCGAAAAATTGCCCTGACCTTGCTGCTGCAGTAGCAGGCAAGGGCATCCGGCTACCCGCAGCGGGAAAAGGTTAAAATCGAATTGCCTCAATGATAAAGAAAATTTGATAACCTTAAAAGGAACTTCCCCGGTATCTGGAAATCCGCAAAGCGGGCTTTCCGCTGCTTGGATGCAAGCGGCAGGCATTTTGGGCATATCGACCGCATTACCGGACAGAAGGTCGGATTCATGTGGAAGGCTGGGCCTTCACGAGGCTGGTGGGCTTGGCCTCGGGGCATCAGAAGAGGGAATGTGCGCTCTATCTGGCTCGCGAGGACGTGCTGAAGGTCAAGGGGGCAAGAGACAGGAACGCCGGGCTTTGTGCTCTACATTCTGCCTGAAGGGCCTTTCGGATCACCGGGCCGTCGGAAAGCGTCTCTGGGGGACCTCCCTGCTCATCCCTCCCGTCCGCTTCTTGTCGTGCATGGACAGGGCCGGACGGGAGGATTAGACGGGCGCAACTGGGACACCTGCCCCGGCAAGGATTCTTCCGAAAGGGATAAAAGCCCGTGATCAGCAGAGTTTTCGGCCTGTTCCGGCGATATGCCATGCGGCACGCACAGATGCAGAAACCGGGTTTTCCCCTTTGGGACGGCAGCGGCGGGCGCCTGGGCCATATCGATCGCATCGCCGTTCGGGAAGGCCGGATCTGGGTCGAGGGATGGGCGCTGTCGGGCCTGGTGGGGCTGGCTAATGGCGATCATTCGGTCGAACGCGCGCCCAGCCTGGTGCGCGACGACGTGCTAACGAACATGGGCGACCAGGGCATCAAGACGCCGGGCTTCATGCTGGACATGCCGTTGAGCCTGGATCACACTGTCTTCTGGGCCGAGGCCGGGGGCACCCGCTATGTCCATGCCCTACCGCAGATCACCCCGCGTGAATTGCGCGCCATGCGCCGCGCCCAGGTCGCACCCTTCCTGCGGGATGCAGTGCGCGCCTTTCCGGCAGGGATGCACTGGCTGGTTCATCGCGATCCCCTGTCGGTCGCTCGCATTAAGACGGCGCTTGGCCTGAATACCGTCACCCGGTCGGGCCAGTTGAACGCGCTTCTGTTCGCCGATGACGTAGCCACCGAAGACAGCCCGCCCCCGGCCCTGGCCCGGACCGGGGTGACCATCGTCCTGCCGGTCTACAATGCCTTCAACCTGCTGCCCGAGGTGTTGCAGCGCGTCCTGGACCACACCGACCTGCCCTGGCGCCTGATCGTGGTCGAGGATTGCTCGTCCGACGCCCAGGTCCGCCCCTGGCTGCGCGCCTGGCGCACGGGCCTGCCCGATGATGTCGCCGCCCGCGTCACGGTGATCGAGAACGAGACGAACCTGGGCTTCATCCGGTCCGTCAACCGCGCCTTCGCGGCGGCGCTGCCCTTTGGCGATCATGTGGTGCTGCTGAATTCGGATGCCTTCGTGCCTGCCGCCTGGGCCAGCCGGCTGATCCGGCCGCTGCTGGACCATGACAACGTCGCCACCGTGACGCCCATGTCCAACGACGCGGAAATCTTCAACATCCCTGCCATCTGCCAGCGTGAACAGCTTCTGCCGGGCGAGGCCGACGCGATCGACCGGGTCGCCGCGCGGTTCTTCCCGGGCGCCGAGCTGGCGGACGCCCCCACCGGCGTGGGTTTCTGCATGGCGATGCATATCGACTTTCTGCGCAAGCTGCCCGAACTGGATATCGTCTTCGGCCGCGGCTATGGCGAGGAAGTGGACTGGTGCCAGCGGGCGCGCCAGAAGAACGGCCGCCATCTGGGGTTTGGCGGGTTGTTCGTCGAACATCGCGGCGGCACCTCGTTCGGATCGGCCGAGAAGCTGGCCCTGATCCGCAGGAACAGCGAGACAATCTCGCGCCGTTACCCCTCCTATGATGCCGATGTGCAGGATTTCATCCGCCAGGATCCGCTGAACACCCCGCGTCTGGCCCTGGCCTTGGCCTGGGCGGGCGTCCGTCAGAAAGGCGCGGTCCCGGTCTATGTGGCCCATGACATGGGCGGGGGCGCGGAACATTACCTGCAGGGCCGGCTGAAGGCCGATCTGGAAACCGATGCCGCCGCCGTGGTCTTGCGCGTGGGCGGACTTTCCCGCTGGCAGATCGAATTGCACAGCGCCCATGGCATCACCCGCGGCGAAACCGACAGCACCGATTTCGTGGCCCGCCTGCTGGGTCTGCTGCCTGCCCGCCGGATCGTCTATTCCTGCGCCGTGGGCGACCGCGACCTGATGGGCCTGCCCGAAATCCTTGTGTCCTTGGCCCAAGGGCCGGATGACCGGATCGAGGTGCTGGTCCACGATTACCTGCTTCTCAGCCCTGCCTATACCCTGCTGGGCAGCGATGGCGCCTATCACGGCGTGCCCATGCCGGGCCGCAATGACGATCCCGTCCATACCATGCTTCGCAACGACGGGACCAAGGTCGGCCTGGGGGACTGGCGCGCATCCTGGGGGGTGCTGCTTGGGGCCGCCCACGACATCATCGTCTTTTCCGATAACAGCCGAGAGCTTGTCGCCACCGCCTATCCGCAGGTCGCGGACAGGCTGACCGTCAGGCCGCACCGCCTGTTGCAGGATGTTCCCCGCGTCGCGCCGGGCCAGCCCAAGGACGGGGTGCCGGTGATCGGGGTTCTGGGCAATATCGGCTATCAGAAGGGCATCGCGGTTCTGCGCGACCTGTCGCAGCTGCTTGCAAGGACCGGCCGGGCGCGGCTGGTGGTGATCGGCAATGTCGATCCCGCCTATCCGCTGGCCTCGTCCGCGCAGGTTCATGGCGATTACCGCATCGAGGACATTCCCGTCCTGGTGGCCCGCTATGGCATCAGCCGCTGGCTCATGCCCTCGATCGGCCCGGAAACCTTTTCCTATACCACCCACGAGGCGATCGCGACCGGCCTGCCGGTCTTCGGCTTCGACCTGGGCGCCCAAGGCGACGCGATCCGGGCCGAGGCCGCCCGGACGGGGCAGGGGGGAACGATCCCCCTGGACGGGGCAGGGACCGACCTAGAGGCTTTGCTGGATATCGTTCTGGGGAACAGTACCCCCGAAAGGCGCCGTAAACTGACCATGGCTTGAGCAGCAACTGTCGGCACCGTTTCCCATGACCATCAACACCCGGATAGAAGTGTATCCCAAAATGAGCGACAGCATTTTTGATCCCAAGGCGGATCAGAAAAAATATGACTTCTGGATGCGGACCGAGAAGCCGGCCAAGACCTATTCCATCCTGTTCACCCCCCGCAGCGGCAGCAGCTGGCTGACCAGCATCCTGACGGGGACAAAAGCCATGGGCACGCCAGGGGAATGGTTCAACCCTGCGCTCATGCATTCCAGCACCAGGGCCAAAGGCGCCCGCGACTTGGACCAGTTCGTCGAGGTCATCAGCCGCCACGAGGCCCATGGCGGGATTTTTGGCTTCGAGATTACCTATCACCAGTTGAAGGCCGTATTCGGCACCGAAGGGAATTTCATGTCGCGCTTTGACGATGCGGTGTTCTTCTGGCTGACACGAGAAGACATCGTCGCCCAAGGCGTATCCCTGGACAAGATGGTGCAGACCAGGGTCAGCCATGCGGCCAACAACGATGCGCAGGAAATCGAAACCAGCGACAATGCTTATGGCTACAACGCCAACAGCATCCAGAAATGGATCAACCATATTCATGCCGCCGAGGTTGGCACCGAAAGGATGATCTCCGATTTCGGCCTGTCTCCGGTTCGGCTGTCCTATGAGGCGATCACCTCGTGCGGGGCGCAGAAGGTGCTGAACCTGTTTGCCGAAAAGCTGGGCTTGGACGGCTTTGCCACGCAGGACGTTTCTTCCGGGCATCGCAAGATCGGGACCAGCAAGAACGACGAGTTCGCAGAACGCTTTCGTGCCGAAAACCGGGATTTCATGGACAGGATTGACGCCGAGCGTGCCGAAATGCTGTCGCGCTACGACTGATCACATCCCCGCCGACCACAGCCGGAACCGCTTGGTTCCGGTGATCTCGCGCACCAGGCCCATGGTCTGCATCCGCGACAGAAGGCGTTCGGCGGTGTCGCGGCTGATGCCGGCCAAGTTCTCGACCTGGGCGGTGTAAAGGACGGGGTGGGCGGCAAGGGCCTCGATGACGCGGGCGGGATTTCGGCCCTTGATCGTGGCGGTGGCCTCTCGCGCGGTCTCGGACCAGGCGGCGATGCGGTCCAGCATCCGGCAGGCGTCGGCCGTGCCCTGCGCCACGGCGGCCAGATGCCGCGACAGGCGCTGCCTGGCCGGACCGCCATCGGCCCATATGGCCCGGCCATGGCGGCCCAGCGGCAGGAAGGACAGGCCGGGCAGGGCGCGGGCCATGTCGCGGGCGGCCCAGACCGCGCCCTCGATCGCGGCCCCGTCGGGCGACAGCTCCGCCAGCCGCCACAGCATCCGGGCGGCAGGGGCGCGGGCCAGGGGATGCAGGCCCGCCAATCCTTCCATCGCCGTCAAGAAATCATCCGCGGCCGCGTCGAAGGCGGCGCCCACGGGGCGTTCCGACCAGGGCGCGTCCTCCCGGTCCGGGTTGCGGTGCAGCGCCAGGAAATCGCGCAGGCTGGCCGGATCGGACTGTCCTTCCAGCCGCCGCAGGGCCCAGCGGGCTTGGGCCATCGCCTGCAGGTCGGTGCCCGCGCGCGCGGCCATGGCGTCCAAGCCGATCTCCTCGCGCGACAGGGGGGTACCCTGGGCGCGCAGCATTTCCTCGATCTCGATCAGGGCCAGGCGGCGGATGGCGCCCGCGCGGGCCCCCTTGTCCATCAGCGACAGCCGCGCCTCGAGCCGCCCTGCGCCAAGCGCCGCCCCGGCCAGATCGACGGCCAGGGCCGATTGCGCGGCCAGCCAGTCGGACGACCGGGGCGCGGCGGGCCCATCGCCGTCGCCGTCGTCAAGACCTTGCCAGGAAAGACCGGATCCGCGCATATCCGCATCATAGGGCGATCCTGTCCGCAAAGGCCAGCCCTGAAGCCCGCCTTTGCGGGACCCAGCCCTATTCCGCCGCCACAGGCGCCGATTCCGCCGCGGGTTTGCGGCGCAGGTTCTCGATCAGCACATAGATCACCGGCGTGACCAGCAGCGTCAGCACGAAGGCCAGCGACAGCCCGCCCACGATCACCGCGCCGATGGCCCTGCGGCTCTCGGACCCCGCCCCGCTGGCAAGGGCCAGGGGCACCGCCCCCAGGACGGTGGCGATGGTGGTCATCATGATGGGACGCAGGCGGACAACGGCGCCTTCGCGGGCGGCCACCACCAGGGGCTTGCCTTCCTCGCGCAGCTGGTTGGCGAATTCCACGATCAGGATGCCGTTCTTGGCCATGATGCCGATCAGCAGGATCATCCCCACTTGGGAAAAGATGTTGACCGTTCCCCCGGTGATCAGAAGCGTCCCCGCCGCCCCCGCCAGGCCCAGCGGCACGGTCAGCATGATCGTCAGCGGCGTGCGGAAGCTTTCGAACTGCGCCGCCAAGACCAGGAACACGATGACCAGCGACATCACGAAGACCGCGGCGATCCCGCCCGAGCTTTCCAGGTAATCCTTGGCCTGGCCTTCCCAGGCCTGAACCGCGCCCGCGGGCAGGCCCTGCGCCGCGTCCTGGACCGCCGCCATCGCGCCTTCCAGATCCGTGCCGGGGGCGATGTCGGCCGACATCTCGACCGAGATCAGGCGGTCGTAGCGGTTGACCGAAGGGGCGGTGGCGCCGGTCTCGATGCTGGCGAAGGCCGACAAGGGGATCAGGTCGCCCCGGTCGTTGCGCAGGAAGACCGACAGCATGTCGGCGATGGAATCGCGATCCTCGGGCGAGGCTTGCAGGATCACCGGATATTGCCGCCCGTCGCTGGTGTATTCGCCCACGCTGCGGGATGCGAACAGCACCTGCAGGGTCTGGGCGATGGTTTCCGACGACAGGCCCAGATCCTGGGCGCGGGCGCGGTCGATCGACAGGTTGGCGCCCGGCTGGTTGGCGGAATAGTTCACCTCGACCGAGGCGAGGCGCGGGTCGCCCTCCAGGCCGGCGGCCATGTCGTTGGCCCATGCGGCCGTCCGTTCCATGTCGGGGCCACCCAGCATCCAGCGGATGTTGCCCTGTCCGCTTCCCAGGCCCAGCCCCCCCGCGGCGCGGATGAAGGTCGCGGCCTCGGAGATCCGGGACAGTTGCGGGCGCAGATCGGCGATCACCTGGTCGACGCTGACGTCGCGGTCCTTCCAGTCGGCCAGGTTCACGAACAGAAGCGACCGGCGCAATTCCCCCCAGGTGCCGACGATGGTGGTGACATTGGTCACAGTGCCGTCCTGGCGCAGGGGTTCCAGCAGCGCCTCGACCTTGCGGGTGGCGGCGTCGGTATATGCCAGGTTCGACCCTTGGGGCGCGGTCACGGTGATGCGGATCTGGCCGCGATCCTCGGGCGGGGTCAGTTCGCGGGGCAGGTGCTGGTAAACGGCAAAGGCCGCGGCCATCAGGAAGGCGGTCACGGCCAGGATCGGCACCGGCCGGGCGATCAGCTGGTCCAGCACCCGGCCATAAACCCGTTCCAGCCCGCCGATCAGCCGGTTGATGGTCCGGGTCAGCCAGTTCTCGCGTTCCTCGCGCGGCATGATCTTTGCGGCCAGGACCGGCGACAGCGTCAGGGCGATCAGGGCGGATACCGCGACCGCCACGGCCAGCACGATGCCGAATTCGGCGAACAGTTTGCCGATCTCGCCTTCCATGAAGCTGACGGGGACGAAGACCGCGATCAGCACGGCGGTGGTGGCGATCACGGCGAAGCTGACCTGGGCGGTGCCGTCGCGCGCCGCCTGCAGGCGCGACTTGCCCATGGCGCGGTGCCGCTGGATGTTTTCCAGGACCACGATGGCGTCGTCCACAACCAGGCCGATGGCCAGGATCAGCGCGAACAGCGTCAGGATGTTGACCGAAAAGCCCAGGGCCAGCATCGCCAGCCCCGCGCCCAGGGCGGAAATCGGGATGGTGACGACCGGGATCATCGACAGCCGCA
Source organism: Paracoccus sp. SY (assembly GCF_002901215.1). Taxonomy (NCBI): domain Bacteria; kingdom Pseudomonadati; phylum Pseudomonadota; class Alphaproteobacteria; order Rhodobacterales; family Paracoccaceae; genus Paracoccus; species Paracoccus sp. SY. The sequence continues at coordinate 4,371 of NZ_NWMQ01000052.1, read as the reverse complement.
TGGATCCCAGGAACAGGAAGATCACCGCGATCACCAGGGCCACGGCCTCGGCAAAGACCTTGAGCACCTGGGCAATCGAGCTTTCGATGAAGACGGCCTCGTCGGCGGTGATCTCCAGGCTCATGCCGGGGGGCAGGGTGGGGCGGATGCGGTCCAGTTCCGCCTTGACGGCATCGGAAATGGCCACCGTGTTGGCCTGGGCCTGCGGCTGGACCCCCATTCCCAGCGACAGCACGCCATTGGCGCGGAAGATCGATTCACGCTGTTCGGGCCCTTCCTCGACCTGCGCCACGTCGCCAAGGCGCAGAGGGCGGATGCCGTTGTCGCGGATCACCACCTGCCGGAAGGTGTCGGGGCTGGAAAACCGGGTCTGGGCCAGGACCTGCAACTGCCGGGCGCCGGTCTCGATCTCTCCGGCGGGCAGTTCGATGTTGTTGGCCTGCAGGGCCCCGATGATGTCGCCGGTGGTGATGCCGTATGCGGCCATGCGCGACTGGTCCAGCCAGATGCGCATGGCGGGGGACCGGGCGCCGAAGGTGGTGGTGTTGGCGACCCCCGGCAGCCGGGCCAGCCGGTCCACCAGGAAGCGGGTCGCGTAATCCGACAGTTGCAGCGGCGTCATGTCGGGACTGGACAGCGACAGGCGCACGACCGGGTCGCCCTCGCTGTCGTTCTTGTCCACGCGGGGCCGGTCGGCTTCCTCGGGCAGGCGGCCCACCACCCGGTCCACGGCGTTTCTGACGTCGTTGGCCGCCGCGTCGATGTCGCGGCCGGAATCGAAGGTCAGCACCGTGCGCATCCGGCCGCGTTCGGATTCCGTGGCCATCGAGGTGACGCCGCTGACGCCCGCAAGCGCGCCTTCGATCACGGATGCGACCTGGCTGTCCACGACATCGGGCGCGGCGCCGGTGTAATCCACGCGGACCGTGACCTGCGCGGCCTCGATCTGGGGCAGTTCGCGGACGGGCAGGCGCGACATGGCGACCGCGCCGATCAGCACGATCAGCAGGTTCAGCACCGTGGCCATGACCGGCCGGCGCAGCGAAAGGTCGGGCAGGCTCATCCGTCGCCCTCCGTGGGCGGCGCGGGCGCGGCCTCGACCCGGCGCTCCTGGGCCACCGCCTCGACGGGGATGCCGTCGGACAGGCGGTGCAGGTTTGTCACGATGATCCGGGCAGACGGATCCAGGCCGGACACCACCTCGATCAGCCCGTCCTGCTGCTGGCCGGTGACGATATCCACCTGCCGCGCGGTGCCGCCGTCTGCTACCATGACCAACACCCGGTCGCCTTCGACGTTCAGCGCGTTTTCCGGGATCGCCGGGCGCTGCCGTTCGGCCAGGACCAGCCGCACCTGCAGGAACATGCCGCCGGCAAGCGCACGGTCGTCGTTGGGGATTTCCGCGCGCAGGGCCAGGCTGCGGGTCGCGGCATCGACGCGGCTGTCGATGCGGCTGATCTCGCCCTGGAAGGCGCGTCCCGGCCAGGCGGCCGAGGTCAGTTCGACCCGCTGGCCCCGTTGCAGGCGGGGCAGCAGGATTTCCGGCACGCTGAAATCGACCTCGATCACCGACAGGTCGTCCAGGGTGGCGATGGGGGTGGCGGTGTCGATCAGTTGCCCTTCCACCAGATCGGTCAGGCCAATGACGCCCGCAAAGGGGGCTGGCAGGCTGCGATCCTCGAGCGCGACCAGGGCGCGGTCGCGTTCCGCCTCGGCCCGCAGCAGTGCGGCGCGCGCGGTCTGATAGGCGGCGTCCGAGGAGCTGCCGGACTGGTTCAGGCTTTCCTGGCGGGCAAAGGCCGCCTGCGCCTCGGCCAGGGTCGCCTCGGCCGCCTTCAGGTCGGCCTGTTCGGCGCGGTCGTCCAGTTCGACCAGGATCTCGCCCGCTTCCACCCGGTCGCCGGGGCGGAAGGCGATGCGGGTGATGCGGCCGCTGGAATCGGGCAGAAGATCGACGGCCTGACGTGCGCGGGCGGTGCCCACGGCGGTGACGGCATCGGCGAAGGTGACGGTTTCGGGGGCGATGGTTTCGACCCGCAGGGGGGCGCCGCTGCCCTGGGCCATCTGGGCGGGTTCGGGGGCCGCCAGAAGCCGTTCGGTCAGCCACAGCCCGCCCGCCGCAGCGGCCAGGATCACGACCAGTCCCAGGACGGCCTTCACCGCGCGCATGTCTGCTCCTTCGAGCGATCAGAGGTGCTGGTCTTAGAACAACCGATTGCGCCAAAAGGAACAACCGATATCGTTCCGGTCCCGGACATGTGAACGGGGCGGATCGGATCAGACCGCGCGGATGGGTCCGGGATAGGCCGCGACGCGGGCGTCCGAGGTCAAAAGCATCATCCCCTCGGCCAGGGCCTGCGCGATCAGGATGCGGTCGAAGGGATCGGCGTGAAGGGCGGGAAGACCCGACAGGCCCAGGCAATGACGCCCGGCAATGGGCAGTTCGGCATAGTCGTTGGCCAGAAGCCCCGCCCGCAGCACGCCCGGATCGACGCGGAAATCGGGACGGTCCAGGCTGCGCTTGATCGCCACCTCCCAGATCGAGGCGGCCGAGAACCACAGCCGGTTCCCCGGATCGGCGATCATGGCCGCGGCATCGGGCGACAGCCGGTCAGGCCGGAACGCCGCCCACAGCAGCAGATGCGTGTCCAGAAGCAGGTTCATGGGGCAGGGGCATTGCCTTCGAACAGGGCGCGGATCGAGTCCGCCCCGATGTCGTCGAAATCGTCGGGAATGTCGGCCTGGCCTTCCAGGAAACCTAGGCGCCGGGGGGGATCGCCCTCGATCATCGTGACCTTGACCAGGGGTTTGCCCGCGCGCGCGATCACAAAGGGCTGTCCGCGCGCCGCGTCGTCCACAAGCCGAGACAGATGGGTCTTTGCCTCGTGGATGTTCACGGTCTTCATGGCACATCTCCAGATTAGTTCATCAAACTTAGTCATGCTGGACAAGGCGTCAATGCTTTGGAAAGGCCGCCCTACGGGATCGTGACCGGACGGGGCGTTTCCTCTGCCTTCGGCAACGGATTAGCTATGCCTGTCCCTGTCGAAAGGTCTTGACCATGATCCCTCGCCGCCTTGTCCTGACCGCTGCCGCAGCCTGTGGGGCCATGGCGGTCCTGCCCGCCCGGGCCGCCGACCGCCCGAACCCCATGCCCGAGGAATTGCGCAAGTCCCTGGAACGTGACCCGACTGCGCCGGTCTTGGGCAACCCGGATGGCGATATTACCCTGTCGGTGTTCTTCGACTATAACTGCCCGCATTGCCGCAAGATGGCCGGCCCGATCCAGCAGGTCATCTCGTCCGATCCGAAGCTGCGCGTGGTTTATCGCGAATGGCCGGTCTTCGGCGAAGGGTCCGACTTTGCCGCCCGTGCCTCGCTGGCGTCGCTGGAAACCGGGAAATACTGGCAATTCCACACTGCCCTGATGGCCATTAACGGCCGGGCCGAGGAAGCCAGCGTGATGCGCACGGCCCGCCAGCTTGGCCTGGACGAACCCGGCCTTCGCCGCGGCATGGAGGCCGAGCCCGTGACCCGCCATATCGGGCTGTCCTTCCGGCTTGCCNCACATGGGCCTGATGGGCACGCCCACCTTCATCGCCGGCGACGAGGCGGTCTTTGGTGAACAAAGCCGCGCCGATCTGGCCGGACTGGTCGCGCGCGGTCGCCAGACGCTGGGACTGGCGTAATCGGCAGAGTTTCTGAATCCTGGGAATAACTTAACCCTTCCCTCGTATTCCTTTTGACCGGCGGTAACAGCCGGCAAGAACGGAACGAGGGACACCATGAAACAGGCGTTTTGCGCATTCATCCTGCTGGCCACATTCCTGGGGTCGCCTGCCGTGGCGAATGTCGATCCGTCAGGGCCAGAGCATCGGCCGCAGGTTACCCAGCTTCTTTTGGACAAGTCGTCGCGGACGCTTTACCTGCTGAGTGGCAGGAAGGCCGTTCGATCCTACAGCGTCGATCTGGGACCGAACCCCGCGGGCCACAAGCAGCACCAGGGCGACGGCCGCACGCCCGAGGGGCTTTACTACATCACACATCGCAATCCCGGATCGAATTTCTTCCTGTCGCTGGGAATTTCCTATCCCAATGCACAGGACCGGGCGCGCGCTCGCGCACGTGGCCGCGATCCGGGTGGCGACATCTTCATCCACGGGCGCGGGCCCCGCGTGCAGAACCCGCCACGCGATTGGACGCGGGGCTGCGCCGCCGTTACTGACCGTGAGATGGCCGAGATTTTCACCTTGGTGCAGCCTGGTACACCGATCTTCATCAAGCCATAAGGGATAGCTCAGCGCTTCTTCATTAAACCCCGTGACGGAGCCCGCAGATTATGGCATTATGAGAGGTGTAGAGATGGCAGGA
>NZ_NWMQ01000051.1:0-19485 GCF_002901215.1 Paracoccus sp. SY | reverse complement strand
CCTGTGCCTCCTGTCAGCGCAGCTCTCCTGTGGTCGAAAGCCGTTCGAAGCAGCCTTTCGGCACGCAGAGCGGGCTGCTGACCACCCCCGAAAGGTGCTGTCGATTAGCGATGATTACCGACTATATATCAACAATCCTTAGAATGGATCCCTGATCCGCAACTGCGTTGATAATTGCGGCGTTGGCAGAGTACAAGCTAGAAACTATTGAATATTTCTCGGAGACGCGCCTGAACAATCCGAAGTAAGTGGGGCAGATTTCCGGGCAGCCAGCCGTGCAGCGATCCGCCAGTTCTATCCCTTGCTAACTGAATCAGTCGCCCAGCAACCCGTCTGAACCACACTGCCCGGAGATCTGCGCCACTTGTGGGTAGGGGTAAGTGGGGCGGATTCCGGCGCGGCGTGAGTTTACACCGGTTGCGCACCCACCAGATCGGGTAGCAGGGGGATGCGCTCTCCAGTGCCGCTGAGGCCGAGGCGATCGCCGATATAGGCGAAGAAGGAGATGCCGAGTTTCCGGCAGGTCTTCATCAGTCCGAGCATGACATCGCGGGCCTGGCGGCCATCGGCGCTCATGGTGCCGCCCGAGATCCGGCGCTTGGTCACGCAGGCCCGAAGGTCGTTTTCGGAGCCATTGGTGTGGAGCGGGATCTCAGGTCGCTCCAGCACCTTTAGAAGTTCATGCTTTCGCCTGTGCAGGCGAGCAAGCAACTGACCCAGCTCCTTGTAACGGGTACGCTGCCCGAAGATGTCGTCAAAACATTGGGCGAGGACAGGTGCCTCCTTAGCGGACGGCTTTTGCTTCCAAAGCTTCAGATCGCGGTAGAGCATGATGAATAACGCTCACCGAAGCAGGTTCAGGATGCCAATCGGCGCACGCAAACACACATCACGGGTGCCGAACCGAATTGCCACCAGCAATGATTGCGTTGATCAGGTCAGCAGCAGCCCGGTGCTCCTTCCTGATTACCTCAGTGCCAATGGCGTTCTCGTGGGCAGCCGCGGCATCCCGCAGAACTCCCCTGATCTCATTTTCGGGTAACAACTCGGCGTCTTTCATGGCAAGCAGGAGTGACTCGCAGATGGAAAGTGCAGCTAATCCGGCGTATTCGTTTGCAGTGGACATCCACAAAGTTCCTTTTATTAGCCTATCGGCTTTCGCAGAGGCTTTGATCCGATGCGTCCCCACTTCTCGCAGAAATTCCCCTATGCTGGACTGATAGAAAGCAGTCTCAGACAGATTTCTGCTTACGCATCGCAAGTCGGCAGGGGGAGGCATGACACCAGTCAAAAACAGTCCACTTGTCCGTAAGCTCTCCGCGTTCGTGGCGCTGTCAGAGGCCGAGCTCGCTGTCCTGGACCATCTGCATCAGCGTCGCCGGACCTTCCTTGCAGGGCGCGATCTGGTACATCAGGGACAATCGGAACAAGCTGCGTACATCCTGTCGGCGGGTTGGGTCTGTTCCTACAAGCTTCAGCCGGACGGGACGCGTCAGATTGTTGACTTCCAGATCCCTGGGGATTTCCTCGGGTTGCGCAGTGTTTTGCTCCGCACCTCGGACCACAGCTTCGAGCCGCTCACGGATATCCAGGCAGCTGAGGTGCTGAAAGGCGATCTTCTTGATGCGTTCACGCACACCCCGCGATTGGCCATGGCCGTTCTTTGGGCGGCATCACGAGACGAGGCAATGGTGGTAGAGCATCTTGTCGGCATCGGACGGCGAAACGCCGAGGCCCGAATGGCACATTTCTTGCTGGAACTGGCATCAAGGCTGGCTTTGGTCGGGATGGGCAGCAGGGAAGGCTACGACTGCCCCCTCACGCAATATCATCTTGCCGACGCATTGGGCCTGAGTGCCGTTCATGTGAACCGCGTGTTGCGCCAGCTCCGTGAAAACGGACTGGTGACCTTTCGGGACGGTCATGTATCGATCCACGATCACGAGGGGCTTATAAAGTTGGGGGAATTTGATCCAGCATACCTCGACCAGGACGGGCCGCTCGTAAGATGAGGAAGTCAGCGTTTGCTTTTCCGCAAGTTGCAAGAACTCTTTTTTGCCGCAAAGTCCAAGGCGTACGGCCAGCGCTTCGGGAGTTTCAGGAGTATGTTTGGGTTATGGATTTTATGGGGTAGGAGGCTCCGTTATAGGGAGCTGATTGCACTTCCCCTTTTTGCAATGATGTCCCTCTTAGCGGCGCCTGTCTTGCTCAGGTCGAGTTGCGAAGGCTTGCCCTTCTTTATATAAAAAAAGAAGCGCATAGGCCTACCGACCGATAAGGCTACGGTACGCCCACGCGCTTCTGGAACTCGTAACGAACAATGCCTGACGGCACGTTCACACTTAAACCATGCCAGATCCCGGTCATACTGACATAGGTTAGCCTTACCTGTGACACAGGGCAATTTTCAGAGGCTTTGATCGGACTGAAGACATAAGCGCCTTTTCTGAGGGCTATTTTTCGTGGAGCGCGTCAGACAAGACGTTGTTCTTCCGTTGGGATCGACCAAACTCAGCGTGAGGATCAGCATGGCGATCCACGCCAATCTGAGCTTCATCGATTATGCGTCAGTCTTTGGCTTCTTGAACGGCTCACGCATCGCTCCATACTGGAGATCGTAAACGGAGGGTCCTACCTCATAATGCTGGACGTTGCATTGAAAGCGGCGAAAGGCTGGGCAGCACCGCGGGGTTGTGGAGCGGACATTGGCATGGCTCGACCGCTTTTGCCGCCTCGCTGTCAATTGCGAGCGGCCCACCGATAAAGACGGGGCTTTCTTGATCATCCGCTGCGCTCTCATCTGCCTCAATCAGATCGAAAGCTTCTTTAAACGTTCTAAACTTCGGCCTCAGCAAAAAACCCCAGCGTGGCGTGGCGCCGGAGATTACTCTAGGTTGATCGGTCTTGCGGTATTCAACTCCAGATAATTAGGCCGTACAGTTAAGTGAATACATGTCTTTTAAGCTGGTGCACTGCTCGCCGCTTTGCTGGAACATGTGGCTTTTGCCCAAAGATAGACACTAAAAGCCCTGCAGATCCTGGACGGCGCGGGGCAGTCCTGCCTAATCTACTCCCCGTCCCCTATCTGCTGCCCCAGCGTCTGTGCCCATCCAAACAGCAATCGCGCTGCCCCATCGTCGCCTTGCTGTTTTCGCCCATCGGCGGCTTCGGACAACACCTTCGGCAAATCCTCCGGGCTGATCGCACCAGGAGCGACTGTCTGCACACGCAGCAATGCCAAAAGGAGTTCCAAGGCTATCTCGTATTGCCGGATGTCTTCAGGAGCGTTGCCCTTATCGGTCATCCCACGTCCCCTTAGCGCTTTTCGCATCACATTGCCCGTCCTCGTTCTTAACCCATCTCATCTTTCCGCGATACAATCCGGCGAGATTTCATCGGGACTCTTTGCCTTGCCACACTTGGGCACTTGCTTGCGTGAAGAATACCGGCATGGAGCGGCCAACCCTTCTTCCAGCCTTCCTATGGGCTTGCGCATTAGCGGCAGCAACACTGATGCAAAATGACCTTCTGGACCTTATGTTTGAAGGGTTGCGTCAGAATACTCTGCCCGTGATTTATGGAGGGCCTGATAATGGCCGTGCGAATTCCCATCGCTCCGAAAGACTCACCAGCCAAACCCAACGGCGAGTACAAAAACCCAAATCGGGATTGTGAAGACGCCGAGGCTTCCCAAAAAATGGCTGACGAAGGCGGCGTCCGTCACAAAAAGAACCGCCTTCCTGTTAGGGAAATCCGCAGCGAACAAAGTTCATGTTCGGGTGGAAGTATCTGCCTTTTCTCATGAAGGAGCATAGAATGAAAATTATTCACAAGACATTGCAAAACGAACGCACGACGCTTGCAAATGGAGACGCACAGGTAAGTCCTGCAGGACTGCGTGGGTTGTTCGCAAGAGCATTTCGACGGGCTATTGGCTGGCTCGCTGGCGACCCTGCCGCTGTCAATCCAGACATGGTGCGGTCTCTGGCTTATGTAAGGATCAACAGCCATTACGACGCGCTTGGGCGCAGCTGACGTCTGAAGGGATAAAGGGCGGCGGGGAAAACCTTGCCGCTTTCGGAAGGAACGCAAAATCCATCTCGCCAACAGGTTCTCGAAAGTGCCGCGTGAACAGGCCTGACAGATGACCGCACTGGATCACCAAGCCCAACGTCAAGAATTCTTGCATCACGGCCGATAACCACAAAAATCGCTAGACGGGGACATTATCAAACGGGTCTGTCTCTTCTAGCAAAGTTTCTAACTGCGGGGGTGGTCGATCACCGGCAGAAATTGCCTGCCGCAACTGCTGCACTGCAAGCTCTTTTTCCCTGGGGATCGCAGCATCTATTTGATTTAGAAGTTCGTTGATCAGATCTTCTAAGTTCATCTTGGTCGTGATTTCCTCGATTTCCATAAGAGGTGATGCAGACGTCTTTTAGCAAACGGAAGCGCCTGATCCTGCTAATGATCCAGACAGAAGGGGATTTCCTACGGTCGGTTCTCGATGACCGATCTCGAGTTCAATGGCGCTTAGTCGCTTGAGGAGCTTTTTCACTAGCGGGACATGCCGCGGCGAATGGTATCATGCGAGGAAAGACATCACTTAATACAAGCCTAAAGCCTTTCGGAATTAGCCTACGATATACCCGGCTGCCTGAAAGGAGTTCCAGCACCCCTCGGGCCTGAACAAGGAGCAATGCCTGTCAGCACGTTTACACTTAAACGATGCCTGAGCTGTTCGTGCTGACATAGGTTAGGTCCTTCCTGATAAATACCTGCTATGAACTGGCCAGCATCCCGATGTTAGTATCGATCGTTCAGGCAGGGGATGATCCCTCCTTTTTTCCGAGGCGAGAAAGGGAACCGACATATGACTATGTGGTCAACAGGCCGTCGGTATCTATTCGAGGCAATCAGATGTGCTGCCGCGTGGCAGAGCAAATACTCGCCCCGGTCAGGTCGACTGATGCGGCCACGCAACCCATCGATAATACAGACTGCGATGAGGGCGCGGTTGGACGTGGGGGATGCCTTTGGTGCAGATGGAGCCTGGGGAAGGCGCTCGACGCTGGTCCTTTTGTGACACCGCTCAAGAGGGCGCAACCAAATTTCAGCTGCTGTGCAGGAGAATTTCTCAGGTTCTTTTGATCCAGCGAGTGCTGCAGAGAAGAAACGGAGGCCCCACCGTGCCTATAAGGGGCCTCACGGACCATGGCACAGCAACAATCTTCCGCTCCTAGGATAGCTTTTGTCCAGGCGCCCCGCAGGTTGCACGCCTTCGTTCCGGAGCGATGTCTCCGGCCAGGGTATCGCGCCTTTACTCTTTGCAAAGGGAACCATGATGACCACGCGATCCACGACCTCTGTTGTTGAATTCAAGCATCCTTTTGTCGTGCCCGGCTCAGCCCGGCAGTTCCCTCCCGGTCGCTATGAGGTTCTCGTTGAAGAAGAGCTGATCGAAGGTCTCAGCTTTGCGGCGTTTAGAGAAACCGGGACCTATCTGATGATCCATGAAAAGACCCACAGCACAAGGCCCACAGAGATGCGATCGATCTCGTCGGCCTATCTCGACATGGCCCTGAAACGGGACGCTATATTAGACACCACGGTTGAAGGCGCCTTTGTATCTCCCTCTGACAAAACCATTCCGGAGGAAGAAGGGTCAACGCTTCAAGACATGCAGGCACAAGATCTGCCATCGCAGGAAACCGCGACTGTCGGCAACAGGATCAAGCAATGGATCGAGACCGTAACGTCGCCTTTGCCACGGTGACGATCGCCTCAGATCTGCAAAGGCAGCGCCAGTCAGGCGAATGGCCGCTGGCAAGAAAGGTAAACATTCATGTTCCCGTCCCTCGAACCCCCGCAGCTCCTAGTGCTCCGGCTCATGGCCAGGATTGGCCTTGCGGCAGGCCTTGCTGCCTTGCTCGCGCTTCCAGCGTCCGCACAAATGGGGGTTGGTCTAATACCGCCGAATGCTCAGCCCCGCAGTTACGGCGGGGGCTGGGATTGCGACTTGGGCTACGTTCTGGAGGGGGCTGAATGTGCAAAGGTCGAGGTTCCTGAGAACGCCTACGCAACCAGACGCTCCTACGGAACGGGCTGGAACTGCCACCGCGGATTTGAAAAGGTTGATGGAACGTCCTGTTCTGCAATCCTTATACCGGAAAATGCCTTCTTGAAGTCGTCAGGCTACGGCTGGCAATGCGAACGCGGCTATTGGAAAGACGAGGACCTTTGCGTGTCAATTGTTCTGCCGGAGCATGCTTATCTTACGGATAATCGAACCGGATCCGGATGGGCCTGTGAGCGTGGTTTCACAGCAGATTTGGACCGCTGTATTCCCATTGTTGTGCCGGAAAACGGTTACCTGACCAACGTGGATTACGGCGATGCATGGTCCTGCGAGAGAGGATTTATTCAGGTCGGCGACCGATGCGATCCCGTGGTTCTCCCGATCAACGCCTTCCTCGATCCAGGTGCTTACGGACCAGGATGGCGCTGCGATCGTGGGTACGCACCAGATGACCGGGAGCGCGGGTGCGTCGCGATTGAGCTGCCGAGGAATGCACATCTTGATGACTCCGGAAACCGATGGGAGTGCGACCCCAGCTTCCAGCTCTCGGAGGGGGCGTGCATTCTTGGGCGATGACGTGGAAGACTTCCCGTGCATGACTATCCGGCGTACGCAAATGTAACGAGTGGCTGTCTGACCACCAACGGCAGCAATCGGGCCGGCCTTACCCCACTTGACCCTCACCCGAAGAGATTGCCACGAAGCTGCGGCGAGTCAGGGTCTTGGCATCGCAGGGCTGTTCGGTAGCGCAAGCGAAATCGCCCAAGCCCGCTGGAGGCGCAAACGAAGCCAACCCTTCGTGCCACAGCTTCAGGCCTTTGGCGGTCAGCAAGGTGGCCGATCAGCATGACCAGAAACCAATGATACTGCCGGACCATGTCGTCTCACGCCCGATCCGTATCAGTCATTCGAAGCAGCCGTTTTGAACGTGGGCAGCTTGAAAAAGGCTTCGGTACGTTTGCCATCCTCGTCTTTACCGTGGACCTTATAATATTGGTCCTCGGTTTTGACGTTGTCGATCATCCATCTCTTTTCTATCCGACCATCGGCCTACGAGATGCCTGCAGAAGGCCCATGTAATTGCGCGTTCTGATCCCTATATCTGTAGTGACCTTTCAGTATCTTCTGCACGGTCTTATGGAGGGCCCGACAATGGGCACCGACGTCAAGATGCCTGGCGATGGCCAGCATGTGAACCGGGTCACTGAACCCTCTCAGGAAAAGTTGTCCAGCGGAATTGGTGCAAGCCAAAAGCGCGAGGCCGGGCGCCCGGACCGCGATCCCGACGACCAGGCGCGCCCAGCCGATGGAGATCGGGCGTAACTTTTGGCATCTGCAGAACTGGGAGGATGATGGCGGAGCCATCGTTTTCCCGGTGTCGTTCAGGAATGTTCGCCATGGGCAAGTTGCACGCAGACCTCGTGTGATTTGTATCTGAACTTTCCTAGAAGCGAAGTCAGCGCGTCGGCCTCAGGCCGGTTTCGTCTGCATGCCAGCAAAACTCGGCAGGCCCCGCCGGGGCCGCGCATCGACGCGATCAGGGAGAACCAATCGCAGAGCTGCCGCTTTAAAAAGGCAATGCCACCAGAGGGGATCACGACATGATCGATGCGATGAAACGACTGATCGAAGCGACAGAGTCTGGTACCTGGGACGAGAGTTGGCGATGGCTTTTGGATAATGTCGGCATCATTGACCCCCAGCGGTTCTCGGACGCATATCTCGGATCGCTTGACGCAGCTAAAGCCATTCATGATGCCTTGCTGCCGGGGTGTAGGATCGAGTTGTTCGGTCCTACGGCACAGGGCCTGTACGGGGTGGGCTTGCCCACTCTTGGACAAGACATGGTTTTTGGTCCGAACCCTGCTCGGGCATGGTTGTTGGCTATCCTCCGCGCCAAACTGGCCCAGACGGATCAGGAGCCCTTATAAAGAGGTCCATAAGATCCGTACTGCGCCTTCCTTGACTAGCCAAGGAGCTGTCTACGGCACCATCCAAGCGCAGATCGCCTGGGCGGTATCTCCCACAACCGCCCAGGCTTCTTCCCTGGACAGGCCGGCGATGTCAAAGAGCGCGATCATGGCCTCGGCCCTGGTGGCCATGCGTATCCGTCCGGCATGACTGCCGTTGATTTCAGGCTTTCTGCCAATTCCAAGACAGGAGTTCGTCGATGCGATTGATCTTGTGATCGGCGATGTGGGTCAGCACCCAGATCAGCCATGCCTTGGGGTCGACACCTTGCGGCATTCGCCAGTCGATCCCTCCACGAGCATGGAGAGCTGAGCGGGGCTGAGACTGACTTTCCCTTCCTGGGCGGCAGGCCAGACAAAGCGCCCACGCTCGAGGCGCTTCAGAAAGAGACATCTGCCCTGTGAATCCCACCAAATGATCTTCAAAAGATCACCCCGACGCCTGCGAAATACGAACAGATCACCGGAATAGGGGTCCTCCTCCAGAACCTACTCGGCCTGCGCCGCCAGCGTGTTGAACCCCCGCCGCATGTCCGTGACGCCGGCCGCCAACCAGATGCGCGTGTTGCTCGGCACCGGGATCATGACAGCAGCCCCTGAACCAGCCCCAGAACCGCCGCTAGGCTGGTTGGGCCTTCCACCAGGATCCGCCGGCCGAGGGAGAGCGTGATATCGACCCGCTGTGCGAGCGGCTGAGTATCCGCCGGTTGGTGTGTTCCGACGACATCATTCATCAAATGCGAGGTCGTGGCCGAAGCCGAGATTTCCACCGGCAGGAAGGAATGGCTATCTTCGACAGCCTCTGGCGACTTGGCGCCGGCGGGTGAGAACCGTGGATCCCGCAGCCAGGTAAAAAGCAGGTTCGAGTTCATCGAATAGCGCCGCGCCACCTGTGCAACAGATACGCCGGACGCCCGTGTCTGCCGGCAGATCGAGCGTTTCTCCTCGTCAGACCAGAACCGCTTCTTCTACCCCTTCGTGCCCGCCAGCGAGTGCCTCAAGATGTCCATTATCAACCATGGACATTATCAAGCGCGGGCTTTCACCGTCAGGGCAGGCACACCGGACGGATACGTAATGTGCTGCGCAGCAGATGGGTTTATTAACCGATCAAAGCCTTTGCTTTCATCCGGACTGCCGCAAGTTCCGCATCAGAAATGCGGCCTTTGGCCTTAGCCCGATGCGCACGCCAATCCAGGGACTTGACCTGGTCCGCCAGCACGGCGCTGCCAAGCGCATCATCGATCGGCACCTCAAACGGATAGCCTTTGCGTTTCGCTGTCAGCGGACAGCACAGCATCAGACCGATCCGGTTATGGGCTGCAGGCGACAGAACAGCAGCGGGGCGGTGCCCAGCTTGTTCATGTCCTGCGCGTGGCGAAAATTCCAGCGAGACGATTTCTCCAGCCTCAGGAACATAATCTGCCATCAGAGAGCTTCGTTACCGACTGGTGCCTCGAAATCGACCTGATCATGATTGTTCTCCGGCGTGATACCGGCAAGCAGATCAGCAAGGTCATACTCTTCGTGGGCCAATGGGCTCGATGACAACGCGCCCTTTGTCCTCTCGCACCTCAACGGCCTGATCCAGGCGCAAGCCTGCCGCAGCCATGACGGATGCGGGAATGCGCACTGAGGCGCTGCTGTTTCCCCATTTCTTGACTACGCCGCGCATCAGGACACCATGTCTATACATTGTTTATACTGCCTCGCATTGAAACATATAGCAACGGCGTTTCAAATACCGGATGACCAGAAGAGAATGGTGCAGAGATCAGGATACAAACCATTGATATAAAATAATAATATTCCGTAAATCCGATTATCACCTCAGGAGCTATAGCCGGGGCGCGCGCTATTTTGAAATGCAACTTTCAGACCGCTGGCACCTCATTGCTCCTCATACCATTTGATACTCGGCTGCCATCCTAAAGCGCAAACGTTCCATCCTCACCTGGCCCTTCCCCGTCCAGTGTAACACCATCTTGCTTGACCTCGATCTGGCGCTTGTGGCCCGCCACTGTGATTGTAGCGCTGAAGCCCGGCCAGTGGGGCGGAAGGGCCGGTTCGATCCGCAGCCGATCGCCGCCTTCAGGGACAATTCCCAGGATGCCCTCGACTGCCGCGCGGTATAGCCACCCGGCGCTGCCCGTGTACCAGGTCCAGCCGCCGCGCCCAGCTTTCGCCCCTTCGCCATAAACGTCGGCTGCGACAACATAGGGTTCCACACGATAGCGGTCGACATCGGCCCGGTTCGCAGCGTGAGAAATTGGATTCAGAAGATCAAACAGCCGGTGCGCATCGGCACCCCTGCCCATCCTGCCCAGGGCATAGACCATCCAACTTGCGGCGTGAGTGTATTGGCCGCCATTTTCCCGCACGCCGGGAGGATAAGCTTTGATATAGCCCGGTTCCTTGTCGGTATTCTCGAAAGGAGGCGTGAAGAGCTTCAACGCCTGTGCGTCTTGGTCCAGTAGCCAGGTCAGGGCGGCATCCATCGCGGGCCCGACCCGGTCAGGCCGCCCCGCCTTCGAGATTGCGGCCCAGCTTTGCGCAATGGAGTCGATGCGGCATTCTGCTGAATCCGCCGAACCCAAGGGGCTGCCGTCGTCGAAATAGCCGCGCCGATACCAGGCGCCATCCCAGCCTGCGGCATCCAGTGCCTCGGCCACCGCCGTGCGGTGCGTGCGCCAAACGGCGGCGCGGACATTATCACCTCGCGCCTCGGCCAAAGGGATGAACGCATCGATGGTGGCGCACAGGAACCAGCCAAGCCAGACGCTCTCGCCCCGTCCTTCTTCGCCCACTCGGTTCATGCCGTCGTTCCAGTCACCACCTAGCATGAGTGGAAGCCCGTGCGATCCAGTCCGCGCCACGGCCAGATCCAGTGCGTGGGCGCAATGGTCGTATAGGGGGGCGACTTCGCCTGATTGCTCGGGTGTCAGGAAGTTGTCGTGCTGTCCAGGCTCCAGCACAGGACCGGTGATGAACGGCACCGGCTCATCCAGAATGGCGCGGTCACCTGTCAGGCGGACATAGCGTTCCGTGATGTGGCCCAACCAGATGACATCGTCCGAAATCATCGTCCGCACCCCTGCGCCACTTGAAGGCAACCACCAGTGCTGCACGTCTCCCTCGGTGAACTGGCGTGCGGCGGCGTTGAGGATCTGGCGGCGGCACAGGTCCGGATCGTGAAGGATCAGCGCCGACGTGTCCTGTAACTGGTCTCGGAACCCGAAGGCGCCGGATGCCTGGTAGAAGGCCGAGCGTGCCCGGATGCGGCACGCTAACGCCTGATATGGCAGCCAGGTGTTGATCATCAGATCCAGCTTCGGGTCGGGCGTCTGGATCTGAAGCGTGTCTAGGAACCCTTCCCATTCCGCTGCCGCGCATTCAAGCGACTGCGCCACCTCCGTCACGCTGGTGACGGCGCCAAGGATACCGGGCAACTCGGCTTCGGGCGCGTCGGCCAAGGCAAAAACCACTTCGGCCGTCTCTCCAGGCGCCACGGCAAGGCGGGTCCGCAGCGCCAGGCAGGGATCGCCTCCCGTATCAGTCGAATTGGCGGGCCAAGATCCGACCAGAGCCTCGGGGCAGCGCACGTTGCCCGCGCCAAGCATCGCCGAACGCGAGGCCAGCCACCCTGTCACTGCGAGGTCGCAAGCGAGGCCCGCGGCCCGGCCTGGAAACTCAATCGACCCCGCATTGCAGGCGATGACGGCATTGGCGCCGGCCTGTGCGCGGATCACCGAAGCGGTGCGGCCGCGGTCGTTGCCTAACACCAGTTCGGCATAGGCGAGACAATCGAGCTCCAGCTGTTCCTTCCCTCGATTGGTCACACGCAAACGGGTCAGCTTGGCGGGTCCATTGACCGCCAGCGTCTGAACTGCCTCCAGATCGATCCAGTTGCTCCAGGAGCTGAAGCGGCTGTAGCCTAGCCCGTGCCGCGCTTCATGGATTGCGCCCGGATCAGAGCACAGTGCCGAGAAGGGCGACGTGATGCGCCCGGTTCGGCGGCATTTCAGCAGGATTGCCTCGCCCGGGCGGTTCTCGACTGGGTCGTTCGACCATGGAGTGATCTGGTAGTCGCGCGAATTTACGGCCCATGTAAAGCCCACTCCTTCGGCCGAAACATGGAAGCCGAAGCCGTCGCGGGCAATGACATTGATCCAGGGCTGGGGGGTGGATTCGCCATGACGAAGACGAATGACATATTCGCGTCCGTCAGATGAAAAACCGCCGTATCCATTGCAGTGACGCAAGTCCTCCACAGGAAAATCCGGCATATCGCGCGGCGCGGCATGTCCGAATGAAATGGGTCGATCGCGGTTTGTCGGCACGGCCACCGCAGCGGCCTGAACCCGAGCCAGTTGTTCCGCCAGCGTGCCGTTGCGACTGTGCAAGACAACCCGTCCGGCTGCCAACAGAGCCCGCATCTGGCCGGGATCCATCTGGTCCTGCCGCAGGACAAAGACGTGACGCGCGGCGGGATCGAGATGTGTGCGCAGGAATGTGTCGCACAACGCTGTCAGCGCGCTCTGCAAGTCCTGGATATAGCTGGATGCCCGGTCGTTCAGGATCACCAGATCGGCCCGAACGCCATGGTGGCGGAAATAGCCCTGCATGCGCAGCGCGGTTCGGACGATGGGTAGATCAGTTTCGGTATCAATCCGCAGTATCATGATCGGCAAGTCGCCCGAGATACCGAGCCCCCAAAGACTAGACTGCGGACCGATGGCGGTGCGGAGTTCGGCATCCTGCACGGCCATTTGACCATCTGGCCAGATCAGCTGGGCAGCATAGGCGCGAAACATCGCCGCCTCTTCCAGCGAACTGTCCATGTGGCGCAGCTGCACCTGTGAAAGTGCCCAGGCCAGACGACTTTCGTGGTCATATGCGGCGCGATCCGCATAATGGTTCAGCGCAGCGTCAAGGGATGCGTCGTCATCGGCGACAATGGTCCAGAAGGTCAGCGATGCTTCTTTCCCCGGCGCAATGCGGAGCCGACGGCGCAGCGCGAAGATCGGGTCCAGGGTGAAGCCCTGCCCGCCGCCCAGCCGCATGCCTGGCTCCATCGCAGCCGGGTGGGTAATGTCCTGCCCCCTGCCGATAAAGGTGCGACGGTCAGTCTCTGCCCCCAAGGGCGTTCCTCCAACCGCCAGATGCGCAAGATATAGCACGGGTTCGGGCCCACGTCGGTTGCGGCGCACGGTGACGGCGCTGCCATCGCGTTCGATTGCCGTACGCACAAACATCTTGGAAAATGCCAGATGGGCCAAGTCCGCCTGCGGCCTGTCCAGCACGATCTCTCCATAGCTCGTCACTTCGATCACGCGCGGTCGCTTTGAAAGGTTGCGAAGCGTCAGGCGCATCCCCTCTGCTTGCGCTTCGGACGCTACGATGATCTCAAGATGGCTCTCGATGTCGTGGGCAGTCTTGAGGAATTCCGCCTTGTGGCCAGAAAAGATGGCGCGCGCTATCTCGGAAGGCTCTGCCGTCGGTGCAGACGTTGCGGACCACCAGTCCTGCGTCTGGGCGTCGCGCAAGAACAGGAACAGTCCGTCGCGATCCAAGGTTGGGTCCGGACGCCAACGGGTGACGGCCCGGTCGTCCAACCGCGACCAGCCGGTGCCGGTTCCAGTGACCATTCGGGTGTACCGGCCGTTCGACATAAGCCCGATGGCCCGTGGCGCCTCGGCCGGATTCTCCAGGATCGTCTGCAATGCCGGGGACAGTTCCGTACCGCCCTCGCGGCTGTGGCCTGGGGCGGGGCGCGTGATAGGCACGATCTCTCGCGGGGCCTTTTCCTGCAGCAGCAACTCAGCCGCCCTGATGACCGGATCGTCGTGGAAGCGGTCGCGGTGAATACCTTCTAGGAGCGCGTTGGCGATCGCCACAATGCTCATGCCCTGGTGGTGTGCCATGACGGTGCGGACGATGGCCATATCGAAGCCTGTGGGCAGGCGGGCAGGGGTGAAGTCGATGGCGTCGAAGAAGCCATACGGCCCTAGGGCGCCGATCCCCTCCAGGCGGTCAAAATTGGCGACCGCCGCGCGCGGACGGATCTGGCTGGCCAGCGCGGTGGCATAGGGGGCGACAACCAGATCCTCTGTCCCCGCCCGCTTCAGCGCAAGCGCCGGATCGCCGAAGGCATAGTATTGGTAGTTCATCTCGCGGTCGCGGGCGTTGAAGGCGCTTTCGGATACGCCCCAGGGCACACCCCGAGCGCGCCCCTGGGCAATCTGGACATCCACCGCCGCCACGCAGGATTGCGAAAGCAGGCTGCCCTGCCGTTCGTGCATCACCAAAGGCGGCATCAGGTATTCGAACATTGATCCCGACCAGGACAACAAGGACCCGTGCGTGCCTAGGGCGGCCACCGGTCGGCCCAGGCGGAACCAGTGCTCGTTCGGGGCATCGCCCTTTGCAATGGCGAACAGGCTTGCCAGCCGCGCCTCGGACGCCATCAGATCATAGCAGCTCTCGTCCAGTTGCTTGGATTCGGCACGATACCCGATAGACAAGAGTTGCCGCTGCGGGTTCATCAGGAAACCAAAGTCCATCCCGAAGGCAAGTGCCCGGGCGCGTTCGGACAAGGAGGCCAGGCGTTCCTCCACCTTTGGAGCATTTCCGGGTGGTCGTATCGCGGCCTCGCAAGCGCGTTGCAGTGCCTCGGCCCACCAGAGGAGGTCGCTGCCGTCGGTTTCGAGTTCCCCCACGTAGGCCTCAGCGAACTGACGGATATCGCCTGCGATCACCGTCAGATTAAGGCCCTGCATCACTGCCAAATGTGGCTCGGTCAGTATGTCTGCATAGCTTCTTGAGAAGCCGTCAATGCGTTCCTGCAGGCGGCGGAGCAGGGGCCGCAGGGCGCGGCGGTCATCAGGAATGGTTTCAAGCTGGCGGGCCAGCACGTTCAGCACATCGCCGACCCCTTGCGGATTGGTGGGCACATGGACGATGGCTCCATGCGTCCACCCCCGCAATGCGGAGGCAAGCGTTACCAGATGGCCTGCAAGATTGCCGCTGTCCACTGATGATACATAGCGTGGCTGCAGCACCGAAAGGTCGCGCGTGTCATACCAGTTGAACAGATGGCCATTGAACTTTTCCATCCGCTCCAGCGTGGACAAAGTAGCCTCGATGCGGTCCAGCGTCTCGGGCAGGCCGATCCAGCCGAAATCGCGTGCCGAGAGTGTCGCCAGAAGATACAGGCCCGCATTGGATGGCGAAGTCCTTTCGGCTATCTTCGGTTCAGGAGTATCCTGGAAGTTGTCTGGCGGCAGGTGATGAGTGTCGGCACCGACGAACTCCTCAAAGAAGCGCCAGGTGATCCGGGCGGTGCGGCGCAACGCTGCAGCATCTTCTGGAGCGACATTCAGCCGGTCCTGCGTTTCCAATGTGCGGCTTGTCTCCCATGCCAGTAGCGGGGCGATAAGCCAGGCCAGCGCGACCAATGCAGCCAGGGGCAGGTTCGCAGGGTTGATCAGCGCGACCAGGATCAGCGCCACGATCGCCGTCACCGGAGCCACGGCCATGCGCCGCAGATAGTCGGTCCGGCTGCCCGCCCCACCCGCCGCAACGTCTGAGTTGCTGCGCCACTCCAGCAGGTGCCGGCGGCTCACGCACATGCGGTGCAGGGTCCGGCCGATCGCGTCCAGCGCCAGCACTGCCTGATGGGGCATGAAGGACAGGCGCAGCAGAATCGCCGACAGATACCCTTTCGCCTCGGCAAGCACCACTCGAAGGTGCCGCTGGGACGAAGCGGAAGGATGGCCCGGCACCAGTCCGGCGTAGAAGCTCATCACTGATCCCATGAACAAGGTCAGGATCAACAGGAGCTGCAACCGCAGGGCGGCGCCGGGTGTCAGGGCGAGCCATCCCATCACCGAGGCCGCGATCCATGCTGTCGGCACCAGCGAGCGGCGCAGGTTGTCCATCATCTTGAACCGAGCAAGCCTGCCCAACCCGTTGCCGCGCGACATGATAAACGGCAGAAGCTGCCAGTCCCCTCGGATCCAGCGGTGCTGACGTGCCGCATCCACGTGATAGTGGGTGGGAAAATCCTCGATCACCTGGACGTCGGTCACCAGTGCAGATCGGGCCAGCGCCCCTTCGAGCAAGTCGTGGGACAGGACCGTATTGTCGGGAATACGCCCTTCTGTCGCCTGAGTGAAGGCATCCAGGTCGTACATGCCTTTGCCGGTAAAGCTGCCTTCTTCGAACAGGTCTTGGTAAAGGTCGGACACCGTAAAGACGTAAGGGTCCAGACCTCTGTTGGTCGAGAAGATCCGCTGGAAGACCGACGCTTCGTTGCCGGACGTCAACGATGGCGTGACCCGGGGCTGAAGGATCGCGTGCCCCGACACCACTCGGCCCGTGGCGTCGGATATGGGGCGGTTCACCGGATGGGCCAGCTTCCCTGCCAAGGCCGACACCGAATTGCGCAAAAGGCGCGTATCGCTGTCCAGCGTCAGCACAAAGCGCACGTCAGCAGGGGGCAAGGGCCCAGTCTCCATGAACGAAGTGTCGGCGTTCCCACGCAGCAGGGCGTTCAGCTCCATCAGCTTGCCGCGTTTTCGCTCCCACCCCATCCAGATGCCTTCCTGCAGGTTGCGAACACGGTGACGGTGGAGCAGGTAGAAGCGGCGGCCAGTGGCCGCGTAGCGGCTGGCCAGCGCCTCGATCCCGGCGCGTGCGTGAGCCAGCAGCAGGGTGTCGTCAGAACGGGTTTCGGTCGGACTGTCGCCCCAATCCGATAGCAATGCAAAATCGATCGCACCCAATGTGTTGGACAGGTAATGAAGCTCCAGGGTCCGTAGCACCTCGTCTGTGTCGTCGCGTGAGGTCAGCAGGTAGGGGATCACGACCAGCGTACGGGATGTCTCTGGCACCCCGCTGGCGAAATCATAAGCAGGCAAGCGCCGGGGCGGGAACAGGCGGGCCGCACTAACCTGTGCAATGGCAAGCGCGGCCTCGGAGGCAGGGAACAGGGCGAGGACAAACAGCAGCACGGCCACCAAGGCGGGGGCGTCAAGCCCCTGTACCATCAACGCGGCAATCAGCAGGGTCACGACCATCACAGGGCCGGCCAGGGCAGCCCAGCCTGCGCGGCGGCTTTTGCGGCGCAGGCTCTCGGCCAGCGTGGGACGATATGCGATGTGCGCCTCGAGTCCTGGCAAGCCTTCGGCCAACAGCAGCCGCCCCGGGTCCGCACCATCCGCGGCTGCGAGCGCTGCGCGAGCCACCTCCACTTCGGTGAAGTCGGATCGCCGGGCCAGCCGCTCGATCTGTTCGCGGTACGTGTTGCGAGTTGCGCCATCCAGGGCAGCAAACTCCGGTGCGCGGCGCAGTTCCCGATCAACACTCGATACGCTCTCGAACCATTCCAGCCAGTCCGTTTCGTCGATCAGGCGCAGGCTTCTGATGATGTTGCCCATGGTGACATTGCCGCTGGACTGGCGGGCATGCTCGGCCGCCAAAATCGAGTCAGGAGTCTGCCCCGCAGCTGCTAACTGTGCCTGGAGCCAGTCCAGTGCCAGGGCTGTCGTTCCCGAACCATCCCGGAGGCGATAAAGGAGTTGCGCAGCAAAGGTCGCGTCACGGGCCGCTGAAGACTCTGACGCCAAGAACGCCGCTGCTTCCGTGAGGGCGGCTCCCACCAAACAATCGGCCAGTGCGTTGGCTGCCGCACGCTTGCGGTTGCCATCCTCGATCCGGTCGGACAGGCGACGCAGGTTTTCAAGCAGCACGAAGCGCAGCAGAGAAGGGACAGCCCAAACCTCACCGATGGTCAGATCGGTATGGCGCTGCATTCCACCGACGAGCTGGCTCAATTCCTCCAGAGTCACGGCAGAGTTGGTCAGCGCGACATGGGTCCACGCCAATGCCAATACGCGAGGGACGCGCGCTCCGCCTGCCAGTTGAAGAGAAGGCAGGCTGCCGTAGAACTTCGGTTGCAGATCCCGGCGCAGGTGGCGGAAGGTCTCGTCAACAACGTGGTGGTTATCCAGCAGCCATTCAGCGGCAGGGGTCACAGTACCCTTGCTGCGAACCTCATTAAAGATCGAAAGATAAGTGGCTCGTACGGCCGCGCGGTTATCCGTCAAGCGACCGAGAAATTCAAACATGTGCCATGCAGGCAATGCGGGAGACGAGGACACCGCCAGAGCGATGCCGGCCTCGGTAGGGCTGCGGTCAAGCCAGACCTCGTGGCGGATGAGGGCAGGGAGCAGGGGCCAGTTCCTGGCCGTGATACGCTCTTCCAGGTGATCTATCCTATGCGTTGAGGCGGGTTGGTTTTGGCGTAGGTTCGCCGTCACAGGCTCCCGGATCCTTGAGTACCAATGCCTTGCGTCTCATCATCGGCACCCTTGCCGTCGCGGGGTGTGATTGGCTCTTGCTGACCTTGCAGGGGATCCGCGGGCGGTTTTCTGGTCCTCGAATATAGGTCGCGCAGTTCGGCTTCGCCCACACCATCGGCCTCCATCACAAGACGGATCATTGGGTCAGCCAGCATTTCCTCTAGGAAGAAATCTGTCAGTGCTTTGCCTGTCAGCTTGTCCTTTGCCACCGCCCGTTCAAATTCCGCAAATGGGACGGTCAGCGTTCGACTGAGACCGGGATGGGAGGTGCGGGGGTGCAGACGCACCAGAACAGACGCCTTCCAGGCATCTGGGCTGACCCCGGCTGAAGGAGGGGAGAATTGGGTTTCCACCTCGTATTCACCAGGAGGCAGGATCTCATTGAAGCTCGGAAGTTCGAAGGCCCGCAGGAAGATGGCGGTGGTCTTGATTGAACCGGTCAATTCGGCTCCCTCCAAAAAGGGTTGCTATGTCAGCTGTTCGGGCACTTGTGCTTACAGTCTCGCCTGAACGTAGGACCGACCAAGTGCTTGCTTCGCAGGGTGAAAGCAGTGGCCGTGATTGGGGACTCTCTTCGGAGGCAAGCGAGATCTTAGAGCAGCAGCCAAATTCCAGTTGTCTGAATTACGCGGCAGTCGAGAGTTCTGAAGACGAGTCAGCGTGGCAGTGGCGATGTCACAGTCCAGATCCATCGCTTGATCCTGTTGCCGACGGTCGCGCCTTCCTTCGCCTCCAGATCCTGTGCCTGCACATCCTGATCAGGGGAGCCACCTTCATGCGGCCTGACAGTTTCAGAGGCAGGTGCCGAGCCCGCGCCTTCGTTCTGCGCAGTCAGTAGGGCGTCACGCTTCAATGCCATGGTGAGATAGGCCGATGAAATGGCGCGCATCTCCGTCGGCCCGAAGGTATGTCCCTTCCCGTAAACCAGCAGATAGGCTCCTGTTTCCCGGTATGCCGCGAAACTGAGACCCTCGAGCAACTCTTCCTCAACCAAGACCTCATAGCGGCCGGGCGGGAACTCCTTGTTGGAGCCGGGCACAACGAAAACGTGCTTGAATTCAACAACCGAGGT
>NZ_NWMQ01000050.1:0-20553 GCF_002901215.1 Paracoccus sp. SY | reverse complement strand
GTGATTCTGCTGGTGATCCGGCCTGTGACGGGGCTGATCGGCCTGTGGGGCTTTCGCGCCGCTCTTGGCGAAAAGCTGACCATTGCCTTTTTCGGCATCCGTGGGGTGGGGTCGTTCTACTACCTGTCTTATGGGCTGAACCACATGGAGGTTGCCGGGGCCGAACATCTTTGGGCCATTCTGGGTCTTGTGGTTCTTTTGTCCGTCCTGATGCACGGGCTGACGGTGACGCCCGTGATGCGCCTTCTGGACCGCAAGCAGGGCCGCAACCCCGATGCCGAAGCCCTGCCCCCGCCGGGCCTGCAGGGGCCGGGTGCCGACTGAGCTGCGAAAGGGGTGCAAGGGTATGGAGAGATCAAAACTGAACAGCTTTTAGCATCCGGCACAAAGCTAACGCATGCAGATCAACCAGCAAATCCTTCCTGAACCTCCTGATTTCATGCCCCGCAAGAGTGCAGGTCCTAGCAATAGCAGGGGCGGGATGCGGGCTGACATATACTAAGCGAGATACCGCAATATTGACTTAATCTGTCAGAATAACTAGGCGCGCCGCACCATCTGGAGGCCGCCTGTGCTTATCTCTCCCGACATCTTGGCCGCGTTTGCGGATAGTCCCTGCCTGATCTACAAGAACGGTCAGATGAGCTATGCGGAACTCATGGCTTCGGCGCAACAGTTCGGGCGGCGCCTTCCGTTTCCCCGCGGTTTGATCGCCATCGAGATGGCACCTACACCTGCGGCCATCGGGGCCTATCTCGGTGCCTTGCAGGCGGGACATGCCGTCATGCCTTTGCCCGAGGGAGAACCGGAAGCCGCCCGACGCCTTGAGCAACGTTTCCGCCCCCATGCCAGCTGGC
Source organism: Paracoccus sp. SY (assembly GCF_002901215.1). Classification (NCBI taxonomy): domain Bacteria; kingdom Pseudomonadati; phylum Pseudomonadota; class Alphaproteobacteria; order Rhodobacterales; family Paracoccaceae; genus Paracoccus; species Paracoccus sp. SY. Next base: position 19,696 of record NZ_NWMQ01000050.1, on the reverse strand, counting down.
GTCGGATCGGCGGTCGCTGGAAGCTGCTGTTCCACGAGAGCCCGGCGCTTCTTCATCCCGATCTGGCGCTGTTGCTACAGACATCGGGCAGCACGGGGACGGGGCGCGGCGTCCGCCTGTCGGCAAGCGCGGTCACGGCCAATGCCAAGGCCATTGCGGATTACCTGCAGATCCGCCCGCAGGACCGGGCGGCGCTGATCCTGCCTCTGCATTATTCCTATGGCCTTTCGGTCCTCCACTCCCACCTGGGACGCGGCGCAAGCCTCTGGCTCGCCGACGGGACGGTTCTCGATCCGGGTTTTCGTGAAGCTCTGACCGATTCCGAAGCCACTAGCCTGGCCGGGGTCCCGCACCACTTCGCCTTGCTGGAAAGCATCGGACTTGATGATGACCTGCCCGAAAGCCTGACCTGCCTGACCGTTGCAGGCGGGGCGATGAAGCCTGCGGCAGTGCGCCGCTGGGCCTCGATTATGGACGCCCGGCACGGTCGCCTTGTCGTCATGTATGGCCAGACCGAGGCGACTGCCCGCATTGCCTGGCTGCCGCCCGAACAGGCGCAGGTAGCGCCTGACGCGATTGGGCAGGCGATCCCCGGCGGAACGCTTTGCCTCCGCGACGAGGCAGGGCGGGAACTGATGTCTGCCGAAGCGGAGGGGGAACTGATCTATCGTGGCCCCAACGTGATGATGGGTTATGCGGAGACAGCCGAGGATCTGTCACGCGGCCCGGAACTTTCTATGCTTGCCACGGGCGATCTGGCCCGGCGGGGGACGGACGGCCTTTACCGGATCGTTGGACGGCGATCGCGCATGTCGAAGATCGCCGGCCTGCGGATTGGCCATGACGCATTGGAGCGCGCATTGCAGCAAGCCGGGCAAGAGGTCGCCGTCTGGGGCGATGACGAGACGATCTGGGTGGCCACCCCGGGTCCTTCGGACGGCGTGGCCGCGCGGGCGGCGCAACTGGCCGGGATCCGGCCGCAGCATATCGTAACCGTTCCATGCCCCCAGCTTCCGCGCCACCCCAATGGCAAGATCGACTATCCGGCACTGCGGCAACTGGCCGCGCCTGTGCAGGGGAGAAACCTATATGACATTTTCGCGCGCAGCTTCGCCCCGCGCCCGGTGCGTCGAGAGGACAGCTTCGCCAGCCTTGGCGGCGACTCGCTTCGGCATGTCGAGATTTCCCTGCTGCTGGACCAGCATCTGAGTGGACTTCCGCAGAAGTGGGAGCAGATGAGCATCGCGGCGCTGGAAAGCCAGTCCGCCATCCTGGTGAGCCGGGTTCCTATGCCGATCCTGGCCCGCGCGCTGGCAATCCTGGCGGTCGTCATCTCACACCAGACGGCATGGCCCGTCTATGGCGGGGCAGCGGCAATGGTGATCCTGCTGGGAATGAGCGTGGCTCTCCACCGGCGCGAGGCTCTGATCGCGGGCGATACCAAGCGGTTCCTGCAGCCGACCTTGCGGGTGCTGGTTCCCTATGGGCTGATCCTAGCGGGATACGCCCTCGCCTGGCAGCAGGTGCCCTGGGCCTCGGTCTTCCTGGTGGGGAATTTCGCCTTCACCACGCCGGAAACGCATCTGATGTTGCCCTATCTTTACTGGTTCGTGGAAGCCTATATGCAGATCAACCTTCTGCTGCTGGTGCTCTTCATGCAGCCACGAGCGCGCGAATGGCTGCACCGGTCGCCGCTGGTGATTGGCATGGGGTTGCTGGTCCTGGGCGTTCTCCTGCGGGGCACGCTGCCGGAGTTCTCGCCCCTGCCGGACGGGCGGTCGCAATTCTCGGTCCCGTGGGTCTTCTACCTTTTTGCACTTGGCTGGTGCATCGCTACTGCGACCGACGCACGCCAGCGCCTGATGGTCCTGCTTGCGGCCAGCGTGATCCTGCCAGGGGCGGCGTGGCTTGGCGGCAACTGGCACGGCAGCTGGATCAAGTATCTTGGCCTTCTGGGATTGGTGGGGCTTCTCCTCTATGTGCCACAAGTGCGCGCGCCGCGCATCGTGGTCCGGGGCCTGATACATCTGGCGTGGGGGGCCTTTCCGATCTACCTGCTGCACCGCCTTGTTCCTGAGGTTCTGATGCCCCTGGGGGGGATCGAGGCCGGGACGGCTTTGGCAGATGCCATCTCCATTGGCGGGGGCGTCGCTCTGGGGCTGGTGGCCGGCACACTGCATGCAAGGCTTTGGAGCTTCATGGCAGAGTTGCTGCGCCAGATTGGGGTCCGGTCGATATCTCAAGAGAAAAGACTATAACGAGAATAGTCGGAATGGGTCGCGAATGCGGGCGTGCGAGGGAGCTGGAGATTTACTGCTCGCTCGAACTTGGTCCGTCCTAGGAGCGACGCTTTTGCGCGGCAGTCAGTGCACCCCTGGAAAGGGCGATTCGTTTATTTTGATTAGTTCATACAATAAATCCGGACACTTAACGCATTTTGACATCTTAAAGGACCGGGCCTACTTAGAGACTATTCCATGGGTTGTAAAAGTGCTCCGGAATACGAGTTTTGTTTGCTGGCCAGTGAGCCTCAGCGCATAAGAATAGAGCGCGCCCTTATTATTTGGAGGCCTCTATGCTTGGTATCAAAACTGCTATTGCAGCTTCAGTTGTTTCGGCCTTCGCGTTGTTCAGCGCACCCGAAACTCAAGCTGCCACTGTTACCCTCGACTTCAACAGTCCGGTTCCGGCGCCCTTGACGCTGGATGAGGACAGCCCCGGCATCATCAACGGCAACTGCACGGGCAGCCTTTCCGGCGCCCCCTGCCTCGGAGTCAACTCGCAAGGTGAGGCGACCCTGGGGATCGAGACCGGGACTTTCTCCGTCACCTCCTTCTGGTTCCAGTTGCTGGGCAACATGGACGATCTGATCGTCACCACCAGCAACGGGACATTGACCCTTCTGGAGTCCGTGTATGACTTCAACGACGGCGGGCAGGTCATCGATGTCTCTGGTGATGCCCTGTTCCAGAACATCACCTTCCTGTCATTCATCACGAACACCGGGAATGCCCGGGTAGACGACATCGTCGTCGAGGTTCCGGATGTTGCTCCGGTTCCGCTTCCTGCCTCTGCGCTGCTCCTGTTGGCAGGTCTGGGCGGTCTGGCGGGGCTTCGCCGCCGGAAGGCTTTGGCCTGACCACCATCTTCGGGCCAAAAGGAGTGCGGCGGTCATTGGCTGCCGCACTTTCTTTGTCAGGCAGCGAGTTGAGTTTTGTTTCCCAATCCTTTTCGCCCTTTGAATGGCAGGATTAACAGGCTGCTGCTTTAGTCAGGACCCGGAGGACGTTTTTCTCGTGGTCTGGTTTGAATGCCAATTGCGTAGTTGTTGATTGCGGCCGCCTCACGTGAGCACATGACCGGAACAGAACTGGTGCAGATCCATTTCCCAGTTAGGATCCACCGCTTCTTGCGCCATAGCGGTGGCCTTGAGCTCTGCATCACCGGCTGCCGTTGAGCTGCCCGCCCCCTCTTCGGGCACGGCCTTTCCTTTCCGCCCTCGTGCTGCCTTTGGCGCCCGCGCGCTGTCTTCCGATACTGCTTTCGGTTTTCAGCCTCTGGTCTTTACAGGCTCCTTTGTCGAGACCTCGGCTGTCGTATCAGTGGCTCCTGTCAAGCTCGCGCTGGATGCATCGGCAATCGTTTTCGTGATAGCTCTTGGCTTCGGTTGGCGGCGCGCAGTGGTTGTGCCGGCCGAGGAGAATGCGCGTGCAGCGTCCTCCACGTCGATCTCTCGTTCCGCTTGGCCCCAGTGTTGCGCATCCCGGCCTGGGGGACGGCCTTCCTGCTCCCAGATGGAGTAGGCTCGTTCCTGGATCCGTCGGGTGCGTTCGTCAGTCATGATGGGTCCTCCAGTCTTCAACGAGCATCTTGTTTCCGCGATCACAAAAGCAAATTGTTGGGGATACAATCTTTTACGCTGGTAGCGTGACACGCCCATGCTCTCTTGCCAATGGCTTCTCCGCCGCAACTCCTGCCGTGTTACTGGAGAGCAGCTGCCGAAGGTCTGGGAACTACGATCCAGGAGTACAGGCTTTCAGTGCGCCTGGCCTATTTTGGTTTATGGCTCTGGCTGCCTTTGCTCCCCCGATGGACCGCTTCCGCCGAGGACGTGACTTTTCTGCCTGGCTGGGGCTTGTGCCCAGACAGCATTCCAGCGGCGGCAAGCAAAGGCGCGGGCGCACGAGCAAGTCCGGGCAGCGAGACATCCGGCGGCTTCTGATCATCGGCGCGATGGCGTTGATATCCGGAGCCAAGGTGCGGCCCCCTGCAGAGAACTCCTGGCTGGGCCGTATCCTGGCTCGCAAGCCGAGGATGCTGAGGGCGATTGCTCTGGCAAACAAGATGGCCCGAACATTGGTCAGAATGCGTAGCTTGTTACCCAAGGCCAGCTGATCGTGAACAAAATCCATAGCCCAGACATCATTTGGACCGACAGCCTCCTGACGATCATCGCGCAACTTCGCCTTCACCCGCCGCTTCGGGTGCTTGTTCCTGAGCTGCAGACCAACTCATTGTAAATCCGGCGCGTCTTCTTGATGTTCACCTGCCACCCCTCCCGTCGCAGCAAGACATGGATGCGCCGATAGCCGTAGCGCACCCGCGCTTCGCAGATCTCTCGGATCCTCAGCTCCAATGCGGCCTGCCCGGTTTGGCGGGATTTGTAATGGTAGCTCGACGGGTCAAAGCGCAGGGCCCCACATGCCCTGCGGATCGACACGCCCCAGTCCACCAAAATCCCATCGACCAATTGCCGTATCCGGGCAGGCCTCAGAGCTTTCGGCGGATGACGTCCTGCAACATCTCCCTGTCCAGCGTCAGGTCAGCGACGATCTTCTTGAGCCGGCTGTTCTCGTTTTCGAGCGCCTTCAATCGGCGCATCTCGTCGGGGAGCAGCCCGCCGTATCGCTTCTTCCAGTTGAAGTAGGTGGCCTGGATGATCCCGGCCTTGCGGCAGATCTCCGCAACCGGTGTGCCTTCCTCGCCCTGCTTCAGAACAAACGCCTTTTGCGCCTCAGTGAACTTCGATGCCTTCATCGATCTCAGCTCCTCTCCCAGCCAGAGAAGGTTAGCCGAAAACTCCAGCTTCAAACGATCCAGTTTTCAGGGGGCAGAGCAGAGAGCCATCGATCCCAAGAATTCTACCGGACGCATCCACGCACCAGAGGGCAGGAAAGGCTGCCCCCTGGCGGGCTTGTCCTGTCAGGGGGCCAAGGCTGCGGGAGTGTCGCGCTTTCCCAGATACTGCCGTACCGTCACGGCGGCCAGGATCACGAAACCCAGGGCAGTCGAAACCGGCTCGGGCGCGATCATCAGCAACGCCGCAATCGGCAGGGTGATCCGCTCGATCACCCATAGCGGTCCGAGCAGCCAGTTGGTGATCGCCGCCGACAGCGCAATGATGCCCAGGACCGCGCCAGTGAAGGCCAGCAGGAAATCGGGCAATGTGAAGGCTTGGGTGACGATCAGCAGCGAGGGCGAGAAGACAAACACGAAGGGCACAAGGGCCTTGCCCATCGACAGTCGGAAGGCGGTGTTGCCCGCCTTGAAGCCGTTGGCCCCCGCGATCCCCGCCCCCGCATACGCGGCAAGCGCCACCGGCGGCGTCACGTCGGCCAGAACTCCGAAGTAGAAGACGAAGAAATGCGCCACAAGGGGTTCGACATTCATCATCCCCAGGACGGGCGCGGCCACGGCCACCATGATGATATAGTTGGCGGTCGTAGGCACGCCACAACCCATCAGGATGCAGACGACCGCCGTCATGATCAGGGTGAACAGCAGGGTCAGCGTATCGATGCCGAAAGGCTCGAACGGCAGGAAGCCCAGGAAGGCATGGAAGCTTGCAGCCGCATTGGCTGCGACCGAGGTCACCATGAAGGCGATCTTGAAGCCCACGCCCGTCAGCGTGACGATGCCGATGACGACGCCCACAAGGGCTGCGGCAGCGGTCACCGACAAGGACTGGCGTGCGCCGGACACGAAACCCTCGAAGATGCCGGCGGCGGTTTCCTTGATGCCACCCAGGACGCCGGAGACCATGATCCGCTGGATCAGATAGACGGCCATGCAGGCGGCAATGGCCCAGAAGGCCGACAGGAAGGGCGTGCGGCCCGACATCAGCATCCAGACCAGCAGGATCAGCGGCGCGACCGACAGCCAGCCTTCGCGCAGGACCTTTCCGGCCTTGGGCAGTTCTTCTTTCGTCAGGCCGCGGATGCCCAGGCGCTTGGCTTCCAGGTGGACCTGCACCAGCACGCCGAAGAAATGCATGAAGGCGGGCACGATGGCTGCGATCAGGATGGTGCGCAGCGGGATGCCCAGGTATTCGACCATCAGGAAGGCCACCGCCCCCATTACCGGCGGCGTGATCTGCCCGCCGGTCGAGGACGCCGCCTCGACCGCGGCGGCGAAGTGGCGCTTGAAGCCGATCTTGATCATCGCCGGAATGGTCAGCGCGCCCGTGGTCACCGTGTTGGCGATGGACGAGCCGGAGATCGTGCCCAGCATGGCCGAGGACACGACCGAGACCTTGGCAGGCCCGCCCGAGAAACGCCCGGTCAGCGCGGTGGCCAGATCGATGAACAACTGCCCCAACCCGATCTTCTGCGCCATCACCCCGAACAGGACGAAATGGAACACATAGGTGGCGATCACCCCAAGCGCGGTGCCATAGATCCCCTGCGAGGTCAGATACAGATGGTTTATGATCGTGTTCCAGTCTGCGCCGGGATGGACCAGAATGCCGGGCATCGACCGGCCCCAATAGGCATAAGCGATGAACAGCGCCGCGATCACCGGCAAGGGCCAACCCATCGACCGGCGCACGGCCTCCATCAGCGTGACCAGCAGCAGCGTGCCCATCACGATGTCCAACGTCAGAGGATTGCCGACGCGGAAGGCAAGCTGGTCATAAATCCAGGGCACATAGAAGGAACTGACCGCCCCGGCGAGGGCGAACAGCCAATCATAGACCGGAATGCCCAGAATGGCGAAGCCCGTGGTCTTGTGGCGGCCTCTGTCGAAGGCCGCGAAGCTGAGAAAGATCACGAACAGCGACACGCCCATGTGCAGCCCGCGATGGGTGGCGGCGCGCGGGATGCCAAAGCCTGCTGTGTAGAAATGATAGACCGACAGCAGGAACAGGATGACCCCGGTCAGGATCGCCACCGGTCGCAGGACTGTGCGGAACCGGGCCTCGGGGTCGTATTCTTCCTCCAGCGCGCGCAGTTCGGCGTCGGTCAGTTGGCGTGCAGTTTCGTTCATTCGTCATTCCTGCGTTTCAGGGAACGGAAAAAGGACGCGGACCTGTGGTCCGCGTCCTTTGAACCGGATCGGACCCGTGCTTACTGGAGCTTTCCCGCTTCCTTGTAGAACCGCTCGGCGCCGGGATGGAACGGGATGCCCGCGCCCTGCGTCGCGCTGTCCAGTGTGATCTGCTTGCCCTTGGCGTGGCCCGCTGCGAACAGCTTTTGCGTGTTCTCGTTATACAGCGCCTTGGTGATGCCGTAGATCAGTTCCTCGGACTGATCGGCCGAGGTGACAAGCTGCGCGCCGACCGAGATGGTGGGAACATCCGCGTCCTGCCCGTCATAGGTGCCGGCGGGGAAGTTGTCGGTAGCGAAGAAGTTATAGGTTTCCAGCAGTTTCTCGACCTCGGGACCGCTGATCGGGACCAGCTTCACGTCATGCTGGCTGGCCAGTTCCGCAATCGCGCCCGCCGGATAGCCACCCACGAAGAAGAAGGCATCCATCGCACCGTCGCGCATCCGATCGGCCGCCTGATCGGGCTTGAGGTATTCCGCCGTCACGTCGGATTCGGACAGGCCATAGGCTTCCAGGATGATCTTGGCATCGACCAGCGTGCCCGATCCGGGTTCGTCCAGCGAAACGCGTTTGCCCTTCAGATCCGCCACGGACTCGATACCCGCATCGGCGCGCGTGACCAGATGGATGCTTTCGGGGTAAAGGTTCGCGATCAGCCGCAGCTTTTCGACCGCAGGCTGGCCTTCCCACAGCCCCGTGCCGGTCTGCGCCCAATAGGCCACGTCGGACTGGGTGAAGCCCGCCTCAAGCGCGCCGCCATTGATCGCGTTGACATTGCCCACCGATCCGTTCGAGGCCACGGCGGTCGCAACCAGGCCCGGCACGCCGCAGGATCCGCCATCCTCGCAGGCCCGTGATCCCGGCGGGTTCGAGATCGCGTTCGCGATCAGCCCGCCAATCGGGTAATAGGTGCCTGCGGTGCCGCCGGTGCCGATGCGAAAGAACGACATGTCCTGCGCAGAGGCGGCCTGACCCATCGAGGCTGCAATTGCGAATGCTGCAAACAGTGCTTTGATTTTCATATCCCTACCCGGTTTATTGCGACTTCAAGAACACGTTAGCACAGGATGCGTCGGTCACAACCATTCGGCACGCTGGTCACCAAGGCGCTTTGCTGACCTTGGCCTGTAAGGGGGCTCAAAGGTTGTTCAGCAGCACCGTCCGTTCGCCGAAGGCAAATTCTGGCATCGCGCGCAGTTGGCGGATAGCGCCATCCATGCAGGTCAGCATGGACTCTGTCTTATGTTCCTGAACGGCGGCGTTGGTAGCTTTGGGCATCCCATCTGCCTACCTGAACTGTCATTGGACCTTCATCCGGGACGACTGGAGCCTGGTTGATGTTTATGCCTGTTGCCACAGGTTGAGCAACCACCCGACAGGCGAGCTTTCATCCCGCGTGAGCCGGTGCGGTCTGTCAGGCGGTCTTGCTCTCCAGCCTGACTGCGCATCAGACGGCATGAAGGTTGGCGGCCGCTCCATTGCCGCTGCCTTAAGACGAGGAACATGGGCTTGGCTGCCCATCTCTGCGGTAATCCCTGTTCAGTAGGAACCGGACCTCTTTCTGCGGTGGCTGTCCGGAGAGTCGCACCGAGATGTATCTGTGTCGGAACGGTCCTGCAGCGTCGTGCCGTTCAGCAACGCCAAGGCCAAGGCGTCAGGTTTCTTGACGATGACGACCGGTGCTTGCCCCCGGCGGCACAAGTCCTCGGCCAGGTTCGGCCGGAACCGTGCCGCCCAGCCGTCCCGGCCTGCGGAGCCCGTGACGACAAGGGTATCGGTTGACACAAGGTTCTGCCGGCTGTCGGTCACCGGCCCCTGCAGGCAGTCCAGCCGGCGCCAGGATAGGTCCGGCGAAAGTGTCGCCAGCACTCGGGCCAGATCCGATTGCGCGATCCAGGCGGCCCGGCGCTTTCCCTCGATGATTTCCGGCTCGGGCGTCCTGAGGCGCCTGGATCGCAGAAGGCCTTCTTCCCGGAAATACCAGACATTGATGATGTCCAGAGGCACATCCAGAGCCTGCGAGAGCGTGAACGATACGCGCAGCACCTCAGCCGCGAGATGGGGGTCGATGCGGTCCGCGCCATCGGGATCGATCAGGGCGGTGACGGCCGAAGGGGGATCCATAGGGCCATTCATGATCCAGACCGGGGCGGGCAATTGCCGGGAAAGGTCGCGAATGAAGTTCCGCCACGCCAGATGGGCCTGGGATGAGGGCCGGGCAACAAGAACCAGATCGGCCGGTATCCCCACCAGGCTCTCGGGGGTAACCGAGAGATGCGCTGACACGGCCACCCCCATTGCCTCGATCCCTGCCATGAGCTGCCATTGGCTGTCCGACAACTGCGGGCTTCGCGAACACAGCCCGACCCGCAGCGGCTGGCGGCGTGACAGCCAGGCCATGACCTGCAGCAGGGCAGGCTCATCACACTTTTCGGGCAGAACCAGGGCGATGTCCTTCATGGGCTGCGGTCCTTTGGACGAGGCTTCTGGGGTTGCTGCCGCGAGGCTGGCTTCTGCCCCGCCCGCCAGGCTGCAGCGCGGCCGAGAAGATGCGCGCCGATCGGCGCCGTCATCAGCAAAAACAGGATCGCGATCAGCGCCCGGCTGGCCGCGCTGACGCCGCCGATATCGACGGCCGCCGCCAGAAGAGCCAGCGAGCCTGCCAGGCTGCCAACCTTCGAGGAGGCGTGCATTCGGGTCAGTGCGTCGGGAAAGCGCAGGATCCCAATGGCCGCGACAAGGGCAAAGCCGCCGCCCAGAAGCGCAAGAATGCCGGTGAGGATCTCAGTCATCGCGGTCGTTCCTGCGGCCAAGCCGTTCGGCGTAGCGGGCCAGGGCCACCACCGACAGGAAGCTGACAAGGGCAAGCGCGACCGCGATGTCCAGGAAGGCCTCGGCCTCGGTGCGCACGGCATAAAGGCCGCACACGACGATGACGGCGGTAGTCATCATATCCAGGGCCACGACCCTGTCGGCCAGGCTCGGTCCGCGGGCCAGCCGGATAAAGCCGATAAAGATCGCCAGGCCGACCATGATCAGGGCCAGGGTGACGCTTGTCTGCATGAAGGCGGTGGGTGTCATGGGCGGAAGACCTTTCCGATGCGACGCTCCATCCCGGACTTCAGATCGGCGACCAGGGCGGCTTCGTCGGTGGCATAGATCGAATGGACAAGAAGGAAGCTGCGGTCCGGCGCCACATCCAGCGTCAGCGTGCCCGGCGTCAGGGTGATGAGATTGGCCAGCAGGAAGATCTCGGCATCCGAATGGGCGTCCAAGGGCATTTTGACGATGGCCGGGTGCAGGTTCGGGCGCGGCGCGATGCAATCGCGGGCCACCATGATCGAGGACTTGATCAGCTCCTTGAGGAAATAGACAATCAGGACCAAGGTCTGCGGCAGGGCCCGGAAATAGCGTCGCTCGTCCCCTTGGGCGATCAGGTCGCGGGCGAACCACAGGGCACCGAAGCCGATAACGAGTCCTGTCAGCAGATTTGCCAGCGAGAACCCGTTCCACAGCGCCGCCCAGGCGACGGCCAGAAGGACATTGATGGCCAGAAGCTTCATCGGCGTGCCTCCCCCAGAACGGCCGCGACATAGGCGGCGGGATCAAGAAGCTGTTCAGCGCCCTTTGTCGCGAACTCCAGGAAGGCCGAGGGGAAGGCGCCGATCACGACGGTCATGACCGCCAAGGCGATGATCGGCCCCATCATCTGCCACCGCGCGGACCGGGGGAGGTCGACCAGGGCCGGCTGGCGTCCGTCGGGATGGGCCTTCCAGAAGGCCTCGGCCCAGATCTTGGTCATCGAGAAGATGGTCAGCAGCCCGACCAGCAGCGCGACCCCCGCCACCAGCCATTCGCCCAGGTCCAGCGAGGCCCGGACGATGACGAACTTGGCCCAGAAGCCCGAGAGCGGCGGAAAACCGGCCAGCGAGAAGGCAGGGATGATGAACAGCGCGGCCAGCAGCGGCGCGGTCCTGTAAAGGCCGCCGATGGCGTAAAGGTCCGACGAGCCCGTCAGGCGCCGCGACACGCCGGCGATCAGGAACAGGTTGGTCTTCACGATGATGTGGTGCAGCAGATAGAAGACTGCACCCATCACGGCCAGGGGCGTCATCAGTGCCAAGCCCAGCACCATGTAGCCGATCTGGCTGATGATGTGGAAGGACAGGATCTTGCGGAAATCGCTCTGCGCGGCCGCCCCCAGCACGCCCGTCAGCATTGTCAGCAGCGACACCCAGAGCAGGATCTCGTGCGTGTAGCCGACGTCGCCCACGAAGATCAGCGTGAAGACGCGCAGGAGGGCATAGACGCCGACCTTGGTCAAAAGCCCGGCGAAGACCGCCGAGACCGCGTAATGCGGCGTGTGATAGGATGCAGGCAGCCAGAAGAACAAGGGAAAGACCGCGGCCTTCATCCCGAAGGCCACCATCAGCATCATCGCGATCAGCGTCATCAGCCCCTGGTCGGGCGAGGCCGCGACGGCACCGCGCAGGTCCGCCATGTTCAGCGTGCCGGTCGCGCCGTAAAGCAGCCCCGCGCCCGCCAGAAACAGCACCGTCGCGATCAGGTTTAACGTGACGTATTTGACGGCCCCGTCGATTGCGGACTTCCTGCCTCCGATCACCAGCAGCCCGAAGGACGAGATCAGCAGAACCTCGAACCAGACATAAAGGTTGAACAGATCGCCGGTCAGGAAGGCGCCGGTGACGCCGCCCAGCAGCGACTGGAACAGGGCATGGTATCCGAACCGGGCGGATGTGGGGCCAATCTCGGCCAGGGACCAGACGGCAACCGACAGGCCGATGATGGCGGTGATCAGCACCATCGCCGCCGACAGGTGATCGGCCACCAGTGTGATACCAAAGGGAGCCTGCCAGCCGCCGATCTGGCCGGCGATGACACCCTGGTCCAGAACCTCCGCGATCAGCACCACGGCAACGACAAGCGAGGCTGCGGAGCCGCCGACCGAAGCCAAGTCACCCATCCGCGACCGGCGCAGAAGAAAGGCCAAGACCGCCGTAACGAACGGGATCATGATGGGCAGCGCAAGAACCCAGCTCATTCCCGCTCCTCCGCCGGTTCGGCGATGCGCATTCGATCAACTTCGAGATGGCCAAAGGTTCGATAGGCTTGGATGGTTAGGGCCAGGGCGAAGGCAAAGAGGCCGAAGCCGATGACGATAGCTGTCAGAAGCAGCGCCTGCGGCAGGGCATTGGCCATGGTGTCTGCGGGCAGTTCGCCCTTGACCCCCAGCAGAGGCGGCGCGCCGGGCGTCAGGCGGCCGGCGGCAAGGATCGCCAGGTTGACGCCGTTCGACAAGAGCAGCAGTCCGAACAGGAAGCGCATCAGGTTGCCCGACAGCATCAGCCAGATGGACGTCGCGACCAGGAAACCCGACAGGCAGGCGACAAAGGTTTCCATCAGAGCGTCTCCTCGAGCGTGAAGACCAGGGTCAGGATCGCCCCGAAGACGGCCAGATAGACGCCGATGTCGAAAACAAGCACCGTTGAGAGCGCCAGATCCGCCAGGATCAGCCAAAGCCCGGTGAAGGGGTCGAGGGCTGCCAAGGCCGAAGCCATTCCTGCGATGATGGCAAGCGCCATGCCCCAGACGCCGATGGCGCGGGGATCGACCCGCAGCGCCCTGCGCGCAGCATCGACGCCTGCCGCAAAGCTGTAGAGGACAAAGCCCGCCGCGCCGATCAGCCCACCGATGAAACCGCCGCCGGGGCTGTTATGGCCGCGCAGCAGCACGAACAGAGAGAAGAGCAGGAACAGCGCCGTCAGGAACCGCGCGCCGACCGAAAGGATCAGCGAGTTCATGCCCCTGCCCTCCCCTTCCGCTTGAGGACCGCATAGGCTCCGAAGGAGGCGAGCAGCACCACGATCAGTTCGCCGAAGGTGTCGAAGGCGCGGAAATCGACCAGAACCACGTTCACAATGTTGAGGCCGTGAGCCAAGGCATAGGAGTTCTCCTCGAAGTAATTGGTGATAGTCCGGTCAAGCGGCGAGGCCGTGACCGACAGCACCATTACCGTCACGCAAAGACCCACGGACAAGGCCACCGCCCCATGAGCCAGCTGCCTTGGGCGGCTGCGGCGTTCGACCAGGCCCGGCAGGCGCAAGGCCGCGATGGCGAACATGACCGCCGACAGGGTCTCGACCATCAGCTGGGTCGTGGCGACATCCGGAGCGCCGGCGAAGATGAAGATCACCGCGACCCCGATCCCAACTGTGCCGATGCCGGCAATGGCCGCGATTCGCGAATGGGTGTTCAGCGCAACAACCGCCCCGGCTGCGGTAAAGCCCACCGTCAACCACAGGAAGGCCGAACGCGGAAGCTCGGGCATGATGACAGGCCTGCCGTGGAGGATGGTCGCGCCAAGCGCCAGGGCCGTGACGGCAAAGACCGCCAGCATATAGCCCGTCAGCCTGCCGGTCTGCAGCACCCGGGTCTGCCAGGCCGCAAGGTCGCGCAAGGCGTCCAGCAGCTGGTCCCAGCCGTTGTCGAGCGAGGGCAGACGGCGCAGCACCGGATCAACCAGGGTCGCGAACCGGTCACGCATCACATAAAGCATCACCCCAAGGGTGAAGGTCAGGATGCTGAGCACGAAGGCCGCGTTGAACCCGACCCAGAGATGCAGACCAGCCGCGCGATCCTGCAGTAGGCTTCCGGTCAGGGTGCTGCCGATAGCCGCACCCAATAGAGGCTGTGCAAGCACCCCGGCCGCCAGGCCGCAAGCCGCCAGGATGATCGGCCCCGCCAGCATCTGCCAGGGCGCCTCATGCGCAGGATACGGCGTTTTCACCGGCGCGCCCAGGAAGGGGCGCAGCGCGACAACTCCCGCAACCGCGAAAACCAGGGCATTCGCCGCAACCGCTGCGGCGAGGACCAAGGGAGCGCCGGTCATCGTCGCACCACCCGCATAGATCAGTTCCTTGCCGATCCATCCGATCATCGGCGGCAACCCCGCCATCGAGGCACAGGCCAGAAAGGCCGCCACAGCCGTCACTGGCATCGCCCGGCCCAAGCCGCGCAACTGAGCGACCTCTCGCGTGCCGGTGCCGTGGTCGATTGCGCCCACGACCATGAAGAGGCTGGCCTTGTAGAGCGAATGAACGATCAGAAAGGTCACTGCCGCCGTCAGTGCATAGGGATGCGAACCGGCCAGAAGCATCGTGATCATGCCCAGGGCCATCAGCGTGGTATAGGCAAGCGCCTGCTTCAGATCGCCTTGCCGCATCGCCAGAACCGAAGCGAGAATGGCCGTCACTGCCCCCGCAGCTGTCAGCGTCACGGTCCAGGACGGGGTGCCCCCCAAGGTCGGGTGCAGCCGCGCCAGCAGATAGACCCCGGCCTTCACCATCGTCGCGGAATGCAGGAAGGCCGATACCGGTGTCGGCGCGGCCATCGCATTGGGCAACCAGACATGAAAGGGAAACTGTGCCGACTTGGTGAAGGCGCCCAGCAGCACCAGCACCAGGATCGGTCCGTAAAGAGGATGCTCCTGCAGCCCCTGCCCTGCCAAGATATGCGCCAGATCGTATCCGCCAGCCGCTGTGCCCATCAGGATGAAACCTGCCAGCAGCGCCAGCCCGCCACTGGCCGTGATCAGCATCGCCTGCAAAGCATTGCGCCGGGCGCGGGGATTGTCGTGGTCAAAGCCGATCAGCAGGTATGAGGTGATGCTGGTCAGTTCCCAGAACAGAAACAGGGTGATCAGGTCGCGCGCCATCACAAGTCCCAGCATCGAGATCATGAAGGCGAACAGGAACAGCACGAAGCGGCCGAAACGGGGGTGATCGCCCATATACCCAGTGGCATAGAGAAAGATCAGCGAGCCGATGCCGCTGATCAGCAGACCGAAGATCAGCGACAGCCCGTCCAGCATGAAGGCAAGCGAGATGTTCAGCGATGGCGCCCAGGGCCAGTCTGCCAGAACAGGCTGACCCCCGACCACGCCGGGGGCCATCGCCGCAAAGGCGACGAAGATCAGCGCGGCCAATCCCGATGCCGCATAGCCGTATAGCCGCCCCGCGCCAGTAGTCGCGTGCTGAGTCATGGAAAGTCCTGAGGCTGTTTAATTGCCCCGGATTTTAATCACAGACCCTCCATGATATAGAAATTGATAATGAAGCGACGTTACATAGCCGCACTCTATAAGGAGTCGAAATGCCGACCTTGCAGCAGCTTCGATACCTGCTGGCGGTGGCTGACACACTGAACTTCAGCCGTGCTGCCGAGCAGTGCCACGTCACGCAACCCACCCTCAGCATCCAGCTGAAAGAATTGGAAGCGCGGCTGGGGACCCGGCTGGTGGAACGCACGCGGGCTCGCGTCCTTCTCACCCCAGTAGGGGCCGAGATCGCCCGCCGGGCCCGTACCATCGCGGCCGAGATCGACGACATCCGCGACATTGCCCGGCGCGAAGACCCCCGCGCGATGCAGAGCCTGCTGCGCATGGGCGTGGTCCACACAGTGGGAGCCTATGTCCTGTCCATAGCGATGCCGACGCTGCGCCAGACCTTCCCCCAAACCCGCATCCATGTGCGCGAGGAAAAGCCGGAACAGCTGCAGGACCACCTGGCTGACGGCCAGTATGACGTGATCCTTCTGCCTGAGGTACCGGTGCGCGATGACTTTGCCTCTTCCGTGCTGGTGACCGAGCCTTTGCACCTTGTGGTTCCGCAGGATCATCCGCTGGCCTGCCGCAAGTCGGTCAGGCCGCAGGATCTGGCGGGCGAGACCATCCTGACCATGGAACGTCGCGAGGGACCGAGCGATGACATCGCACGCCTTTGCCGCGAGGTTGGCGCGATCGAGGCAAGCGATTACGTCGGCACAACCCTCGACACGCTGCGTCAGATGGTCGCCGCCGGCATGGGCATCGCCCTGCTGCCGGCCCTTTACGTCCGCTCTGAGGTCATGCGCGAGGAACTGGTGGTAGCCGTCCCCCTGAGCGATCCCGCGCCAACGCGGAACATCTGCATGGCCTGGCGCAAGTCGGCGCAGCGAGGAGAAACCTATGTCGATTTTGCCGAAGCGATCAGGGGCTGCCTGAAGCCTTGGAATGTGCGTCCGGGATCACGCTTGTAAAGCGGGACGCGCCTCGCAGGCTCGCTTACAGGCATGACGGCTTCTCCGACATTCCCACCTTCGTGGCTGGGCCGGTATTCCTATCGTGGCTCTGCCATCAGTCCCTTGAGAAGGGCAAAGCACGCCCCTACCAAGACGATCGCAAAGGGAAACCCGGTCGATACCGCCATGGCCTGCAGCGCGGCCAGCCCTCCGCCAAGCAGAAGGGCAATGGCAATCAGGCCCTCAAAGGTAGCCCAGAAGACGCGCTGCGGAGCGGGTGCGTTGATCTTTCCCCCCGCGCTGATCGTGTCGATCACCAGGGAGCCTGAGTCGGATGAAGTGACGAAGAACACGATAACCAGCACGATCCCCAAGAGCGACGTGATCCCCGTCAGCGGCAGGTGGGACAGCATCTCGAACAGTTGCAGTTCGAGCGCCGCATCCTGCACCGAGGTCAGGCCCTGGTTCACCACCTGGCTGATTGCGGTGCCGCCAAGCGCGGTCATCCACAGGGTTGATACGATGGACGGAATCAGCAGGACCGCGATCACGAACTCCCGTACAGTGCGGCCGCGGCTGACACGGGCGATGAACATGCCGACGAAGGGCGACCAACTGATCCACCAGGCCCAGTAGAAGGCGGTCCAGCCTTGGCGAAAGTTGTCGTCGTCGCGCCCGACGGGATTGGACAAGGCGGGCAGGTATTCGACATAGGCCAAAAGGTTCTTGAAGAAGCCCGTGGCGATCTGCGTCGTCGGGCCGGTGGCGATGACAAAGACCAGCAGCAGGAAGGCAAGGCCCATGTTGATCTCGGACAACCGCTTCACGCCCTTATCCATCCCAGCCACGACCGAGGCTGTCGCGATCGCGGTGATGATGATGATCAAGAAGATCATCGCCCCCCTGGTCGCCGGCAGCCCAAACAGGAAGTTCAGACCCGCACTTGCCTGCTGGGCCCCGATGCCCAGCGAGGTGGAAAGCCCGAAGATGGTGGCGAAGACCGCAAGGATGTCGATCAGGTGTCCGGGCCATCCCCAGACCCGCTCACCGAAGATCGGATAGAAGATCGACCGCAGGGTCATTGGAAGACCCTTGTTGAAGGAAAACAAAGCCAACGACAGGGCCACCACGGCATAGATGGCCCATGGATGAAGCGCCCAGTGGAAGATGGTGGCGGCCATGGCAAGCCGCCTGGCTCCTTCGGCATCTCCCGGCACGCCCTGCAGCGGGGCCCAGTCGGTCCGCGTCCCGTCCGACCCGACCTCCGGGCCTTGGAAGGCGGCGGTGAAGTTGCCCAAGGGCTCGGACACGCCATAGAACATCAGCCCGATGCCCATGCCCGCCGCGAACAGCATCGAGAACCACGAGGCATAGCTGTAGTCCGGCGTCGCATCCGGCCCGCCCAGCCTGATCCGGCCAAGCGGCAGCACGATCAGCGCGAAGCACAGCAGGACGAAGATGTTGGCGACGACGATGAAGAACCAGTCTAGGCTGGAGGTCAGGAAGTCCCTCAGCCCCGAAAAAAGCGGGTCGAGCGTGTTCTGGAACATCAGCGTCAGCAAGGTGAAGGCGACCACGCCAATGGCCGAGACACTGAACACGACGTTGTGGATATCCAGCTCGAAGACGAACCGGCGGCGATAGTTGATGTTGTCCTGGCCGATCTCGTAATCGGTATCGATGACCTGGGTTGCGCCCTCGGGAGCAGGGATCGCATCAGGCGCCGCGGGATCAAGGGGAACATCGGGCTTCTTGGTCAACATCCTGTCCTTCTACCGTGACCCGACTTGCCCGCAGTCACGCAACAGGGAGAAAGCCGGCGCTTCAGGTTTCCATAAGGATACCGCTTCATCACAAGGTATCCGCAAGCTGGCGTTCGATCCTCTGCCGGCCTCGCCGGTTACGGATTTGTTCGGCATAAAGGGTCTTCGGCCTGAGGGTCAACCCGTCCTTAGAATGCTCGACATCGAAGACCCTACGCGCGGCAACGATCCCCGAGGCTGCCGCCGTGACCGCTGCCACTGTGACCTCGATGCAGGCCAGATCGGGGTCCTGCCTGGCGGTCCGGAACCGCCGCGAGGCCCGGTCCAGCAGGATGTCGATTGTGCCGATCTCGACATATTCGCCGCTTTTCAAGGGCTGCTGAAGGGTTGCGCGATCCGTGCTGGTCTGCTCGGATGGGTCGATTTCTGTCCGGTCCGCGACCGACAGGCTCCTGCGGCCGGACTTCGCGTGAACGGTCAGCATGATGTCGAGGACATAGATCGGCTCCAGTCCGAGATTGCTGACCAGCATCCGCCCGGAAAGGCCGCGATCACCACCAAGGGTGATGAGGATCTCGCTTCTGCGCCCTCGCCTCATGCTTTCCACAAAGACATGAAGATAGGTGATCCAGACTGCGGCCGTGATCAGCCCGACAATGGCCTGCACGACGGCGGCGTTCTGCAAGATCCAGTTCCACATCCTGCTGAACGGAAGAGGCGAAGGTTTAGTTGCGCTTTCCAGGCAGTCTCGATGTTGACCAGCGGCAGGCGAGGCCATTGGCCAGCGCCCTCGAACCGCTGGCAGACACTACTTCATTTTTCAAACCAGCGATGATCCGAGCCGTCGATCCGGATCAACTCGCCAAAAGCTCTGCCGGCGCAGCCGTGGCTGGTGGATGCGGTGCCGCTGCACACGGATGTGCCAAAGCCCGGCCGCCATCATCCATTGCCGCAGGCTCTCGGATGAGACGCGGATGCCATACCGCTCGGCCAGCTTCTCGGCCGCCAGCGTCGGCCCGAAGTCGGGATAATCGCTGCGGATCAGGGACAGGATGTAGTCGCGCTTGAGAGCGCTGATGCGGTTGTTCGAGGGTCAGCCGCGCAGCTTGTGGCCTACCGCCATGGCGCCTTCGTCCCGCACCTTGCCGAGCAGGCGTTGCACCTGCCGCTGACTGAGGCCAAGCAGGCTGGCAGCTGTCGCTGAGCGCAAGCTGCCGTCCAGAACATGCGCCAAAACCTCGATCCCTTGAAGCTCGCGTTCGCTCATCAGGAGAAGTCCCATGCCGATGCCCTTGTGTCACATCCTGTGCGCAAGGTTCCGGCAGCAAGGCAAGGGCGACAAATCAACTTTGCCAGTTCGCGACAATTCTAAACGGTCTCTACAGCAGCCTCCGGGGATTACGGGTGTTATGGAATGGCAAGTGCACATGACGCCAACGAAAGCGAAATTAATCAGGCGGTTCTGCAATACCGCATAGAGAAGGCCTGTCGCCTCGCCATGCCGATTAGAGCCTGTTGCACTCAATCTA
>NZ_NWMQ01000005.1:0-190895 GCF_002901215.1 Paracoccus sp. SY | reverse complement strand
GCCACGATGGAATTCGAGGCCGTCGATGAAGGCACCATCGGCAAGCTGCTGGTGGCCGAAGGCAGCGCGGGGGTGAAGGTCAACACCCCCATCGCCGTGCTGCTGGAGGAAGGCGAGGATGCCTCGGCCGCCGCTTCGGTACCTGCCAAGGCTGCGCCTGCGACCGCAGCCCCCGCCGCCGAGGAAAAGGCTGCCGCCGAAAAGGGCTATGGCGGCCCCATCGGCGCGCCCGTGGCCGGTGACGCCGGTGCGGCGAAGGCCGCGCCCGCCAAGGCCGAGGGCGGAAACCGCATCTTCGCCTCGCCCCTTGCCCGCCGCATCGCCGCCGAAAAGGGCATCGACCTTTCCGGCATCACCGGCACCGGCCCTCGTGGCCGCATCGTCAAGGCCGATGTCGAAGGCGCGAAGCCCGGCGCGGCCAAGCCCGCCGCAAGCCCCGCTGGCGCACCGGCAGCCGCCGCCCCTGCCCCCGCCGCCGCGCAGGCGCCGAAAGGCCCCTCGGCCGACGCGATCCTCAAGATGTACGCGGACCGCGAGACGACCGAGGTGCCGCTGGACGGCATGCGCCGCACCATCGCCGCGCGCTTGTCCGAGGCCAAGCAGACCATCCCGCATTTCTATCTGCGCCGGTCGGCCAAGCTGGATGCGCTGATGGAATTCCGCGCCATGCTGAACAAGCAGCTTGAATCGCGCGGCGTGAAGCTGTCGGTCAACGACTTCGTCATCAAGGCCTGCGCCCTGGCCCTGCAACAGGTGCCCGATGCCAATGCCGTCTGGGCGGGCGACCGGATCCTGAAGCTGAAGCCCTCGGACGTGGCGGTCGCCGTCGCCATCGAAGGCGGGCTGTTCACCCCGGTCCTGAAGGACGCGCATCAGAAGACGCTTTCCGCCCTGTCTGCGGAAATGAAGGACCTCGCCAGCCGCGCCAAGTCGAAGAAGCTCGCCCCGCACGAATACCAGGGCGGCAGCTTCGCGATCTCGAATCTCGGCATGTTCGGGATCGAGAATTTCGATGCGGTCATCAACCCGCCGCACGGGGCGATCCTCGCCGTCGGCGCGGGCATCCAGACCCCCGTCGTGGAAAAGGGAGAGGTCGTGGTCCGCAACGTCATGTCCATGACGCTGTCCGTCGATCACCGGGTCATCGACGGCGCCCTGGGGGCGCAGCTTCTGGAAGCCATCGTCACCCATCTGGAAAACCCGATGGGAATGCTGGCCTGAGACAGTTCAGGAAAAACGAAAGGGGCGCCTGGGAAGCGCCCCATCTTTCTTCTGTGCATAAATATCCTCGGGGGGTCCGGGGGGCGAAGCGCCCCCGGCCACCGCGGGACGCAATCAGCGCAGCGCGTCCTCGATGGCGCTGACAAAGGCGTCCAGGTCGTCCGGCTTGCGGCTGGTGATGATGCCGCCGTCCACCACCACCTTCTCGTCCACCACCTCGGCGCCGGCGTTCTTCATGTCGGTGCGGATCGATTCATAGCTGGTCAGGCGCTTGCCCTTGGCCAGCCCCGCCTCGGCCAGAAGCCAGGGGGCATGGCAGATCGCGGCGACCGGCTTTTCCGCATCGGCAAAGCTGCGGATCAGGGCGATGGCCGACTGGTCCGTGCGCAGGTTGTCCGGGTTGATGACGCCGCCGGGCAGGACCAGGATGTCGTAATCCCCCGCGCCGACGTCCGTGATCGCCTTGTTGGCGGTCACCGACTTGCCCCAGTCATCCTTGTCCCAGGCCTTGATCTCGCCCGCCTCGGGGGCGGCGATATCGACCTGATGGCCCGCATCCTTCAGCTTTTCCAGCGGCACGAACAGTTCCGACTGCTCGAACCCGTCCGATGCCATGATCAGAACCTTTGCCATGATTGGCCTCCTTTCGTGTCAGCCCACCCAATGCAAGGTCCGGTGCGAAGTTCCCTTACTCCGCCGGTTGACGGGGCCGGTTGACGCCGACGCGCTGGGCGACCCAGCCGGTCAGCCGCCCCTGTCCCCCATGGATCAGGGAAAACAGCGCGGGCACGAACAGCAGCGACAGGACGGTGGACAACAGCAGCCCGCCGATCACCGCGATGGCCATGGGCGCGCGGAACTCGCCCCCCTCGCCCGTCGCCAGGGCCGAGGGGATCATCCCCGCGCTCATGGCGATGGTGGTCATGACGATGGGGCGCGCGCGCTTGTGGACCGCATCCAAAATCGCGTCCTTTTTGGCCACCCCACGCTCGATTGCCGTCAGCGCAAATTCCACCAGCATGATCGAGTTCTTGGTGACGATCCCCATCAGCATCAGGAAACCGATCACCACCGCCATGCTGATCGAGTGGCCGGTCACGAACAGCGCCAGAATCGCCCCGCCGATCGCCAAGGGCAGCGACAACAGGATCGAGACCGGCGTGATGAAGTTGTGGAACAGCAGCACCAGCACGACATAGACCAGCAGCACGCCCGCCCCCATCGCCGTGCCGAAGGCCCCGAAGACCTCGCCCATGATCTCGGCATCGCCAGAGGGTTGGATGCGGGTGCCGGGGGGCAGTTCGATCCGGGCCTGCAACTCGGCGACCTGGGCGCTGACGGGGCCCAGCAACTGCCCGTCGGCCAGGTTGGCGCTGACAGTGGTCTGGAACTGCCGGTCATAGCGCCCGATCTCGGTCGCGCCGGCCGACAGGGTGACGTCGGCCACGGCCCCCAGCGGCACCTGCCCCGCCGAGGAATTGACCCGCAGGTTCTGCACCGTCACCAGGTCGGCCCGGGCGTCTGCGTTCAGGCGCACGACGATGGGGATCTGTTCGTCGCCCGCGTTGAACTTGGCCAGGTTCGCCTCGACATCGCCCAGCGTCGCCACGCGCAGCGTCGTCGCCATGTCGCTGGCCGAGACGCCAAGCTGCGCCGCCACATCCGCGCGCGGCGTGATCTGGATCTCGGGCCGTTGCAGGCGGGCCGTGGTCGTCACGTTCTCAAGCGAGGGAAGCTCTGCCATCGCCGTTGCCAGCCGTTCGGCCGCCAAGGCCGCGCCGTCTTCGGTGGAGCCAAGGACATTGATGGTCAGGTCGTTCTGGCCGTTCTCGTTCTGGAAGTTGATGCGCATGTCGGCGGTGCCGGACAGGCGCTGCTTCAGATCCTCCTCCAGGACGAATTGCGACCGTTCTCGCGTTTCCTTCTTGCCATAGTTGATCATGACCCGCGCCTCGGTCACGTCGGACCCGTCGCTATAGACAAAGACCGACTGCACCTCGGGCACCTCGTCGATCTGCGCGGACAGGCGGCGGGCGGCGTCCTCGGTGTCGTTGATGGTCGCGCCGGGGGGCAGTTCGACCTGGATCTGGCTGCGGCCGATGTCGGATGCGGGGATGAACTCGGTCGGCAGAAGCGTCGCGGAATAGATGGAGCCCGCGAAGATCCCCACCCCGGTCAGCAGCGTCAACCCGCGATGGCGCATGGTCCAGCCGACGACGCGCATCAGGGCGCGCATGACGAAGCCGTCGCTTGCCTCGGTCCCGTGGACGGTGCCGCGCATCAGATAGGCGGCCATCATCGGCGTGATGATCCGCGCCACCAGCAGCGAAAACAGGACCGAGACCGCCACCGTCAGCCCGAACTGCTTGAAATACTGCCCCGGAATCCCGCCCATGAAGCTGACCGGCGCAAAGACCGCGACGATCGAGAAGCTGATCGCGATCACCGTCAGGCCGATCTCGTTGGCGGCTTCCTCGCTGGCCTCGTATGGGGGCACGCCCATGCCGATATGGCGGACGATGTTCTCGATCTCGACGATGGCGTCATCGACCAGGATGCCGGTGACCAGCGTGATGCCCAGCAGGCTGATGCCGTTCAGCGTGAAGCCCAGCCAGTGCATCACGAAAAAGGTCGGGATGATCGACAGGGGCAGCGCCACGGCCGCGACAAGGGTGGCGCGCCAGTTGCGCAGGAACAGGAAAACCACGATCACCGCCAAGGCCGCGCCTTCGTACAGCGTGTGCATCGCGCTTTTGTAGCTGGCCTCGGTATAGGTGGTCGCGTCGTCGATCAGGCTGATGCGGATATTGGGATAGCGGTCGGCGATCTGCGCCAGCCGTTCCTTGGCCGCGTTCCCCGCCCCCAGGTCCGAGGCGCCCGTGGTGCGATAGATGCCGAAGGCCACGACCGGCTGGCCGTCCAGCAGGGCGAAGCTGCGTTCCTCGGCCGGGCCGTCGATCACCTGGCCCAGCTGGTCCAGCCGGATCGTGCGCCCGTCCGCGATGCTGATCGGCGCCGCGGCAAGCTGTTCGACGCTGTCCGCCGCGCCCAGGGTGCGGATCGAATATTCGCGCCCCGCCAGATCGCCGCGCCCGCCGCCCAGGTCGATGTTGCGGGCGCGAAGCTGGTTCGACACGTCGGCCGCCGTCAGCCCGTGGGCCAGCAGCCGGTCGGGATCCAGTTCGACCTTGATTTCCCGCGCGGCGCCGCCGATGCGGCTGGTCTTGCCGACGCCGTCCACGGTGGACAACTCGCGCCCGATCACGTCGTCCACGAACTTCGACAAGGATTCAAGCGACTGGGTCGGGTCGCTGACCGCATAGGTCAGGATCGGCATCCCCGTGACGTCCAGCCGCTGCACCAATGGTTCGTTGATGCTTTCGGGCAATTGCTGGCGGACGTTCGACACCGCGTCCTTGATATCGTTGACGGCCCGGTCGCTGTTCGTTTCCAGCTCGAACTCGACCACGATCACGGCGGCGCTGTCCGTCGCGGTCGAGGTGATGTGGCGCACGCCGGTCACGGATGCGATGCTGTCCTCGACCGGCTGCAGAACCTGGCTGGTCAGTTCGGACGGCGCCGCGCCGGGCTGGTTGATGGTGACCTGCACCAAGGGCAGGTCGATGTTGGGCATTGCCGTCACAGGCAGGCGGTTGAAGCTGTAAAGACCGACGATCAGCAGGACCAGGAAGATCGCGACGGGCGGGACCGGATGGCGGATCGACAGGGTCGCGAAGTTCATGGCCGGTCCCCTTCGGCGGCCACCGGGCGGACCTGGTCGCCAGTGCGGAAGAAGGCGCCGGACCGGGCGATCACCTGTTCGCCTTGCGCCAGTCCCTCGATGATTTCGCGCCGCCCATCCCACAGCAGGCCCGCGCGGATGGGGCGCGTTTCGACCATGCTGTCCTTGACGACCTGCACACGTTCGCCGCTGTCATCCGCCAGAACCGCCGAGGCCGGAACCGTCACCGCCTGCCGTCGGTCGGTGATGACCCAGCCGCTGGCAAACTGGCCGATGCGGATGGCCGTGCCGTCATCCAGCGCGATCCGCATGATGCCCAGCCGCGTCACCGGATCGACCGAGGCCGGGACCAGCCTCACCGTCCCGGCCACCGTCCCCACGCCCGCCACGGTGATTTCGGCGGGATCGCCCACCTTCAGGCGGCCAAGCGCGGTTTCGATCACCTCGGCCGACATCTCGACCGCGCCATCCGCCAGCAGGACGAACAGCGCATCCCCGCCCCCGCCGGCCAAGGCGCCCAGTTCAGCGTTGCGCGTCACCACCACTCCGGCCACGGGCGCGGTGATGGTGGCCCGGTCAAGGTTCAGTTCCGCAATCCGCCGCGAAGCCTCGGCCTGGGCCAGGGCGGCACGGGCGACCGCCAGCCCATCGGCCGCCGACGCCGCCTGGGCGCGGGCATTCGCCTCGGCGGCGATGGCGTCATCCAGGGCGGATTGGGATGCGGTGCCCCCCTGACGCAACTGGCGCACCCGTTCCAGGATCGACTGCGCTTGCGTCAGCAGGGCATCGGCGCTGTCGATGGTGCTTTGCGCCTGCCCCACGCTGGCTTCGGCCCGCAGATATTCCGCGCGCGCCTGTTCCAGTTGCGCCGACAGCGTGTCGGTGGACAGCCGGGCCAGAACCTGGCCCTTGGTCACGCTGTCGCCCGCCTCGACCAGGATTTCGGTGATTTCCGGCCCGGATACCTGGGGAAAGACCTGCACCAGTTGCCGCGCGACGATGCTGCCCGATACCGGCACGCGGGCCTGAACCTCGGCCTGCGAGGCGGCTTCGACGGTCACGGCGGGTGCGACACGCGCCGGCGCCTCGGATGCGGTTGCGGCCTCGTTGGCCGATGCGGACAGCGGCAAGGCCATTGCAAGAAAAAAGGCGAAAGCAACGCGCATGAGACAGACTGCCATGATGATCTGCCGGCAAGATAGGTGTTCATCAGGCCGGCAACAACGCGCCTGCGCGATGCTGCCTAGAAGTTGACCGTGACGCCGGGCAGGTTCAGTTCCGCAAGCAGGTCGCGCAGTTCCTGCCGCGCGGCGATGTTGGACATCGACAACTGTTCGGTGCCGATATCCTTCAGGTCCAGCAGCGTCAGCCCGCGCGGGAAAAGTTCGCGGAAGATGACGCGTTCCGAAAAGCCCGGCGCCACGCGGAACCCGATGCGCTTGGACAGCGTCTGCAACGCCCCGCCGACCTTGCGCTTGTTGTGCATCTGCTGCGTGCCAAGGCGGTTGCGCAGCACCAGCCAGTCGATCGGACCCGCACCAGCCTGCGCCCGCATCTGCCGCGCCGCCCAGACCATTTCCGCATAGATCGAGGGGCCGAGGATCTTGCCCTCGGGCGACAGGCGCGCCAGCAGGTCGAAATCGACGAAGCTGTCGTTCATCGGCGTGATCAGCGTATCGGCAAGGGTATGGGCCATCTGGCTCAGCTTCGTGTGCGAACCGGGACAGTCCAGCAGGATGAAATCGCAGGACTTCTCCAATTCGGTCAGCGCGGGCGTCAGCGGGTCGCCGCCCTCGCCCATGGTGCCGATCACGGGCATGGGCAGATCCAGCCCCTCGCGCTGCAGGAAATGGGCGCGGTTTTCCAGGTAACGGGCAAAGCTGCGCTGGCGCACGTCCAGATCCAGTCCCCCGACACGGTGGCCCATTCGGACAAGCGCCGTCGCCACATGCATCGAGGTGGTGGACTTGCCCGAACCACCCTTTTCGTTGCCCACAACGATGATATGCGCCACGAAGCCGCCCCTTGTCGGTCCCTTGTCGCGCGGACCCTAGCGGGGCGGCCCTGCGAAGGAAAGGATCCTGGACAGAACGCCGCCCGGCTGATGCCACAATGCCGCGCCTGCCCTTATCGCCATGTTCCGACGGGCAAAACAATCACGACCATCATGGTAGATTTTTCTTGCAGGAAAGGGCCGCTTCTGTCGTAATGTCCTCAAGCCAAGCACGGGAAAGGGAGAACCCGCCATGACCCCGAATTTCATCACCGGCCTTGCCCTGTCCGTCCCCACCGCCGTTGTCAGCCCCGCCGCGCTTTGGCAGGACGATCTTCCGGCGCATCGCCGGGCATCGGATTACGCCACCATCGCCATCGGTGCGCGCCAGCAGGCCCAGGGACCGATCGTCCGCCGCCTGCGCGACGGCCGCGTCAGCATCGAGGCCGGGGGCCGCGTTCTGACAGGGCACGCGGTTGCGCCAAGGCCCGCCACCGGCCTTTGGGCGCGCATCAGCGCAGCGATGTCCTGACGGCAGGCTCGTCGGTCTTCAACAGCAAGGCCAGGGCACCCACCGTGGCCAGGATGCCGGGCAGCATCACGGCGCCGGGCATTCCCTGTCCCAGCGCGGCTTCCAGCCCGATCACCCACAGCGGCGTCAGATAGGTATAGGCCATGACCTTTGCGGCGGGCAGGCGCATCGCCGCGTATTGGACCAGCAGCGTGGTAAAGGCGCTGGCGAAGACAGCGACATAGAAGATCGTGATCCAGACGATCGCGGGAAGCTGTCCCCAGTCCGTCGAGACCAGCGCGTCCCAGCCCCACACCGCGGTCAGGATGCCGCCCGCCACCAATGTCCCAAGACTGGAAATCAGCGGCCCTTCGTTCCGGCTGAGCCTGCGGACCAGAGCCGCATAAAGGGCGTGCAGCGCGCAACCGATGAAATAGATCGCCTCGCCCCGGCCGATTTCCAGCCGCATCAGCGCCGCCGGGTCGCCGCGAAAGATCACCCACAGCGCCCCTGCCCCGCCCAGCGCCAGGGCAAGCGCAAGATGCCCAGTCATCCGCTGGTTCAGCAGAAGCCAGCCAAACCCCGCCGCCATGATCGGCGTCAGCGTGAAGACCGCGCTTGCCGCGACCGCGGGGGCGGTCTTCAACCCTTCGAACATCAGGACGAAATAGCCCGCAAAGGCGCCGCCCAGCAGAAGGTAACGCCACGGCGCCTCGATCAGGGCGCGCGGGCGGCCTCGCCCCGGGATCGCCAGCGCGATCCCCGCCAGCACGCCTGCGGCGATGACGAAGCGCGCGACCGTGATCGCCGCCGGGTCGATCAGGTTAGCGGCCCTGACGCCCAGCGAAAACGATCCGGCGACCAGGGCCGAGAACAGCAGCATGGCCGCATGGCCGCGCAGGGCCTCGGTGCGGTTCACGCGCGGCCCAGCATGTAGAATTCATTGTTTGCGCGGAAATCGCCTGCATTGGCCATGCGGTTCGACATGCCGAAGAAAGCCGCGATGGCGCCGATGTCCCAGATTTCGTCGGCGTCGAATCCTGCATCGCGCAGCGCCTGGTGGTCGGCATCGCCGATCTGGTGGGCCGCGACAGTCACCTTTTCGGCATAGGCCAGCATCGCCCGCTGACGATCCGTCAGATCCGCCTTGCGCCAGTTGATCGCCACCTGGTCGGCGATCAGCGGGTTCTTGGCACGGATGCGCAGGATCGCGCCGTGGGCCACCACGCAATACTGGCAGTTGTTGATGCCGCTGACCGCGACCACGATCATTTCCCGTTCCGCCTTGGTCAGGCCGATGTCCTTGTCCATCAGCGCCTGGTGATAGGCGAAAAAGGCGCGGAACTCGTCGGGACGGTGCGCCAGGGCCAGGAAGACATTGGGCACGAAGCCCGACTTCTCGGCCACCTTGGCGATGGCGTCCTGCATGTCCTGGGGCAGGGTTTCAAGGTCGGGCACGGCAAAGCGGCTGATGGAATGGGTCATGGGGTTCCTCCGATGCGGCCACCTTGGCCTGCGGCTTACACACTGTGAAGGGGTCATGCGTCGCGCAGGGCCGCCACGGCAGCCTGCACCTTGGGCGTGCGGTGCAGATCGACATGCGTGACCAGCCACAGCCGCGATTCCCATTCGGGCAGGGCCATCACCTCGACCAGGCCCTCGGCGCGGGACGGCGACAGGGGGCCAATCGCAAGGCCCGCGCGGATCACGGCTTCGCGTGCGGATTCGTCATTGGCGGTGATGACGATCTGCCGGGGGTCCACCCGGTCCTGCAACCACCGCATCAGCGGCGCATTGCGGGCCTGCGGCCCCATCAGGGCCAGGCGATGCCCGTCGATGCCCGCCACCTCTCCATGCAGCGCAACATAGGCGGGCGCGGCATAGACCGGATGGCGCAGCGTGCCCATCGGACGAACGACATAGTCCGGTTCCGTCGGCTGGCTGCCCGCGCGAATCGCGACATGCGCTTCGCCCGCGTCCAGGCGGAACAGGCGCACGTCGGTCAGATAGTTCACCCTCAATCCCGGATGCTGGCGCATCAGGCGGATCAGCCGGGGCATGACCACATCCGCCAGTTCGGGAAGCGAGGTCACGACCAGTTCCCCCTCGATCCGGTCGCCGCCGCCCGCGATCTGCGCGGTCAACTGGGCAAAGCGTTCATCCGCGTCGCCCGCGACCTTCAGCATCGCCTGACCTGCCTCGGTCAGGGCATAGCCCCGGGGATGCCGCTGGAACAGCTTGACGCCAAGCTGTGCTTCCAGCCCGTCGATGCGGCGGATGACGGTGGCGTGGTGGACACCCAGGGCCTCGGCCGCGCCGCTGACGGTGCCGCTGCGCGCCACGGCCAGCGCGATGCGAAGATCGTCCCAACTGTCAATCGTCATGTGCATCTCCGCACAGATATTGCGCGTTTATCACCATTTCCCCCGTTCGAGCCTAGCCCTAAATCAACATCAGCGCACCATTCCTGAACCTGAACGGACATTCCGATGAACATCCTGCATATCGACAGCGCCATCACGGGCGACGCCTCGGTCTCGCGCAAGCTGACGGCCGACATTGTCGCCAAGCTGACCGCATCCAACCCGGACGCGACGGTGACCCATCGCGACCTGAACGACGGCGTTCCGGCCATCGACAGCGCCTGGTTCGAAGCCGTCCGCATGGCCCCCGAAAGCCCGACGCCCGAGCAGCAGCGCCTGATCGCGATCTCGGACGCCTATCTGGCCGAGGTCCAGGCCGCCGACGTGCTGGTGATCGGGCTGCCGGTCTATAACTTCAACCTGCCCGCGCAGTTGAAGAACTGGCTGGACCAGATCGCGCGCGCCGGAAAATCCTTCCGCTATACCGCCGAAGGCCCCGAAGGCCTGCTGACGGGCAAGCGCGCCATCATCGCCTATAGCGCGGCGGGCACGCCCATGGGGTCGGACCTGGACCATGCCTCGGGCTATATCCGCTTCATGCTGGGCTTCCTCGGCATCACCGACGTGGACTTCGTCGCGGCCGACCGCCTGGCGATGGACCGCGAGGCTGGCCTGGCCCGCGCGCAGGACGCGCTGGAAAAGCTGGCGGCCTGAATCTTCCCTTGTAACAAGTATCACGGCCTGCGTTGACTCGCGGGCCGTTTTTTCGTATCAGCCCCCAGATTCCCGGAAGGATTGACCTTCCGGTCCCCGTCTGTCGCGGGGATCGCCCTCCGTCAGCGCGTTGCGCCCACGGGGGCAAACCTGTTTTGGACCGAAGGAGGCCCGGCGATGTTCGAGAACCTTTCCGACCGTTTGGGCGGCGTCTTCGACCGGCTGACCAAGCAGGGGGCGCTGACGGAAGACGACGTCACCGCCGCCATGCGCGAGGTCCGCGTGGCCCTGCTGGAGGCCGACGTCTCGCTGCCGGTGGCCCGCAACTTCGTCAAGTCAGTGACGTCGAAGGCCACCGGCTCCGCCGTCACCAAGTCGATCACCCCGGGCCAGCAGGTCGTCAAGATCGTCCATGACGAACTGATCAAGGTTTTGCAGGGCGAGGATGCGCCCGACGCCCTGCGCATCGACAACCCGCCCGCGCCGATCCTGATGGTCGGGTTGCAGGGTTCGGGCAAGACCACCACCACGGCCAAGCTGGCCCTGCGCCTGAAGGAACGCGAAAAGAAGCGCGTGCTGATGGCGTCGCTGGACACCAACCGCCCCGCGGCAATGGAGCAGTTGGCGATCCTGGGCAGCCAGATCGGCGTCGATACCCTGCCCATCGTGCCGGGCCAGACCGCCCCGCAGATCGCCAGCCGCGCGAAACAGCAGGCCGCGCTTGGCGGCTATGACGTGGTGATGCTGGACACTGCCGGCCGCCTGCATATCGACCAGGCCCTGATGGACGAGGTTCAGGCCGTCCGCGACATCGCCCAGCCGCGCGAAACGCTGCTGGTCGTCGATGGTTTGACCGGCCAGGATGCCGTCAACGTCGCGACAGAATTCGACCAGAAGGTCGGCGTATCCGGCGTGGTGCTGACCCGGATGGACGGCGACGGGCGCGGCGGTGCGGCCCTGTCGATGCGCGCCATCACCGGCAAGCCGATCCGCTTCGTGGGCCTGGGCGAAAAGATGGACGCCTTGGAAACCTTCGACGCGCAGCGCGTCGCGGGCCGGATCCTCGGCATGGGCGACATCGTGGCCCTGGTGGAAAAGGCCCAGCAGGTGCTGGAGGTCGAGCAGGCCGAGCGCATGATGAAGCGCTTCCAGAAGGGTCTGTTCAACATGAACGACCTCAAGGGCCAGTTGGAACAGATGCAGAAGATGGGCGGGATGCAGTCCATCATGGGCATGATGCCCGGCATGGCCAAGATGGCCAAGCAGGCCGAGGCCGCGGGCATGGACGACAAGGCCATCGCCCGGCAGATCGCGCTCATCAATTCGATGACCAAGAAGGAACGCGCCAATCCCGACATGCTGCAGGCCAGCCGCAAGAAGCGGATCGCGGCCGGCGCGGGGATGGAGGTGTCGGAACTCAACAAGCTTCTGAAGATGCAGAAGCAGATGGCCGACACGATGAAGAAGCTGGGCAAGATGGGCAAGGGCGGGATGCTGAAGCAGGCCATGCGTGCCATGACCGGCAAGGGCGGCGGCCTGCCCGACCTGGAAAACTTCGATCCGGCGAAAATGGCCGAGGCGCAGAAGATGCTGCAGGATCCGCGCGGCCTTGGTGGGCAGTTGGGCAAGGCAGGCCTTCCCGGCGGGCTGTCCGGCATGTTCGGGAAGAAGTGATGGACGACCATACCGATCCCGCCGCCCGCGCCGCGGCCCTGTTGCGCGACCACCGCGCCAGCATCGACCGGCTGGACGCGATCCTGGTCTATACGTTGGCCGAACGCTTCAAGCACACCCAATCCGTCGGCCGCCTCAAGGCCGAACACGATCTTCCGCCGTCCGATCCTGCCCGCGAAGCGCAGCAGATCGAACGGCTGGAACGCCTCGCGCGCGAGGCCGACCTCGACCCGGAATTCGCGCGCAAATTCCTCAACTTCGTGATCGCCGAAGTGATCCGGCATCACGAAACCTTCCAATCCTGACGGCGGGATCCCCGCCAAACCCGCCATTACAAGGAGAAACCCAATGGCAACGAAAATCCGTCTGGCCCGTGGCGGCAGCAAGAAGCGCCCGCATTACGCCATCGTCGTGTCCGATTCGCGCATGCCGCGCGACGGCCGCTTCCTGGAAAAGCTGGGCACCTACAACCCGCTGCTGGCCAAGGACAGCGAAGACCGCATCAAGCTGGACGTGGATCGCGCCAAGCATTGGCTGGACCACGGCGCTCAGCCGACCGACCGCGTGGCCCGCTTCCTGGAAGCCGCCGGCGTGCGTGAGAAATCGACCCGCGCCAACCTGAAAAAGGGCGAGCCGGGCAAGAAAGCCACCGCCCGCGCCGCCGAAAAGGCCGCGAAAGCCGCCGCTCCGGCCGAAGCCGAGTGATCCGATCGGGCGGGGGCAACCCCGCCCTTTCCCTGTGAAAGGGGCCGTATGTCACAAGACCGCATCTGCGTGGGCGCGATTGCCGGGGCCTTTGGGGTCCAAGGCGAAGTGCGGCTGAAAAGCTTCTGCGCCGAACCTTCGGACATTGCGAAATACACCCCTCTGACGACCGAGGACGGCAAGCGCAGCTTCACCATCCGGCTGACGCGCCCGGTCACCGGCGGCCTTGGCGCGCGCCTGTCGGGCGTCGCCACGCGCGAGGATGCCGAGGCGCTGAAGGGCGTCACACTCTGGGCGCCGCGAGCCGCCCTGCCCTCGCTGCCCGACGATGAATTCTACCACGCCGACCTGATCGGGCTGGAGGTCGTCGATACCGGCGGCGCCGTTCTGGGCCGGGTGCGCGCGATCTTCGACCATGGCGCGGGCGACATCCTCGAAGTCGTGGGCGGCAAGGACGTGCTGCTGCTGCCCTTCACCCGCGCCGTGGTGCCGACCGTGGACCTGACCGCGCGCCGCATCGTGGCCGATCCCCCCGCCAGCGATGAGTGACAGCCCCAAATCCCACGGTCGCCTGTCCGTCACCCCCAGCCTGCGCCCGCGCGAGTTGATGGCGGAGCCGCAGGTGCAGGGCGCCTGGACCGCCAGCATCGTCACCCTGTTCCCCGAGGCCTTTCCCGGCATCCTGGGCCTGTCGCTGACCGGCAAGGCGCTGGCGCAGGGATTGTGGAACCTGCGCACCATTCCCCTGCGGGACTTCGGCATCGGCCGTCACCGCAATGTCGATGACACACCGGCGGGCGGGGGCGCGGGCATGGTGATCCGCGCCGACGTGATGGACGCCGCCCTGCGCGAGGCCCGACAGGGCCCGCCGCGCCCGGTGATCTACATGTCGCCGCGCGGCAAGCCGCTGAACCAGGCCCGCGCCCGCGACTTGGCCCAAGGCAACGGTGTCACGCTGATCTGCGGCCGGTTCGAGGGCGTGGACCAGCGCGTTCTTGACGCCCACGGCATCGAGGAAATCAGCATCGGCGACTATGTCCTGACCGGAGGAGAGATCGCCGCTCAGGTCTTGATCGACGCGACGGTCCGGCTTATACCGCGCGTGCTGGGGAATCACGACTCTCTGGCCGAGGAATCCTTTTCCATCGGCAACAGGGGGCTGCTCGAGGCCCCCCAGTTCACGAAGCCCGCCCAATGGGAAGGCCGCGAGATACCCGAGGTTCTGCTGTCGGGCAATCACGCGGCCATTCATCGTTGGAGGGCCGGTGAAGCCGAAAGGCTGACAAAGGAACGCCGCCCCGACCTGTGGCGGGCATACGAGGAAAACCGTATGGACCCGGCAAAGGACCGACAGCTCTCGGGCGCATCAGACCAATCGCGGGGCTACCGCGAGCATGACAAGGAACCCAGGCGATGAACCTGATCGCAGAACTCGAAGCCGAGCAGATCGCACAGCTCGGCAAGACCATCCCGGATTTCAAGGCCGGCGACACCGTGCGCGTCGGCTACAAGGTGACGGAAGGCACGCGTTCGCGCGTCCAGATGTACGAAGGCGTCTGCATTTCCCGCAAGGGCGGCAGCACCATCAGCGCCAGCTTCACCGTGCGCAAGATCAGCTTCGGCGAAGGCGTGGAACGCGTGTTCCCGCTGTATTCGACCAACGTCGACTCGATCGAAGTCGTGCGCCGCGGCAAGGTCCGCCGCGCCAAGCTGTACTACCTGCGCGACCGTCGCGGCAAATCGGCCCGGATCGTCGAGAAAACCAACTATCGTCCGCTGTCCGACGCGAAAGCCTGAGGATCCTTCCGATGAAAAAAGACATCCATCCCGACTACCACACCATCGAGATCAAGATGACCGATGGCACCACCTACCAGACGCGCTCGACCTGGGGCGCGGAAGGCCAGACCATGACGCTGGACATCGACCCCACCGTGCACCCGGCCTGGACCGGCGGCTCGGCCAAGCTGATGGACACCGGCGGCCGCGTGTCGAAGTTCAAGTCGAAATACGCAGGCCTGGGCTTCTGATCGCCCTGCCCTATGGAATTGCAAAACGCCGCCCAAACCGGGCGGCGTTTTCATTTTGTGCCTCGCGGTCATCTTCTGTGTGAAAATATCCCGCAGGGGGTCTGGGGGACGCGAAGTCCCCCGGCGCTCGCGGGACGCAGTCACGCCGCCTCGACGCTGGGCTCCACCAGCGCCACGATGTCCATCATGATCGTGTTCAACTGGAAGTCCTTGGGCGTATAGACCCGCGCCACACCCATGGCCCGCAGGCGTGCCGCATCCTCGTCCGGGATGATGCCGCCGACGATGACCGGAACATGGACCATCCCCGCCGCCCGAATGCGGGCCATCACGTCCTCGATCAGCGGCAGGTGGCTGCCCGACAGGATCGACAGGCCGATGACATGGGCGTCTTCCTCGGCCGCGCGGGCCACGATCTGCTCGGGCGTCAGGCGGATGCCTTCATAGGTGATGTCCATGCCGCAGTCGCGGGCGCGAAAGGCGATCTGCTCGGCGCCGTTGGAATGGCCGTCGAGGCCCGGCTTGCCCACCACGAATTTCAGCCGCCGCCCCAGGCGCGCGCTGACGGCATCCACGGCATCGCGGATCTCCTCCAGCCCCTCGGTGCGGTTGGACGGGCTTGATGACACGCCGGTTGGGCCGCGATATTCGCCATGGACCTGCCGCATGATGCCCGCCCATTCGCCGGTCGTGGCCCCGGCCTTGGCGGCGGCGATGGACCAGGGCATCACGTTCTCGCCCCGCCTTGCCGCGTCGCGCAACGCGCCCAGCGCAAGCTGCACCGCGCCTTCGTCCCGCGCCTGCCGCCAGGCTTGCAAGCGCGTGATCTGGTCCTGTTCCACCGCCGGATCGACCACCATGATCCCGCCATCGCCCGCCGTCAGGGGAGAGTCCTCGCCCCCCTGCCAGCGATTGACGCCCACGACGACGGTTTCGTTCGTCTCGATCCGGGCCAGACGCTCGGCATTCGATTCGACCAGCCGCGCCTTCATGTAGTCGATGGCCGCGATCGCCCCGCCCATGTCGTCCAGCAAGCGTAATTCGTCGCGCGCGCCCGCCTTCAACTCCTCGACCTTGGCGGCGATGACCGGGTTGCCGTCGAACAGGTCGCCATATTCCAGCAGGTCGGTTTCATAGGCCAGGATCTGCTGCATCCGCAGCGACCATTGCTGGTCCCAGGGACGCGGCAGGCCCAGCGCCTCGTTCCAGGCTGGAAGCTGGACGGCCCGCGCCCGCGCGTTCTTCGACAGCGTGACGGCCAGCATCTCCAGCAGGATGCGATACACGTTGTTTTCCGGCTGCTGTTCCGTCAGCCCAAGGCTGTTGACCTGCACGCCATAGCGGAAGCGGCGGTATTTTTCCTCGGCGATGCCATAGCGGTCGCGCGTGATCTCGTCCCACAATTCCGTAAACGCCCGCATCTTGCACATCTCGGTGACGAAGCGGATGCCCGCGTTCACGAAGAAGCTGATGCGGCCCACCATCTCGGGGAAGCTCTCGGCCGGAACCTTGCCTTTCAGGTCGTCCAGCACGGCGATGGCGGTCGCCAGGGCATAGGCCAGTTCCTGCTGCGGCGTCGCGCCAGCTTCCTGCAGGTGATAGGAACAGACGTTCATCGGGTTCCACTTGGGCAGGTGTTCCCGCGTATAGGCCGCCACATCGGTGATCATCGCCAGGGACGGCTTGGGCGGGCAGATATAGGTGCCGCGCGACAGGTATTCCTTGATTAGGTCGTTCTGGACGGTGCCCTGCAAGGCCGCGATATCCGCGCCCTGCTCCTCGGCCACCGCGATATACAGCGACAGCAGCCAGGGGGCGGTGGCGTTGATCGTCATCGAGGTGTTCATCTGCTCCAGCGGGATGCCCTCGAACAGCGCCCGCATGTCGCCCAGATGGCAGATCGGCACGCCGACCTTGCCCACCTCGCCCCGCGCCAGCACATGATCGCTGTCATAACCGGTCTGCGTCGGCAGGTCGAAGGCCACCGACAGGCCGGTCTGCCCCTTGGCCAGGTTGGTGCGGTAAAGCGCATTCGACTTGGCGGCCGTGGAATGGCCCGCATAGGTGCGGAACAGCCAGGGTTTGTCCTTCTGGGCCATGCTTCGCCTCGCAACAATATTTCTGCTGAATAACCGTTACCGAAACAAATATGCGCCGTCAATTCGCCGCATCGCGGCACAAAATGCAACTTTAGGACATTTTATTACGTTGTAAGCATGTCGGTTGTTGCAATCTTGCGCGACGATCCGTTAGCACTGGCGACAGAAGGCGGCGATTCTGCGCCGCAGCAGATGACAGGAGACATTGATGGCCCTCGACTCCCCCTCTTCGATCGCGCCTTACGATGCGCCCGTGAAGGATCTGTACGACATCGGCGAGATGCCGCCCCTGGGCCATGTGCCCGCCAAAATGCACGCCTGGGCGATCCGGCGCGAACGCCAGGGCGAGCCCGACCAAGCCATGCAGCTTGAGGTCGTGGACACGCCCAGCATCGACAGCAACGAGGTGCTGGTCCTGGTGATGGCGGCGGGCGTCAACTACAACGGCATCTGGGCGGGCCTGGGCGTGCCGATCAGCATGTTCGACGTCCACAAGCAGCCCTATCACATCGCGGGGTCCGATGCCTCGGGGATCGTCTGGGCGGTGGGCGACAAGGTCCGCCGCTGGAAGGTCGGCGACGAGGTCGTGATCCATTGCAACCAGGACGACGGCGACGACGAGGAATGCAACGGCGGCGACCCGATGTATTCGCCCACCCAGCGCATCTGGGGATACGAGACGCCGGACGGCAGCTTTGCCCAGTTCACCCGCGTCCAGTCCCAGCAGCTGATGCCCCGCCCCAAGCACCTGACATGGGAAGAATCGGCCTGCTATACCCTGACGCTTGCCACCGCATACCGGATGCTGTTCGGGCACGAGCCGCATGAGCTGAAGCCGGGCATGAACGTGCTGGTCTGGGGCGCGTCGGGGGGACTTGGATCCTATGCGATCCAGTTGATCAACGCGGCGGGCGGCAATGCCATCGGCGTCATCAGCGAAGAAGACAAGCGCGACTTCGTGATGGGCCTGGGTGCCAAGGGCGTCATCAACCGCAAGGAATTCAACTGCTGGGGCCAGTTGCCCACCGTGAACACGCCGGAATACAAGGAGTGGTTCAACGAGGTCCGCAAGTTCGGCAAGGCCATCTGGGACATCACCGGCAAGGGCAACAACGTCGATATCGTCTTTGAACATCCGGGCGAGGCGACCTTCCCCGTCAGCACCTTCGTCTGCAAGAAGGGCGGCATGGTGGTGATCTGCGCGGGCACCACGGGCTTCAACTGCACCTTCGATGTGCGTTACCTGTGGATGCACCAGAAGCGCATCCAGGGATCGCACTTCGCCCACCTCAAGCAGGCGTCGGCGGCCAACAAGCTGATGCTGGAACGCCGCCTGGACCCCTGCATGTCCGAGGTCTTCCCCTGGGCCGAAATCCCGCAGGCCCACATGAAGATGTACAAGAACCAGCACAAGCCGGGCAACATGTCCGTGCTGGTCCAGGCGCCCACCACAGGCCTTCGCACTTTCGAGGATGCGCTGGAAGTCCGGCGCAGCCTCTAGCCTGACCGTGAAGGACGGGACGGGGCCGCGATCCATGCGGCCCCTTTTCCATTGGCGCTTCCCTCGGCCGTCAGATTTCGGCCTTGCGCCGATCGACGGTGCGGCACTGCCATTCCTGAACGGTTTCCCTGGGATGGCTTTCGATCCATTCGGCCATGACCTGCTGACCGTGGACCATGCAGGCCATCAGGTTCGTCTCGACAAAGATCAGGCTGCGGTTCTGGCACCGCGCAGGGTCTTCCGACAGGCAGCTTACAAAGAACAACTCGATCATTACATTCACCATTCCGTTTCCCGATGCGTGTTCCGGGCCATAAGAATGGGACATGATTCTCATCCAGGCGTGATTGCGCCGTGAAAGAAGAACATCGTTCTGAAACTTCTTGGTATTCGCCGGGGAATGAGCCGAATCGCCGTCCGGTTTCCCGGTCCCCGATCAGATCGCCGTATCCGTTTCGTCGGCCCGGCTGCATTTCCAGGATTTCACCTGATCGTTCGGATGGGCCTGAACCCAGCGCGCCAGTTCATTCTGGCTTTGCAGCATGCAGGTCTGGAGGCCGTTTCTTTCCTCGAACAGCAGGCGGTGTTCGGTGCAGCGCTGCGGTTCGTTGATCAGGCAGGTGACAAAGAACAGTTCGATCATCGCGCGTTCCCCATGATGATCCCCTATACACGCCGCCCGAGCCGGAAAAGTTGCGCCCGGCAGGCAAGATTGCGCATCAAGCACGCAATTTGCCCAAATCTTTCGCGGAATCCCATTCAACTTGCCGAAGATGACGGCTAACAGGCTTTCGGCAAGAAAAAGGGAAGACCAATGGTCCAGATCGACGACAAGCTGACCCCCATCTATGACGAGGTCGTCCGACGCAACGCCGGCGAGGCCGAGTTTCACCAGGCCGTGCGAGAGGTGCTGGAAAGCCTGGGCCGGGTGGTGGCAAAGCATCCCCAATACCTCGACCGCGCGCTGATCGAGCGGATCTGCGAACCAGAACGGCAGATCATCTTTCGCGTGCCCTGGACCGACGACCAGAACCGCGTGCAGATCAACCGGGGCTTCCGCGTCCAGTTCAATTCGGCCATGGGGCCCTACAAGGGCGGGTTGCGCTTCCACCCGTCGGTGAATGTCGGGATCATCAAGTTCCTGGGCTTCGAGCAGACCTTCAAGAACGCCCTGACCGGCCTGCCCATCGGCGGCGGCAAGGGCGGGTCGGACTTCGACCCCAAGGGCCGCTCCGATGCCGAGGTGATGCGCTTCTGCCAGTCCTTCATGACCGAGCTTTACCGCCACCTGGGCGAATACACCGACGTCCCGGCCGGAGACATCGGCGTCGGTGCGCGCGAGATCGGCTATATGTTCGGCCAGTACAAGCGCCTGACCAACCGTTACGAGGCGGGCGTGCTGACCGGCAAGGGCCTGTTCTATGGCGGCTCGCTGGCCCGCAAGGAAGCCACCGGCTATGGCAACACCTATTTCACCCGCGCCATGCTGCAGACCAAGGGCGAGGATTTCGACGGCAAGACCGTGGTCGTGTCCGGTTCGGGCAACGTCGCCATCTACACGATCGAGAAGGTGCAGTCCTATGGCGGCAAGGTCATCGCCTGTTCGGACAGCAGCGGCTATGTCGTGGATGAAGGCGGCATCGACCTGGCGCTGTTGAAGGAAATCAAGGAAGTCCGGCGCGGCCGCATGTCCGATTACCTGCGCCTGAAGGGGGCGGGCAACGGCGTCTATTTTGTGAAGTCGGGCGACGGGGTGATCTGGGACGTGCCCTGCCAGGTCGCCATGCCTTCGGCCACGCAGAACGAACTGACCGGCAAGGATGCCAAGAAGCTGATCCGCAACGGCGTCATGGCGGTCGGCGAAGGCGCCAACATGCCTTCGACCCCCGAGGCGATCCGCGCCTTCCACGATGCAGGCGTCGCCTTTGGCCCCGGCAAGGCCGCCAATGCGGGAGGCGTCGCCACCTCGGCGCTGGAGATGCAGCAGAACGCCTCGCGCGACCGCTGGAGCTTCGAGAAGACCGAGGCCAAGCTGGCCGAGATCATGCGCGACATCCACGACGCCTGCTACAGCACGGCCGAGGAATACGGCGCGCCGGGCGACTATGTGATCGGGGCCAACATCGCAGGCTTCGTGCGCGTGGCCGAACCGATGCTGGCCTTTGGCGTGATCTGATCCCAACGCTGCGGGGCCGCCGACAAGGCGGCTTCGCTTTTCGGGCCGGGCGGGATAAGACGCCGGTCATGAACGCCCCCGCCCCCACCCTGTCCCCCGACCAGGCCGATGCCTGGGATGCCCTGACCGAGGCCTTTGGCGCATCGGGCATCGACCTGATCGCCGAGGAACTGCAGCCTCCGCAGCCCGGCAAGGGTCGCGTGATGGCGGTCATCGGCAAGGCCGGGTCTGGCAAGACGCTGCTTCTGTCGCAGATCACCAAAGCCCTGCGCGACGCGGGGGTCGAGGTCGTCAGCGGCGATTACGAGGGCCGCCGCCGCAAGGACCGGCGCAGCGTGGCGATCCTGGCGCCGACGAACAAGGCGGCCTTCGTCTTGCGGATGCGCGGCGTGCCTGCGACCACGATCCACCGCATCCTTTATACCCCTGTCTATGACCCGGAATACGAAAAGCTGGCCGAATGGCTGACCGGCACCGGCGACCGCCCTGCCGTCGAGGGGATGACCGACGCCGCGCTTGACCGGGCCAAGGCCTTTTATGAGCAACACACTTCCATTCCCGGCGCCCTTGCGGCGGCGGGCCTGCGGGGGTCGGACTTCATCCGCGGCTGGAAACGGCGCGAGGATGCGCTGGATGTCGGCCTGATCGACGAGGCGTCGATGCTGGACGAAAAGCAGTTCGAGGATCTGCGAGAGATCTTCCCCCTGCTGGTGCTGTTCGGCGATCCCGCGCAGTTGGCACCCGTGGGCCAGTCGGGCGAGATGGTGTTCGAGAAGCTGGCCCCGTCCCAGCGCCTGATCCTGAACCGCATCCATCGCCAGGCCGATGACAGCCCGATCCTGGATCTGGCCCATGCGCTTGCCGACGACGGCCTGACCTTCGAAAGCTTCGAAAGCATGATCCGCGCCGCCGCCCGCAAGGATGACCGGGTGGTCTGGGCGGAACGGGTGGAAAGCGACCTGATGGCCCGCAGCCCGGTTCTGGTCTGGCGCAACGCCACGCGGATCCGGCTGATCCACGCCTTCAGGGCGGCCTATGGCGCGCCGGGCGATGCGCTGCTGCCGGGCGAGCCGCTGATCTGCGACGGGATCGAACTGCCGGTGAAGCACCGCAAGAAGCGCATCGACCTGGAGGCGCGGGGGCTGATCAAGGGGGCGCAGGTCGTCTATCTGGGGCCGGGCCGCAAGCCCGGCTTCTCGCGCCTGCATGTGATCGGGGCCGAGGATCCGCGCCTGTCGGCCGCCAGCATCGTCAAGATCGAACTGCCGGACGAGGAAGAACCCTTCATCCCCTATGCCGCCCGCATGGGCGCGACCTTCCTGCATGGCGCGGCGGTGACGATCCACAAGTCGCAGGGCAGCCAGTGGCCCGACGTGCAGGTCTTCGGTCCCGACATCAGCGCCGCCGCCTGGTCGAACCGGACCGAGGCCGGGATCCCCCTGTGGAAGCGGCTGGCCTATGTCGCGATCACGCGGGCGCAGGAACGGCTGCTGTGGGTGACGAAGGCCCGGCTGGCCCGTCCGACCGCGCCATTGAACACCCAGGACCTGGACGCGCCGGTCGCCGATCTTGCCTTGGCGTCCGAGGAAGACTGAAGCGCCGGGGGTTTCACACCCCCGGACCCCCGTGGGATATTGAGGCCAGAATGAACCTCAGCGCGCGGCCTTGCGATGATCAAGGCGTTCGATGGCCAGGCGCAGCGCCTCGATCAGGGCCTCCTTGGGTATGCCGGTTTCCTGCGACAACCGCATGATGCCGAAATGCACGCGGGCCAGTTCCTGGTAATACCGGGTGAAGGTATAGTTGATCGACGCGCCCACCACGGCCCCGAAGATCGGCGCAGCCTGGGCTGCCAGCTTCTGGCCCATCGACACCGACAGGCGCGGCGCGACCTTGCTGATAAGCCCCTGCACCGTCTGCCCCGTGACCGACATGCGCGCGGCCAGCAAGCCCAGGTCGGTCGAATCATCCTCGGCCATCGGACCCGCGGCGGCGAAGATGCGCAGGCATTCCATCCGCACCTCGTCGCTGTCGGGATCCAGCCCGTGTTCCACCGCGATGTCCAGCATCGCCCGCAGCAGCAGCGTGATCGTGAAGGGCAGTTCGACCATGGCGCCCGCGAAGCCGCCCACGCCCCCCGCCGCGCCGCTGACGGTCGAGGCCATGCGGTTGAACCAGTCCCCCCGGTCGCGCACCATCCGACGCGAGGTCGTGGCCGCCGTGAAGGCCCGGTTCAGGGCGGCGCGGGTGATCCGGTCCATGCGGCTGCGCACGAAGCCGGGCAGCTTCTCGATCAACCCCTCGGCGCTGTTGCCGACGACGGTCATCAGTTCCATTCCCAGACCGCCCGCATCCAGGTATCGCCGCGCCAGGCGGTCCACCTGGGCGTGGACGGACGGGTCATTGATCGGCGGAAGCACCAGTTGCGGATTTGTCGCCATCGCTATCCTCTCGAAGAACCTGCGGGTCCGGGGGCTGGACCGTGACGCAGGCCGAATCGTTGTCGGGGCTGCCCGTGTATTGCGCCGGCATCTCCATCACGCCCGGCGAGGTTTCACGCATGACCGGCCCCGCCACCCCAACCCAGGCGCCGGGCGAGAGTTCCAGCCCCAGCACGCGGTCGGGGTTGGTGGGCGGCGGCATTTCCACGTCATCCAGCCGCGAGAAGCCGAAGCGGCTGTAATAGGGCGCATCGCCCACCAGCAGGACCCTGCCCCACCCCAGGTGACGCGCCCGCCTCAGGCTGTCGCGCATCAGCATGCCGCCAAGCCCTTCGCCCTGGGCGGTGGGGTGAACCGCAATCGGTCCCAGCAGCAGCACCGGCTTGTGCGCGACGCGAACCGGCCAGAAGCGGATCGCGGCCTGCAGGATACCGTCGGCGCGCAGCACAAGGCACAGGTCGGCGACCTTGGGCACGCCGTCGCGCAGGCGGTATGACGACAGGGCGGTGCGGCCCGGCGCGAAGCACAGGTCGTAAAGGGCCTCGACCTCGGCTTCGGCGGCGGCGGTTTCGGGGCAGATTTCGTACATCGCGCCTCCTGTCGGGTCTGGGGGTGCCTTAGCACGGGCTTGCAGGTGATGAAACATCCGGGCCATTGCGGCGCGGCGCGGCAGATGGCAGGTTGTCGGCGCAGAAATCACAGGAGGCCCGCGATGTTCTACCGCCCCGAAAACGGCCACGGGCTGCCCCATAATCCCTTCAACGCCCTGATCGCCCCCCGTCCCATCGGCTGGATTTCCACGCGGGGACCCCAAGGCGACAACCTGGCGCCCTATTCCTTCTTCAACGCGGTGGCCTATGTCCCGCCCCAGGTGATGTTCGCATCGACAAGCGCCAAGCCGGATCGCAAGGGCACCAAGGACAGCGTGGCGCAGATCATCGAAACCGGCGTCTTCTGCGTCAACATCGCCACCGGCGACCTGCGCGACCAGGTGAACGCGTCCTCGGCCCCACTGGCCGCAGGGATCAGCGAATTCGACGCGGCGGGGATCGCGGCTGCGGAATGCGAGACCATCGCATGCCCGCGCGTCGCGGGCGCCGCCGCCGCGCTGGAATGCCGCATGACCCGCGTGGTGCCACTGGCGGGCGAGGCGAATTACGTCGTCTTCGGCGTGGTCACGGGCGTGCATATCCGCGACGATTGCGTGGTGAACGGCCGTTTCGACCCGCGTCCTGCGGGCGGCTGGATTGCGCGGCTGGGATACAGGGATTACGCAGCCGTCACCGACCTGTTCGAAATGGAACGCCCTGCATGAGCCTGAACGTCAAGGACTATATCCGCACCATCGTGGACTTTCCCCATGAAGGGATCATGTTCCGCGACGTGACCACGCTGTTTGCCGATGCGCGCGGCTTTCGCATCGCGATCGATCAGTTGCTGGCCCCCTATGCGGGCGCGCGGATCGACAAGGTCGTGGGGCTGGAAGCGCGCGGCTTCATCCTGGGCGGCGCGGTGGCGCACCAGTTGTCCACGGGCTTCGTGCCGATCCGCAAGAAGGGCAAGCTGCCCGGCGCGGTGATCTCCCAAGCCTATCAGTTGGAATATGGCGAGGCCGTGGTCGAGGTCCATGACGACGCCCTGCAACCGGGCGAACGTGTTCTGATCGTGGA
Source organism: Paracoccus sp. SY (assembly GCF_002901215.1). Classification (NCBI taxonomy): domain Bacteria; kingdom Pseudomonadati; phylum Pseudomonadota; class Alphaproteobacteria; order Rhodobacterales; family Paracoccaceae; genus Paracoccus; species Paracoccus sp. SY. The sequence continues at coordinate 166,055 of NZ_NWMQ01000005.1, read as the reverse complement.
CGACCTTCTGGCCACCGGCGGCACGGCGGCGGCGGGGATTTCGCTGTGCGAAAGGCTGGGCGCCAAGGTCGTGGGCTGCGCCTTTGTGATCGACCTGCCGGATCTGGGCGGGCGCAAGCTGCTGGAAGGTCTGGGGCACGAGGTTCATGCCCTGACGGCGTTCGAGGGCGATTGACCCGTAGGGTGCGTGATTTCACGCACCTTGCCTGCGACGGTGCGTGCAGGCACGCAGCCTACGCCAGGATCACCCCCGGATTCATGATCCCCGCAGGATCCAGCGCGTCCTTGATCGCGCGCATCGCCCCAAGGCGCGCGGGATCGCCCCATTCGGCCAGTTCCGCGGCCTTCAGCCGTCCTACCCCGTGTTCGGCGGAAAAGGATCCCCCGCGCGCCACCACCATCTGGTGAACCGCGCGCGACAGGGACCGGCGGATGTCGTCATAGGCGTCGCGGGTCTGTCCCTGAACCGGGAACAGGTTGAAATGCAGGTTGCCGTCGCCCAAGTGGCCGAAGCAGTTGATCCGCAGATCCGCCATCTCCGCCAGCATGGCGCTGGCATCGCGGATGAAGCGGGCGATTTCCGACAAGGGCAGGCTGATGTCGTGGCTGGCGATGGCGCCGACATGGCGGTTCGCCTCGGGGATGGTTTCGCGGATCGCCCAAAGATCGGCGGCCTGCTGGCCGGACTGGGCGATCACGCCGTCGCTGACCAGGCCGGCCTCGGCCGCGTCGGTGAACATCCCTTCAAGCGCCTCGTCGGCCGACAGGCCCGCAGGCAAGCCCACCTCGATCAGGACCAGCCAGTCGGGGCGGTCCGGGAAAGGCTGGCGCAGGTCGGGAAAGGCCGCGTCCAGGAAGCGCAGCCCCTGGCCCGAGATCAGCTCGAACGCGGTCACACCCCCGGCCATGCGGGCCTGGGCCAGGGACAGCAGCGTCAAGGCGGCCTCGGACGATTCCACGACAAGCATGGCAACGCCGACCTCGGCCGGCACGGGGGCCAGCACCAGGGATGCGGCGGTGATGATGCCCAGCGTGCCCTCGGCTCCGACCAGCAGGTCGCGGATGTCGTATCCGGTGTTGTCCTTGCGCAACCGCTTGAGGTCATGCATGACCTGGCCTTGCGGCAAGACCGCCTCGACCCCCAGGCACAGGGCGCGGGCATTGCCGTAGCGCAGCACGTTCACGCCACCCGCATTGGTGCCCAGCACCCCGCCGATCTGCGCGGTGCCTTGGGACGCCAGCGCCAGGGGGAACTGCCGTCCGACGCGGGCCGCAGCCTCGCGGACCTGTTGCAGGGTGGCGCCCGCCTCGGCCACGATGACGCCCTCCTCGGGATAGGTCGCGCGGATGGCGTTCATGCGTTCCAGCGACAGCAGCAGGGGCACGGCGCCATCGACCATCACCTGCCCGCCCACAAGGCCGGTGCCGCCGCCGCGCGGAACGATGGGCACGCGCGCATCGGCGCAGGCGCGGACGACGGCCGCCACCTCATCCACGGTTCGCGGGGCGGCGATCAGCCCGGCCCGCCCGCGATAGCGGCCGCGCGGTTCCTCCAGATAAGCGGGCGCGGTTTCCCTCAGCACGCCCTGGGGAAGCAATCGCCCAAGCGCGTCGGTGGCGTCGTTCAGCATGATCTTGTCCTATCGGGCGTCGGTCCGGCCCCGCCGGTCGCTGCGCAGGTTGGCGTAAAGCACATGATTCCGCCACCGCCCGTCGATCTGCAGATAGCTTTGCGCGACGCCTTCATACTTGAAGCCCGACTTTTCCAGAACCCCGCGCGAGGCGGCGTTTTCCGGCAGGCAGGCGGCCTCGACCCGGCTCAGGTCCATGGCTGTGAAGGCATGATGCACCAGGAGGCCGATCGCCTCGCGCATATAGCCCTGGCGGGCGAAGGGCTGACCGATCCAATAGCCGATGGTCCCCGATTGCGCCGGGCCGCGGCGGATATTGTCCAGCGTGATCGCCCCCAGCAACACGCCGTCCCGGCGGACCAGGAACAAGGGCAGCGCCGTGCCCCCGCGTGCGGCGCGCGCCGCCCAATAGACGCGGTTCACGAAGCTTTTGCGCGACAGGTGGTCGGGGGACCAGACGGGCTCCCAAGGCGTCAGGAAATCCCGGCTGGACTGCCGCAGGGATGTCCAGGCGTGGAAATCCCCATGGGCAGGCAGGCGCAGCACGATCCGCTCGGTTTCCAACCTGACGGGCCGCGATCGCAGGAACATCAGGCGGCAAGCCTTTCGGCCAGGGTTCCCAGGTCGGGGGCGGCCTTGACGGGGCCATAGAGCGCCAAGGCCGGACGGGCCTGGCCGATCAGGCCTTCGGCATGGGCGCGCACCTCGGCCACTGTCACCGCCGCAATGCGGTCGGCGACCTCGGCCGCGTCGGGCACCCGGCCCCAGATCGCCAGCGTCCGCGCCATGCGCTCGGCCTGGGCCGAGGGGCTTTCCAGCGACATCAGCAGGCTGGCGCGCAACTGCGCCTTGGCGCGGGCGACCTCGGCCTCGGACATGTCGGCGGCGGCGCGCTTCATCTCGTCGATGGTCAGGGTGGACAGGTCGGCCAGATCCTCGGCCCCGGTGCCGGCATAGATGGTCAGCATCCCGGTGTCGTCGTGAAAGCCCGACTGCGCGAAGATCGTATAGCACAGGCCCCGTTCCTCGCGGATCTTCTGGAACAGGCGCGAGGACATGCCGCCCCCCAGTGCCGAGGAGAAGATCTGCGCGGCATAGAAATCTGGCGCAAGATAGCCCGGCCCTTCCAGGGCCAGGGCGAAATGCGCCTGTTCCAGCTTCTTGACCTTGCGCGTTTCCAGTCCCTGCCAGCGCGCGGCCTCTCGGGGTGCCTGGGTCACGGGGGCAAGATGCCCGAAGGCGCGTTCGGCCAGCCGCACGATGCGGTCGTGATCGACCGCGCCGGCGGCCGCCACGATCATCTGGCCGGGGCCATAGTTTTCCGCGACAAAGCCCGCCAGGTCGGCGCGGCCGAAGCTGCTGACCCGTTCGGCCGGGCCAAGGATGGTGCGGCCCATCGGCTGGTTCGGATAGGCGGCCTCTTGCAGCCAGTCGAAGATGATGTCGTCGGGCGTGTCCATCGACTGCCCGATTTCCTGCAGGATCACGCCGCGCTCGACCTCGATCTCGCGCTCGTCGAAGATCGGGTTCAGCACGATGTCGGACATGACGTCGAAGGCCAGGTCCACATCGTCTTCCAGCACCCGGACGTAATAGGCCGTCGCATCGCGCGAGGTATAGGCGTTGATATAGCCGCCCACATCCTCGATCGCCTCGGCGATCTGCAGGGCGGTTCGGGTCGCCGTGCCCTTGAAGGCCATGTGTTCCAGGAAATGCGCGATCCCGTTCTGTTCGGGCCGTTCATTGCGCCCGCCCGCATTGACCCAGACGCCAAGCGCCGTGGAATGCAGCCCCGGCATCAGGCGCGTGGCGATGCGCAAGCCGTTGGAAAGGGTCGTTACCTGCAGGTGGGCGTCTTTGTTCACTGGGTTCTCCGGTCAAGGATCAGCGATTTAAGCGCCTCGACGTCGTTTTCAACCCGCGTCACACGCTCGGGCAGGTCGAACAGGGTCGCCATATGCGGCGGCAGCGGGGGGCGCAGGCCGATGGCCTGTTCCACCGCGTCGGGGAACTTGGCGGGATGGGCGGTGGCTAGCGTCACCATCGGCACGCCGGGTTCGATGTGCTGGCGCGCCACCGCCACGCCCACGGCGCTGTGCGGGCACAGAACCTCGCCCGTTTCGGCGCGGATGGTGCGGATCATGGCGATGGTCTCGTCCTCGGACACGCGGCCCGACAGGTATTGTTCGCGCAGGGCCTGCAAGGCGCCCTGGCTGATGGTGAAGCCGCCCGCCCTCAATTCGTCCATCAGTTGCGAAATCGCCGCCGCGTCGCCGCCATAGGCCAGATAAAGCGCGCGTTCGAAGTTCGAGCTGACCTGGATGTCCATCGACGGGCTGATCGAGGGCTCGACCGTGCCGACACGGTATTCGCCCGTGGTCAGCGCGCGGTGCAGGATGTCGTTCTGGTTCGTCGCCACGATCAGGCGGCGGATCGGCAGGCCCATGGCCCGTGCGATCGACCCCGCGAAGATATCGCCGAAATTGCCGGTGGGAACGGTGAAGTCCGTCTCGCGCATCCCCAGGCTGGCGGTTGCGGTGAAGTAATAGACAATCTGCGCCACCACACGCGCCCAGTTGATGCTGTTGACGCCCGCCAGGCCCACGTTGTCACGGAAGGCATGGTCGTTGAACAGATCCTTCAGCCGCGCCTGGCAGTCGTCGAAATGGCCGGTCACGGCAAGCGCATGGACATTGGGCGCGTCGGGCGTGGTCATCTGGCGGCGCTGCACCTCGCTGACGCGGCCATGGGGGAACATGATGAAGACATCGACATTGTCGATACCCTTGAAGGCCTCGATGGCCGCCGATCCGGTATCGCCCGAGGTCGCGCCGACGATGGTGATCCGCTGGCCCGACCGCTTCAACGCGATCTCGAACAGTTGCGCGATCAACTGCATGGCGAAGTCCTTGAAGGCCAGGGTCGGGCCGTGGAACAGTTCCAGCAGGTGATGGCCGGGGGCCAACTGGCGCAGGGGGGCCTTGGCCGTGTGTTCGATGCGCCCATAGGCGCGGTCGATGGCGCCGCGCAGTTCCGCGTCGGTGAAGCTGTCGCCGGTGAAGGGACGGATGACGCGGAAGGCCACTTCCTCATAGGGCAACCCGTCCAGGTCGTTCAGGCCGCCAAAGGCCGGGATCGTCTCGGGCAGGTACAGCCCGCCGTCGCGGGCCAGTCCCGACAGCATGGCCCCTTCGAAGTTCAGCACCGGGGCCTGACCCCGCGTCGAGACGTAGCGCATCCGTATTCCCTCAGTATTTCCGCTGCCTGATACGCCAGATCAGGCCGACTGTCATCCCTGCCCAGGTCGCCGCGATCAGGAACCACTGGACAGCATAGGACAGGTGGTTGTTGGGGATCCCCTCGACCGCGACGGGGATCGGTTCGACCCCTTGGGCGTCGCCCTCGACGAAGCTTGCGACGACCAGCACGGGTTCCGTATCCAGCACCTCGGCCATGGCGGGCACGTCGCGAGCGAACCAGATGTTTTCGTCCAGGTTCGGATCGGGGGTGGCGTCGCCCTTTTCGTCCGGCCAATGCAGGTTGCCGCGCACGGAAAGCCGGGTCGGGGGGCGTTCGACATGGCGCAGTTCCTGCGGGACAAAGCCGCGGTCCAGCATGATCGCCCGCCCGTCATCGGTGATGAAGCGCGACACGACCTGGTATCCGCCGCCCTGTTCGCGGGTATGGGACAGCACGTCGATCTCGGCCCCGGTGGTGGTGCCGCTGACGGTGACCGGCAGGTATTTCATCGACGGGTCGATCACGTCCGGCAGGGGCACGGGATCGGCGTCGATCCCGGCCTCGATGTTGGCGATCACGCCTTCCTTCCACTCCATCCGGCGCAACTGCCACAGGCCAAGCTGGATCAGGATCGCGCAGCCGACGATGCCGAGGATCAGGGGAAACAGGATGCGGCGCATGAAGGGAAAGCCATCAAAGAAAAACGCGCGGGGTCGGCCCCGCGCGTCGCGTTTCGGAAAGGGCGGGGATCAGCTGCCCCAGATATAGATCACGGCGAACAGGAACAGCCAGACCACGTCGACGAAGTGCCAGTACCAGGCAGCAGCCTCGAACCCGATGTGCTTTTCCTGGTCCATCTGGCCGTTCAGCATCCGGAACAGGCAGACCGCCAGGAAGATCGTGCCGATGATGACGTGGAAGCCATGGAAGCCGGTCGCCAGATAGAAGGCGCTGGCATAGGACGTGTCGGCCAGGCCGAAGGCCGCATGGCTGTATTCATAGCCCTGCAGGAACGTGAAGATCACGCCCAGGACCACCGCGACGATCAAGCCGTTGATGGTCGTCTTGCGGTCGTTGTCGTGGACAAGCGCGTGGTGCGCCCAGGTCACGGCCACGCCCGACAACAGCAGGATCAGCGTGTTGATGAAGGGCAGATGCCAGGGATCGAAGGTCACGATGCCCTCGGGGGGCCAGACGCCGTCCTTGATCGGGCTTTCCGGCCCCATCGGATACATCGCGTTCTTGATGAAGTTCCAGAACCACGCGACGAAGAACATCAGTTCCGAGATGATGAACAGGATGAAGCCGTATTGCAGGCCGATCCGCACCACCGGGGTATGATCCCCCGCCTGGCTTTCGCGGATCACGTCGGCCCACCAGCTGTACATCACATACAGCACGCCGACGAGGCCGATCAGGAACAGCCAGGGACCGTTGACGGGAATTCCCAGCAGGCTGACTTCGTCCGCATGCATCCAGCCCACCGCGCCATAAAGCATCAGGAAGGCCGAGATGGCAGCGACGAAGGGCCAGATCGACGGCGGAAGGATATGGTAATCGTGGTTCTTTGCGTGCGCCATGAGCTGTCCCCGTCGGCTCCTCAAGTATTCAATTGACGTTATCGGCCGGCTCGGCGTCAAGCGCCGCCTGCTTCGGCTCGGTCCGGTGGAAGGTATAGGACAGGGTGATGTCCCTGATCCAGCTTGCATCACGGTCCTTGAGAAGGTCCGGGTCCACATAGAAGCTGACCGGCATCTCGATCCGTTCTCCCGGCTGCAAGGTCTGCTCGGTGAAGCAGAAGCACTCGATCTTGCTGAAGTAATAGCCCGACACTTCCGGCGCGACGTTATAGCTGGCGGTGCCGGTGATCGGCACGCCGGAATTGTTGATCGCCTCGTAGAAGGCAAGGCCGTTCTCGCCCAGCTTGATCTCCATGCTGGTCTGCATGGGCCGGAAGGTCCATTCCATGTTCTTGTCGACATTGGCGTCGAAGCGGACGCGCACGACCTCGTCCAGCACCTGATCGGGGGCCGCGACCGCGACCTGCGTGGTGCCGCCAAAGCCGGTGACGCGGCAGAACCAGTCATAGAAGGGAACGGCGGCCCAGGCCAGGGCGCCCATGGTGATGACGACGCCCACCAGCCAGGTGACGGTCTTCTTTTCGGGGGACATGCGGCTCATGGGCGGGGCTCCTCGACCGGCAGTTCTGACACGCGAGGCTGGTGATCGAAAGCCTCCATCATGTCGCCCTGCTGCACCTTGACCACGGTCAGTCCGAAGACCAGGGCGACAAAGGCCACCAGCACCAGCCCCAGTCCGACATTGCGGGACCGGCGGCGCTTGTGGATCTCATGTTCTGCGCTCAGCGGCATTACCAGCCCCCCACCCAGTTCTGCACCAGAAGGGCCGTGAAATGCAGGAACAGGTAATAAAGCGACAGCTTGAAGACCCGCTTTTCTACAGCATAGCCATCGGCGACGGCCGTTTCCTCGGATCGGCGCAGGATCTGCCAGCCGCCATGGATGAACAGCGCGTTCAGCACGACCGAGGCCGCCAGATAGACCGGCCCGCCGACCTGGGTCAGCCCCAGCCAGATCGCAAAGGGCGCCAGCACCAGCGTATAGGCGAAGATGTGGCGCCGCGTGGCCGGGCGACCATGGGTGACCGTCAGCATCGGCACCTTGGCCTCGTGATAGTCGGACTTCATGAACAGCGCGAGCGCCCAGAAATGCGGCGGCGTCCAGAAGAAGACCAGCGCGAACATCAGAAGCGATTCGATGCTGATCCCGCCCGTGGCGCAGGCCCAGCCGATCATCGGCGGGAATGCCCCCGCCGCGCCGCCGATCACGATGTTCTGCGGCGTCCAGCGCTTCAGCCAGATCGTATAGACCACGGCATAGAAGAAGATCGTGAAGGCCAGGAAGCCCGCCGCGAACCAGTTCGCCGCCAGCCCCAGCATCATCACCGCAAAGCCCGCAAGGATCAGGCCCAGCGACAGCGCCGCGCCCCCGTCGATCCGGCCTGCCGGGATGGGACGGCTTTGGGTGCGCCGCATCACCGCGTCGATGTCGGCGTCATACCACATGTTCAGCGCGCCCGATGCCCCGCCGCCAAGCGCGATGAACAGGACCGAGCAGAAGGCGATGAAGGGATGCACATCCACCGGCGCGACCCACAGGCCGACAAAGGCCGTGAAGACGACCAGCGACATCACCCGCGGCTTCAGCAGCGCGACGAAATCGCGGAACTCGGCCTCGGGGGCGCCTTCATAGGTGTTGATGTCGGTCATGTCGTCTTCGGTCTGGCTTCTGTCGCTGGTTGGGCCGACGGTCAGTCGGCCTTGGCCACCTGAACATCGGCAGCGGTGGTTTCCACGGCTGCGGTTGCAGGCGCGCCTTCCAGCGTGCCGCCCTGTTCGGCGACCCACTGGGCATAGACTTCGGGGCTGACCGCCTTCACGACGATCGGCATATAGGCATGGTTGATGCCGCACAGTTCATAGCAGTTACCGAAATAGACGCCTTCCTGTTCGACATTGAACCAAGCCTGCGCAATGCGGCCCGGAACGGCGTCCTGCTTGACGGCGAAGGCGGGGATCGACCAGGAATGGATCACGTCATTGGCCGTCACCTGCAGCAGCACGGTCTGGCCCACGGGCACGACCACGGCGGTGTCGGTGGCCAGCAGGTATTCATCCTCGGAATAGCCGTAGTCCGCCAGCTCTTCCTTGGTCAGCATGATCGAATCGAAGCTGACACCGTTTTCGGGATATTCATAGGACCAGTACCACTGGTTCCCGGTCGCCTTGATCACGACATCCGGGTCGGCCGGCATTTCCTGGCTGCGGAACAGCGCGGGCAACGAAAACGCGCCGATCATCACCAGGATCAGCACGGGAACCAGCGTCCAGGCGATTTCCAGCGGCGTGTTGTGCGTGAACTTGGCCGGGACCGGGTTCGACCGCTTGTTATAGCGCAGGATCACGACCAGCAGCAGCGTGCAGACCAGGACCGTGATCACGGTGATGATGATCAGCACGAAGTGGTCCAGCCACTGCTGATCGCGGGCCAGTTCGGTCGCCGCCGGCTGGAAGTTCACGCCGCGCGGCTCGGGCTTGCCGATCACGGGCAGTTCACCCAACACGTCCTGCGCAAAGGCCGACCCGGCTACCATTCCCGCCGTCGCAAGCCCGGAAGCTGCCGCGACTGTCCGGCGAATCATCGCTATTGCCATCATCCCATCCCGTTATCCTGGCGCGGCCGCGCGACCGCAGGTCGCCCAAAGGCGGCCCTTTTCCTTTAACAATCCCCGTTCTATGACCATATCTCGACCCCACGGGCAAGTGATACATAAGCCTGCCTGCGCAAATTACCGGCATTGGGCCGCCAGAAGGATGAACCCCGTCATGAGCCGAACCCCCTTCGACCCCTTCGCGACCCACCTGGACCGCGACCGTGCCCTGGCGATCCTGCGCGAGGCCACGGCGGGGGCCGAGGATGGCGAACTGTTTCTTGAGCATACGGTGTCGGAATCGCTGGTCTTCGACGACGGACGGCTGCGCAATTCGGGCTATACCGCCGAACAGGGCTTCGGATTGCGCGCCGTGCGCGGCGAGGTCACGGGCTATGCCCACTCGACCGAGATTTCCGAACCTGCCCTGCGCCGCGCGGCGGAAACCGCGCGCCTGGCGGTGGGCCAGGGCGGCGGCGTGATGGCGCCTGCCGCGCCCATGCAGGTCCAGCCGCTTTACATGGCGGCCGACCCGGCCGAGGGGATCCCCTTCGCCCAACGCATTGAACTTTTGCGCCAAATTGATGATTACGCCCGCTCGCGCGATCCTCGCGTGGTGCAGGTGACCGTTTCCCTGGCCTCGTCCCTGCAGCAGGTGGCGATCCTGCGGCCCGAAGGGGGATTGGTGACAGATATCCGCCCCATGGCGCGGCTGAATGTCGGCGTGATCGTGGAAAACAACGACCGGCGCGAATCCGGCGGCCATGGCGGCGGCGGGCGCGTGTCGCTTGCGGGCCTGATGGATCCAGCCCACTGGCAGCCCGCCGTGGACGAGGCGCTGCGCATCGCCCTGGTCAACCTGCGTTCGGTCCCCGCGCCTGCCGGGGTGATGGATGTCGTGCTTGGCCCCGGCTGGCCCGGCATCCTTCTGCACGAGGCCGTGGGCCACGGGCTTGAAGGCGATTTCAACCGCAAGAAGGCCTCGGCCTTTGCGGGACTGATGGGACAACGTGTCGCAGCCCCCGGCGTGACGGTGGTGGACGACGGCACCATCCCCGACCGGCGCGGGTCCATCGGCGTCGATGACGAAGGAATGCCCCCTGCCCGCAACGTGCTGATCGAGGACGGGATCCTGGTGGGCTACATGCAGGACCGCCAGAACGCCCGGCTGATGGGGGTGGATCCGACCGGCAACGGTCGGCGGCAAAGCTTCTCGCACGCGCCGATGCCCCGGATGACCAACACCTATATGCCCGGCGGCGACGCGGATCCGGCGGCGATCCTGGCGGATCTGCGCGACGGCATCTATGCGGTGGGCTTCGGCGGCGGCCAGGTGGACATCACCAACGGCAAGTTCGTGTTTTCCTGCACCGAGGCTTACCGCGTCAGGAACGGCGTGGTGGGCGACCCGATCCGGGGCGCCACGCTGATCGGCGACGGGGCGACCGCGCTGCAGCAGGTGCGCGCCATCGGCAACGACATGGCGCTGGATCCGGGCATCGGCAATTGCGGCAAGCAGGGCCAATGGGTGCCGGTGGGCGTGGGCCAGCCGACGCTGCTAATCGGCGGGCTGACGGTCGGCGGCTCGGCGGCCTAGGGGACGCTAACCGGTTGTTAACCGCTGCGGCGTAATGCTGATTCCCGGACAAGGGCCGGAGGCAGCATGGATACCGGACATCTTCCTTTTGATACGCGCGGCGCGCAGGACGACGACCTGTCGGTGCTGCGCCTGATCCGGTCCCGCCGGGTGGGTCCGGCGACCTATCACCGGCTGGTGGCCGAACACGGCAGCGCGCGGGCGGCGCTGGATGCCCTGCCCGAGATCGCGGCGGCGGCGGGCATCGCCGGCTACGAAATCTGCCCCGAAGGCGTTGCGGCCGCCGAACTGGCTGCGGGCCGCAAATGCGGTGCCCGGCTGGTCCGCTGCGATTCGCCCCTTTATCCTTCCGCGCTGCGCGAGATTGATGGCGCACCGCCTGTCCTGTGGCTTCGCGGCGATCCCTCCTGGCTGTCCAGAAAGCCGGTGGCCGTGATCGGGGCGCGCAACGCGTCTTCGCTGGGCCTGCGCATGGCGCGCGGCATGGCGGCGGGCTTGGGCGAAGCGGGGCATACCGTCGTCGCGGGTCTGGCGCGGGGCATCGACACCGCCGCCCACAACGCAGCCCTTCCCACCGGCACCATCGCGGTGATGGCGGGTGGCGTCGATGTGATCTATCCGGCGGAAAACGTCATCCTGGCCGCGCAGATCGCCGAAAAAGGCGCGCTTGTCTCTGAACAGCCGCCCGGCACCGAACCGCAGGCGCGCCACTTCCCGACCCGCAACCGCATCGTGTCGGGCCTGTCGCTGGCCGTGGTGGTAATCGAGGCCGCGCATCGGTCCGGCACGCTGATCACGGCCAAGAACGCGCTGGATCAGGGGCGAGAGGTGATGGCGGTGCCCGGCCATCCGATGGATGCCCGCGCGGGCGGCTGCAACCAGTTGATCCGCGACGGCGCCCTGCTGGTGCGCAATTCGGCCGATGTCTGCGCGGCGCTTGGCCAGGAGCCGGAGCTTGCCGGCATGGCCGAGGCACCTGCGGTCCCAGTCCCCTGCCCCGAACCCGCCGATCCCGCGCAGATCGAGGCGCGGATCCTGTCGCGTCTCGGGCCTTCGCCTTCGGATGAAAACGACGTGATCCGCGACCTGGGCTTGCCTGCCGCAACGGCAAGTGCGGCGATCCTGTCGCTGGAATTGCAGGGCCGGCTGCTGCGCGTGCCGGGCGGGCGGCTGGCGCTTGGCTGACGGGCGCACACGCGGCGGATGATTTCGGCAGGTTGACACTGGCAGGCCCCCGACCCATGTTCCCGGCCCATCGCAAGGTCCCCTGAGGTAAGAATGCCCGTCGTCGTCGTGGAATCCCCGGCCAAGGCCAAGACCATCGAGAAATACCTCGGCGGCGATTATCGCGTGCTGGCCTCTTTCGGCCATGTCCGCGACCTGCCGCCCAAGGACGGCAGCGTCGATCCGAACGACGATTTCGCCATGAAATGGGAGGTCGCGGCAGACAGCCGCAAGCACCTCAAGGCGATCAAGGACGCGCTGAAGGACGACCAGACCCTGATCCTGGCGACCGACCCCGACCGCGAGGGCGAGGCGATTTCCTGGCACCTGCTGGAGGCGCTGTCACCGGCGCTGAAGAAGGGTGCGGCGGTCAATCGCGTCACCTTCAACGCCATCACCAAGACCGCCGTGACCGAGGCCATGGCCAATCCCCGCCAGATCGACCAGCCGCTGGTCGATGCCTATCTGGCGCGACGCGCGCTGGATTACCTGGTGGGCTTCAACCTGTCCCCGGTCCTGTGGCGCAAGCTGCCGGGCGCGAAATCGGCGGGCCGGGTGCAGTCGGTCTGCCTGCGCCTGATCGTGGACCGCGAAATGGAGATCGAGGCCTTCAAGGCCCGCGAATACTGGTCGGTCCATGCGCGCCTGGCGACACCGGGCGGCGCGGAATACGACGCCACGCTGGTGTCGCTGGCGGGCGCGAAGCTGGACCGCTTCGACCTGCCGAATGCCGAAAAGGCCGCGATGGCCGTCAGCGCGGTGGCCAGCCGCGACCTGCGCGTGACCAGCGTCGCGGCCAAGCCCGCGACCCGCAATCCCTGGCCGCCCTTCATGACCTCGACCCTGCAGCAGGAAGCATCCCGCAAGCTGGGCATGGGCGCCAAGGCCTGCATGTCGGCGGCCCAGCGGCTGTATGAGGCGGGGCTGATCACCTATATGCGGACCGACGGCATCGACATGGCGCCCGAGGCCGTCCATGCCGCCCGCGACGCGATCCGCGCCAAGTTCGGCGACAAATACGTCCCCTCCAGCCCGCGGATGTACAAGAACAAGGCCAAGAACGCGCAGGAAGCGCATGAATGTATCCGCCCCACCGACATGATGCTGTCGCCCGACAGGCTGAAGGTCACGGCGGACGACCAGCGCAAGCTTTATGACCTGATCTGGAAGCGCACCATCGCCAGCCAGATGGAAGCCGCCCGCATGGAGCGCACCACGGTCGAGATCGCCAGCCCGGACAACCAGGTCGGCCTGCGCGCGACGGGCCAGGTGATCCTGTTCGACGGCTTCCTGCGCGTCTATGACCAGGGCCGCGACGACGACGACGGCGAGGACAGCGCCCGCCTGCCCGCGATCCAGCAGGGCGAGCCCGCGAAGCTGGTCGGCAAGGCCTTCGAGGCCGAGTTCGCCAAAGCGCGCGAAAAGGACGACCCCGCGCCCGCCGCCCCTGCGGGTCAGCGCGCCGCCCCCGGCCTGCTGCTGAACGACACGGCCGCCGTGGCCGCGCGCCAGCATTTCACCCAGCCACCCCCCCGCTATACCGAGGCCACGCTCGTCAAGCGGATGGAGGAACTGGGCATCGGCCGGCCTTCGACCTATGCCAGCATCGTCACCACGATCCAGGACCGCGAATATGTCCGCAAGGACAAGAACCGCCTGATCCCCGAGGACAAGGGCCGCCTGGTCACGATCTTCCTGACCAAGTATTTCCCGCGTTACGTCAGCTATGACTTCACGGCGGATCTGGAAAACGAACTGGACGAGATCAGCGCGGGCGACCTGGTCTGGCGCGAGGTTCTGGGTCGCTTCTGGAAGGATTTTTCAAAGGCGCTGGAAGGCACGTCCGAACTGCGCATCACCGAGGTTCTGGACGCTATCGACGAGGCGCTGGCCCCGCATCTTTATCCGCCGCGCGCGGATGGCGGCGATCCGCGCGTCTGCCCGGTTTGCGGCGCGGGACGGCTGAACCTGAAGACGGCTCGGTCGGGCGGGGCGTTCATCGGCTGCACGAACTATCCCGAATGCCGCTATACGCGCCCGATTTCCGCCCCTGACGGAGAGGAAGCCGTGGGCGACCGCATCCTGGGCGAGGATAACGGCGATCCGATCAGCCTCAAGACCGGGCGCTTCGGCCCCTATGTCCAGCGGGGCGAGGCGACCGAGGACAACCCCAAGCCTGCCCGCGCATCCATCCCCAAGGGCTGGAATCCGGCGACGCTGGATCTGGAAAAGGCCGTGCAGCTTCTGTCGCTGCCGCGTCCGGTGGGCAACCACCCCGAGGATGGCGAACTGATCGAGGCCGGGATCGGCCGGTTTGGTCCCTATGTGAAGCATGGCTCGAAATACGCGAACCTGCCGGACGTGGACGAGGTCTTCACGATCGGCATGAACCGCGCGGTCGAGGTTCTGGCGGCCAAGCAAACGCGTGACCGCGCCGCTGCCGCCGCGCCACTGCGCGAGTTGGGGGATCATCCCGACGGCGGCGCGATCCAGGTGATGAACGGGCGCTATGGTCCTTATGTGAAATGGGAAAAGGTGAATGCCACCCTGCCCCGCGATGTCGCGCCCGAGGACCTGACGGTCGAGCAGGCGCTTGAACTGATCGCCGCCAAGGCCGGCAAGTCGCCCGCCAAGAAAAAGGCCGCGCCCAAGGCCAAGGCCGCTGCGAAAAAGCCTGCCGCCAAGAAGGCCCCTACTCAAAAGTCCTCCGCCAAGAAGGCGGCCAAGGGCTAGAGTTCGTCCGCGATCCCGGAGGCTTCCGCCAGGAAGCGCTGGCGGACGCTGGCCGCATGGGGGTTCGCCTTCAGGATCGTCGCCAGCAGTTCGGGAGAGTCGTCCTGGACCATGGCGGCGGCCTCCGCCAGCATCGCGAAGCTGCGGGTCGCCATGTCCCGCGGCAGCGGACCCAGCCGCGACAGGCTGCGCGCGATCAGATGCGTGAGGCCTTGGACCACCGCCATGTCGCGGTCATGCTGGTCGGGGGTCGTCGGGATCACCTGCAACCCCTTGGCCTTCAGAAAGGCTGCCAGCCGCCGGTGTCCCCGGCTGCGCAGCGGGCACCAGGCGATGCGATGGCCCGCGATGCCGTCCGCCGCGCTGGCCGGACCGAACAGGGGGTGACTGGCGACGATCCCGACATGATCCGGCAGCAGGTCCAGCATCAGCCGCGCGGGTTCGACCTTGACCGACGACACGTCGATCACCGTCGATCCCGGCCGCAGATGCGGGGCGATGGCGCGCAGGACGGCTTCAAGCTGCGGCAGGGGCACAGCCAGCACCACGATGTCGGCGCGGGCCGCCTGCGCGGGATCGACCTGCGGCAGGTCGTTCGGCCGGACGCAGGGATCGCAGACGGACAGTGCCAGATGCGGGCGCAAATGCCGCGCGATCAGCTGGCCGAAGGTGCCAAAGCCGATGATGGACAGGGTTTGGGGACGCATGGGACGGACCTTCCGGGCTTGCGCAAGGCCGTTGTGATCTTTCCCGTCAACCGCACCCCGCGCGGTTGACATGACGCTGCCCCCGCTATGTCAGCGGGCGGTAATAGTTGGCAAAGGCAGCGTTGCGGGCTTTCATCCCCGTTTGATGGCGGCGGGCACCGCCGATGTCAACCATGCTGCACCGCCGCATTGACTTGGCCTGACGCGCAAGCGACAAATCCGCAGCGGTTCAATTTGGGGAGGGACAATGAAAAAGGTCTATGCCACGGCAAGCGAGGCCCTGGAGGGCTTGCTGCATGACGGGATGTTCATCGCGGCGGGCGGCTTTGGCCTCTGCGGCATCCCCGAACTGCTGATCGCGGCCATCCGCGACGCGGGCACCAAGGATCTGACGGTCGCGTCCAACAACTGCGGCGTCGATGACTTCGGACTGGGGATCCTGCTGCAGACGCGCCAGATCAAGAAGATGATCTCCTCCTATGTGGGCGAGAACGCAGAGTTCATGCGCCAGTATCTGTCGGGCGAGCTGGAGTTGGAGTTCAACCCGCAAGGGACGCTGGCCGAACGGATGCGCGCGGGCGGCTGCGGCATCCCCGGCTTCTATACCAAGACGGGCGTGGGCACCGTCATCGCCGAGGGCAAGGAGGTCAAGACCTTCGACGGCGAGGATTACATTCTGGAACGCGGCATCGTGGCGGATCTGTCCATCGTCAAGGCCTGGAAGGCCGACGACACCGGCAACCTCGTGTTCCGCAAGACGGCGCGCAACTTCAACCCGCCGGCGGCGATGTGCGGCAAGGTTTGCGTGGCCGAGGTGGAGGAGATCGTCCCGCGCGGCAGTCTGGATCCCGACATGATCCACCTGCCCGGCATCTATGTCCACCGCATCGTGCAAGGCCAGCACGAGAAGCGCATCGAGCAGCGCACCACCCGCAAGAAGGAGACTGCGTAATGGCTTGGGATCGCAACCAGATGGCCGCGCGGGCGGCGCAGGAACTGGAAGACGGGATGTATGTGAACCTCGGGATCGGCATCCCGACGCTGGTCGCGAACTATGTGGGCGACAAGGACATCACGCTGCAGTCCGAAAACGGGATGCTGGGCATGGGGCCCTTTCCGTTCGAGGGCGAGGAAGACCCCGACCTGATCAACGCGGGCAAGCAGACCATCACCGAACTGAACCGCACCGCCTATTTCGACAGCGCCACCAGCTTCGGCATGATCCGGGGCGGCAAGATCGCCGCCGCCATCTTGGGCGCGATGGAGGTGGCCGAGAACGGCGATCTGGCCAACTGGATGATCCCCGGCAAGCTGGTCAAGGGCATGGGCGGCGCGATGGATCTGGTCGCGGGCGTGGGCCGGGTGATCGTGGTCATGGACCATACCAACAAGGCGGGCGAGTCCAAGGTCCTGCGCGAATGCACCCTGCCGCTGACCGGCAAGGGCGTAGTGGACCGCATCATCACCAACCTGGGCGTGCTGGACGTGGTCGAGGGCGGGCTGAAGATCGTCGAGACCGCCGAGGGCGTGACCGAGGAGGAACTGCGCGCCGCGACGGAAGCCACCATCGTCGGGTGATGCGTCGCGCAGGCTGGAAAAGGTGGCGGGGGGCCTTGCCCCCCGTCGCCGTTTCGGCGACTCCCCCCAGGATATTTGGACACAGAAGATGACGGGCATGACCGCAGACCAGATCGCCACGTTGTTCACCCGGGCCGACGGGACATTCCTTTGTGCCCGCTGGGGACGGCCGGTGGCGCCGGTGATCTTCGGCCTGGCGGATGAAAGCCTGGACATCTTTCGCGGCGCGATCCGCGCGGGCTTTGCCCATGCGCGCCATCCGCTGGCGGACACGGACCCTGACATGGGGGCGAACCTGATGCTGTTCTTCGTCCGTGACTGGCCTGACCTGGGGAATGTCCCCGATCTTGACCGTCTGACCGACGCGCCGGATCTGCCGGCCCGTCTGGCGCGGGCGGATGCGGACCAGTATCGGATGTTCCGCTTTGACGCCGATGGCGGCATCCGCGCCTGCCTGGGCTTCCTGCGCATGTCGGGGGCCCTGGCCGACAGCCACCCTGCGCAACTGGCCGAGGCGCTGTTCATGCGCTGCGCGCTGACATTCGCGCGCGACATCACCCCCTCGGCAGACATCGCGGGGGTGATCCGCGCGGCCTATGATCCGGTTCTGCCGGTTGCGGCCACCGATCCTGCCCATGCGTTGCGGCTTGCGGCCCGTTTGGGGGGCGCATGATGCACAGCCTTGCCGTCCGCGTCTATTACGAGGACACCGACCTTGCCGGGATCGTCTATTACGCGAACTATTTGAAGTTCATCGAGCGAGGCCGGTCGGAATGGCTGCGTGCGCTTGGCGTTGACCAGCTGCGGCTGAAGACAGACAGCGGCCATGTCTTCGCCGTCCGCCGGATCGAGGCCGACTATCTGCGGCCCGCCCGTTTCGACGACCTTCTGGCGGTGGAAACCACGCTGGACCAGATGACCGCCGCGCGGATCGTCGTCAGCCAGACCGTCAGGCGCGAGGGCGACCCGCTGTTCACGGCCAGGGTCACGCTGGCCTGCCTGGACGCCCAGGGCCGCCCCGTGAGGCTGCCGAAAGGCCTGGCGGAGACCTTGGCGTCAGGGTGAGGCGATTGGGTCGCACTGTCCGAAGGTGACGCCATTGTGTTGCATCAAGGGGCTGCAACCTTTGCCGGGAAGGCGCTAGAAGGCCTGAAAACCGACCGGAACACCGGCCGGGTCCGTGATGGATCACGACGAAAAGGCAGTGACGATGGAACCGATCCAGGCCGCGCAGGCAATTGATTTCTCGCTGATGGCGCTGTTTGCGCGCGCCTCGCTGACGGTGCAGGTGGTGATGGTGATGCTGATCGTCGCCTCGGTCTGGGCCTGGGCGATCATCATCCAGAAGTTCCTGGCCTTCGCCAAGGCCCGCAAGGAGGCCGCCCGCTTCGATCGCGCCTTCTGGTCCGGGGAACCGCTGGACGACCTTTACGACCGGCTGGGCGACCGTCCGTCGGGGGCGTCGGAACGCATCTTCGCGGCAGGGATGACCGAATGGCGCCGCAGCCATCGCGACGACGGCGCGCTGATCCCCGGGGGTCCTGCGCGCATCGACCGCGCCATGAACGTCGCCATCCAGCGAGAGGAGTCGCGCCTGTTCCGCGGCCTGTCCTTCCTGGCGACCGTGGGATCCACCGCGCCGTTCATCGGCCTGTTCGGCACCGTCTGGGGCATCAAGACCGCCTTCGAGGGCATTGCCATGTCCCAGGACACCAGCCTGGCCGTGGTGGCCCCCGGCATCGCCGAGGCGCTGCTGGCGACCGCCCTGGGCCTGCTGGCCGCGATCCCGGCCGTCGTCTTCTACAACAAGCTGTCGGGCGACGCGGAACGCGTGACCGGCAACTGGGAAGCCTTTGCCGACGAATTCTCGACCCTGCTGTCGCGCCAGATGGATGAGGCATAGATGTCGGGCGCCGTCGTCAAGCGGGTCAGCCGCAAGGGCCGAGGCAGGCGCCGCAACGCGCCGATGGCGGAAATCAACGTCACCCCCTTCGTGGACGTGATGCTGGTGCTGCTGGTGATCTTCATGGTGGCGGCACCCCTGATGACGGCGGGCGTGCCGCTGAACCTGCCCCAGACCGCCGCGACCGCCGTTCCCACCGAGCCGGAAGAACCGCTGGTCATCTCGATCCCCGCCAATGGCGACGTGGTGCTGATGGACGCGCCCGTGGCGCAGGGCCAGATCGTCACACGCCTGCGCGAAATCCTGGCCCAGCGGCAAAGCCAGCGGGTCTTCCTGCGCGCCGATGGGGCGATCCCCTATGCCCGCGTGGTGCAGGTGATGGGCGCGCTGAATGCGGCCGGCCTTTCCGATATCGTGCTGGTGACGGATACCGGCGGGCCCAGGATGGACGGCTGACGCCATGGAGGACCGCGAGGATCGCATCGGCTGGTGGGTTTCGGGATCGGCGCATACCGCGCTGATCCTCTGGGCGATCCTGGGCGGGGTGTTCTTTCGCCCGCAACCGTCCACGCCGCTGCGCACGACCGAGGTGGCGACCATGAGCGGGGCCGAGTTTGAGGCCCTGGCCGCCGCATCGCGCGGCGCGGGGCCGGTCGGGCGCGAGGCCACGGCGGTGGCGACGATGCCCGCGCCTGCGATGGATCAGGATGCCGCGCAGGCACCCGCCGAGGCCAGCATCCCCGATGCCGAGGATGCGGCGCAGGATCTGGCCCAGCCCGACGGATCCGAGGCACGTCCCGACCTGTCCGATTTCGACCGGCCGGATCCTGTGGCCGTGGCGACCGATCTGGGCGCGCCCGCCGACAACCAGACTGCCGACGATGCCGCCCCCTTGCCGCCCGTCGACGGCGGCGTGCCGACGGCCGGTGCGCAGCCCTCCCGGCCCGAGGCGCCCTTGGCCGATGCCTCTGCTTCGCCTCGATCGGAACTGGCGCTTGACCGATCCGCCCTACCCCGGCTGCGGCCCGAAGGCTTGGTCGAACGCCGCAATGCCCGACTGGCGCAGCAAGAGGCCGAGCGACAGGCAGCCGCCGAGGCAGCCCGCGCGGCCGAGGAAGCGGCCCAGGCTGCTGCCGCCGCAGCCGCCGCCGAAGCGGAAGAACGCCGCCTGACCGCCGAGCGCGAAGCCGCCGAGGAGGCGCGCCGGGCCGAAGCCGAGCGGGCCGAGGAGGCCGAGCAAGAACGACAGGCAGCCGAGGAGCGCCGCCAAGCCGCCGAACGCAGGGCGGCTGCGGAACGGGCGGAGCGCGAGGCACAGGAACAACGCGAAGCCGAGGCGCGCGCAGAGGAAGAACGGCGCGAGGCAGAGGCAGAACGCCGCGCCGAGGAAGAACGCCGCGCCGCTGCCGCCCGCGAAGCGGAGGAACAGGAAGCCGAGCGCCGGGCCGAAGCTGAGCGTCGGGCGGAAGAAGAACGCCGGGCCGAGGCGGAACGTCGGGCCGAAGAAGAACGGCAAGCAGAGCGCCAGGCCGAGGCAGAGCGAAGGGCCGAGGAAGCCCGCGAAGCCGAACGCCTTGCCGAGGAAGCCCGCCAAGCCGAAGAAGAGCGCCGCGCCGCTGCAGAGGCCGCCGAACGCGAAGCCGAGGAACGTCGTCTTGCCGCCGAACGCGAGGCGGAAGAACGCCGCGCCGCCGCAGCCCGCGCCGCCGAGGAACAGGCCGCAGCCGAGGCAGCCCGCCAGCAGGCGCTGGAAGATGCGCTGCGCGAGGCACAGGATGGCAGCGCCGGTGCGGGTGGGACTGACACCGCTTCGACCGGTGATACGGCAGGGGGCAACAGCCAGATGATCGACGGGGGATCCGGCGCATCCGCCGTGCAGGATCCGCTGGCGGCGGCCCTGGCGGGGGCGATGTCAGGTTCCCCTGCCCCGGCGGATGCCGGCGGCGCGCAGGGCGGATTTGCGGAACCCATGCAACTTGCGCCTTCGGCCATCCGGCCCACGCCGCTGGACGGCATCGACATGTCCAGCCTGTCCCAGGCCCAGCCCTTGTCGCAGGCGGAACGGGATGCCTTCCGCACCGCGCTGCGCCAGTGCTGGAACGAAGGCGCGCTGTCGGTCGAGGCGTCGGGCATGTCGGTCTCGGTGGCCTTCAGCATGACCGCCGATGCCCGGCCGATCGAGGCAAGCCTGCGGATCTCCGATTATCACGGCGGGTCCCAGGCCGGTGCCCGGCACGCCTTCGAGGTGGCGCGGCGGGCGATCATGATGTGCGGCGGCGCGGGCTTTCCCCTGCCCTTCGACAAATACAGCCGCTGGCGCGATGTGGTGGTCGAGTTTCGCCCAGACGGAATCGGGTTTGACTGAGGCCGGACCGGCCCTGTCGCAAGGATGATGAGGATATGATGCTTCGATCGCTGACTTTGGCCTTTTCGATGGCCCTTGCCGCTTCGCTGCCCGCCCTGGCGCAGGATGGTCCGCTGAAGATCGAGATCACCGATGGTGTGACCGAACCCATGGCCATCGCCATTCCCGCCTTTCACGGCGACGCCGCCGTGGCGCAGCAGATCCGCGACGTGGTGGCCGCCGATCTGACCGGCACCGGCCTGTTCCGCGAAATCTCTCGCGATGCCCAGGTCGCCCGTCCCGGCAGCTTCGGCGAGGCGATCGCCTATGAGGATTGGCGCGCGGTCAACGCCCAGGCGCTGGTTTCGGCCGAGGTGACGCAGGGGGGCGACGCGATCAGCGTCAAGTTCCGGCTGTATGACGTCTATGCCGGCCAGGCGCAGGGCGACGGGATGCAGTTCGACGCCCGCGCGACCGACTGGCGCCGGGCCGCGCACAAGATCGCCGACCAGATCTATGCCCGCCTGACGGGGGAACAGCCCTATTTCGACAGCCGCGTGGCCTTTGTCCAGGAAACCGGGCCAAAGGACGCGCGGATCAAGCGCATCGGCGTGATGGACTATGACGGCCAGAACATCTTGTGGATGACCGACAGCGCGTCGCTGGTGCTGGCGCCGCAGTTTTCGCGCGACGGGCGGCGGCTGGCCTATACCAGCTTCGACAGCGGCTTTCCCCAGATCCGCGTGCTGGACATCGCCACGGTGTCGTCGCGCCCGCTGACGCAGGACGCGAACAGCATGGCATTCTCGCCGCGCTTCAGCCCGGACGGGCGCTGGATCGTCTATTCGCGCGAACAGGGCGGCAATACCGACATCTGGCTGATGGATGCCGCATCGGGGGCGCAGCGGCCGCTGGTCCAGTCGCCCGCCATCGACACCGCGCCCAGCTTCAGCCCGGACGGGCAGCGGATCGTGTTCGAATCCGACCGTTCGGGCAATCCGCAGTTGTATGTGGTGGGGATAAACGGGGGCGAGCCCTCGCGGATCAGCTTTGGCGACGGGCGTTACGGATCGCCTGCCTGGTCGCCCAAGGGGGACCTGATCGCCTTCACCAAGCAGGTGGGCAACCAGTTCCACATCGCCACCATGCGCACCGACGGATCGGGCGAAAAGACCCTGACCGGATCTTTCCTTGACGAGTCCCCGACCTGGGCGCCCAATGGCCGGGTCGTCATGTTCACGCGGGTCGCGCCTGGGGGGAACGGCCAGCCCAAGCTGCATTCGGTGGACATCACCGGGCGCAATATGCGACCGCTGAGCCTTGACTTTGCTGCCTCGGATCCCTCTTGGGGTCCCTTGATGCCCTGAAGCCCCGCGCCATAAGGATGACCCGATGATCGCCTGGAAAAAGCCTGCCGCCGCCGCCCTGCTGCTGACCCTTGCCGCCTGCGCGCAGCCCGCGCCCCCGGTGACGCAGACTGTCATGGACCCTTACGCCAACGCGGCGGGCGGCGCGCTGTATCAGGGCGATCTTGCGGGCGGCACCCTTGGGGCCGAGGCCACGCCCCAGTATTTCAACAACACTGTCGGGAACACGGTGCTGTTCGCCGCGAACCAGACAGCCCTGACGTCCGAGGCGCGCACGATCCTGGCGCGGCAGGCGCAGTGGCTGAACACGCATACGGGCTTCAACGCCGTCGTCCAGGGCCATGCCGAGGAAACCGGCACGCGCGAATACAACCTTGCCCTTGGCGCGCGACGGGCCGGGGCGGTCCAGGAATACCTGATCGCCCAAGGTGTCAGCCCCGACCGGGTCCGCACGCTGAGCTTTGGCAAGGAACGCCCGCGCGAGGTCTGCTCGGACGAGGCCTGCTATGCCCAGAACCGCCGGGCGGTGACGGTGGTCAGCGCAACGGGGGCGGGATCGTGATCACCCGTGCCATCGCCGCGGCCCTTCTGGCGGCGTCGCTGGCCTGGCCTGCGATGGCCCAGGAACCGACGCTGGCCGACCTGCGGGCCGACCTGAACGATCTGCGCGCGCAGGTGCAGACGCTGCGGGGCGAGTTGGTCGCATCGGGCGCGGCCGGTTTCCAGGCGGCGGGGGGCGACGCCGCCATCGACCGCATGAATGCGATGGAACAGCGGCTGGCCCGCCTGACCGACCGGACCGAACAACTGGGGAACCGCATCGACCGGATCACCGCCGATGCCAGCCGCCGCATCGCCGACCTCGAATTCCGCCTGTGCGAGATGGACGAGGGCTGTGACCTCTCGGCCCTGACCATGCAGGATCTGGGCCGCACCGGCATCCCGGTGCCGAACCTGGGTCCGGCGACGCCCCAGGCCCAGCAAGGCAAACCTGCCGGAGCCGGCGAGAAGGCCGATTTCGATGCCGCCCAGCAGGTCATGGCCAGCGGCGATTTCCGCAGGGCGGCCGAGATGTTCGGGGCCGTGGCGGAATCCCATGCCGGCGGGGCGCTGACGGCCGAGGCCTTGTTCCTGCGCGGCGCGGCGCTTGACAGCGCGGGCGATACCAAGGGCGCGGCTGCCGCCTGGCTGGAGGGGTTCGCCGCCGATCCCGACGGACCACGCGCCGCTGAAAGCCTGCTGGGCATCGCGCGGGTGATCGAGGCCGAGGGGGACGCGACGGCGGCCTGTCTTTATCTGGCCGAAATCCCGGCGCGCTTTCCCGGCAGCCCCTTCGCCGCCGAGGCCGAAACCCGGCTCAGCCGCCTGGCCTGCGGAGCCAACGACCTGGGCGTCCCGCCACCCGCATCTGACCCCGAGGCCGAGGCCGATCTGGCCGAGCATCAATAGCCGCCCATGACCCTGCCCCCCGCCGATCCGGCCCTTCGCGTGCATGCCGCCCTGGACCGGCTGGCGGGGGACATGCCAGCCATCGGCGTCGCGGTGTCGGGCGGCGGCGATTCCGTGGCCTTGATGCACATGATCGCCGCTTGGGGCGGGGGCCGCAGGATCATGGTCGCCACCGTCGATCACGGCATTCGCCCCGAAAGCGCGGCCGAGGCGCGGCAGGTCGGCCGCGCCGCCCGTGCGCTTGGCCTGTCCCATGCCACGCTGGTCTGGCAGCGCGGGACGGAAACCGGAAACCTGATGGCCAATGCCCGCGACGCCCGGCTGCGCCTGTTGTCCGGCTGGGCGCAGCGCAACGACCTGCCTGCCATCGCCCTTGGCCATACGGCGGACGATCAGGCCGAAACCCTGCTGATGCGGCTGGGCCGGGGATCGGGGATCGACGGGCTGGCCTCGATGGCGGAATGGCGCGATGCCTTCGGCAGCCGCTGGCTGCGGCCGATGCTGGGGGCGGGCCGCCAGGAATTGCGGGACTGGCTGCGGATGCGGAACATTCCCTGGCTGGACGATCCCAGCAACGACAACGAGGACTTCGACCGCATCCGCGTCCGCCGCGCCATCTCGGCCATGGGCCTGGACATTGCCGCCCTTGCCCGCGCCGCGAATCACATCCAGGAGGCGCGCGATGCCCTGTCGCATTACGCGGCCCATGCCGCGCGGGACGCCGAGGCATATAACGGCAGCCTGACCCTGCCCCGCCGCGCCTATGGCGATGCGCCTTCGGAAATTCGCCGCCGCCTGATCGTGGCCGCCTGCCGCTGGATCACCGGCGCGGATTATCCGCCGCGCCGCAACACGGTCCTGCACGCCCTGAACGCCATCGCGACCGGGCACCGCGTCACGCTTGACGGCGCGCTGATCGAACCGGCGGGCGATCGGATCCGGCTGTTCCGCGAGGCCGCCGCCGCCCTGCGCGCGCCCGATACCCAGGACGGCATCTGGGATAATCGCTGGCATGTCAGCGGCTTGAAGCCCGGCCAGCATGTCGCGGCGCTGGGCATGGGCGAAGTCGCGCGGGTCAAATGGCGCCTGTCGGGCCTTGCCCGGGACGAGGCCGCCGCCACCCCCGCCATCTGGGAAGGCGACCGCCTGATCGCCGCCCCCCTGATCCGCCCGACCGCGCCCTATGACGTGCGGCCGGTGCGTGTTGCGTCACATTTCCGCAGGCTTGTCATGGCGCATTGAACCTGCGCCGATAATCCCTATTTTCAAGCCAAACCGCTTTCTGCCGGAGGTCCGATATTGGGCAACGCACGCAACCTGGCCTTCTGGGTCGTTCTTTTCCTGATGATCCTGGCGCTGTTCAATCTGTTCAGCGACGGGGCCACGACCATGAACAGCCGGCAGATCAGCTATTCCGATTTCATCCAGCGCGTCGATAACGACCAGGTGTCCGCCGTCACCATCGACGGCGAGGAACTGGCGATCATCGGCACCGACGGCAACCAGTATTCCACCGTCCGTCCCCAGGGCGAGGATATCGCGGACCGCCTGATCGCCAAGAATGTCGATGTGAAGGTGACGCGCCAGCAGCAGTCGGGCTTCATGTCCCTGCTGGGGGTCTGGCTGCCCTTCATCCTGCTGATCGGGGTCTGGATCTTCTTCATGAACCGGATGCAGGGCGGCGGCAAAGGCGGCGCGATGGGCTTTGGCAAGTCGCGCGCCAAGCTTCTGACCGAAAAGCACGGTCGCGTGACCTTCGACGACGTGGCTGGCATCGACGAAGCCAAGGAAGAACTTGAGGAAATCGTCGAATTCCTGCGCAATCCGCAGAAGTTCAGCCGTCTGGGCGGCAAGATCCCGAAGGGCGCCCTGCTGGTCGGCCCTCCGGGAACGGGTAAAACCCTGCTGGCCCGTGCCATCGCGGGCGAGGCGGGCGTCCCCTTCTTCACCATCTCGGGGTCGGACTTCGTGGAAATGTTCGTGGGCGTCGGCGCATCCCGCGTCCGCGACATGTTCGAACAGGCCAAGAAATCCGCCCCCTGCATCGTCTTCATCGACGAGATCGACGCGGTGGGCCGCGCGCGCGGCGTGGGCATCGGCGGCGGCAATGACGAACGCGAACAGACGCTGAACCAGCTTCTGGTGGAAATGGACGGGTTCGAGGCCAACGAAGGCATCATCATCGTCGCCGCCACCAACCGCCGCGACGTGCTGGACCCCGCCCTGCTGCGCCCCGGCCGCTTCGACCGCCAGATCCACGTCCCCAACCCTGACATCAAGGGTCGCGAGAAGATCCTGTCCGTCCATGCCCGCAAGGTGCCGGTCGGCCCCGACGTGGACCTGCGAATCATCGCTCGCGGCACGCCCGGCTTCTCGGGCGCCGACCTGATGAACCTGGTGAACGAGGCCGCACTGATGGCCGCCCGCATCGGCCGCCGCTTCGTCAGCATGGAAGATTTCGAGAATGCCAAGGACAAGGTCATGCTGGGCGTGGAACGCCGCAGCATGGTCCTGACGCCCGAGCAGAAGGAAAAGACCGCCTATCACGAGGCGGGCCATGCCGTGGTCGGCCTGTCGCTGCCCAAATGCGATCCGGTCTACAAGGCCACGATCATCCCGCGCGGCGGCGCGCTTGGCATGGTGGTCAGCCTGCCTGAAATGGACCGCCTGAACTTCCACAAGGACGAGGCCAAGCAGAAGCTGGCCATGACCATGGCCGGCAAGGCCGCCGAGATCATCAAGTATGGCGAGGAAGGCGTGTCGAACGGCCCCGCCGGCGACATCCAGCAGGCCAGCCAGCTGGCCCGCGCCATGGTGATGCGCTGGGGCATGTCCGACAAGGTCGGCAACATCGACTATGCCGAGGCGCATGAGGGCTATAACGGCTCGACCGGGGGCTTCTCGATCTCGGCCGCGACCAAGGAACTGATCGAGCAGGAAGTTCGCGACCTGATCGAGGAAGGCTATCAGGAAGCGCGCCGCATCCTGATCGAGAAGGAAGCCGAATTCGAGCGCATGGCCCAAGGCCTGCTGGAATACGAGACCCTGACCGGCGAGGAGATCGGCAAGGTGCTGCGCGGCGAACCCCTTGGCGGGGACGACGACACGCCGGGCAGCCTGATCCCCTCGGTCACGGCGATCCCCAAGACGGGCAAGCCTGCCACGGGCGATCCTGCGCCCGCCTGAACCGACAAGCCCCGGCCATTGCGCCGGGGTTTTTCTTTGGCCTTGCACCCCGGTGCGGTCCGGTGCATCCCCCTGCCAGCGAATTGGAGGGTCCGATGCGGATCGAGGACATCCCGGACATGGCGACGCTGCGCGCCCGTATCGACGAACTGGACGAACAGCTTGTGGGTCTTCTGGCGCAGCGTCACGCCCTGATTGCCCAGGCGGCCCGGATCAAGGAACGGATCGGCCTGCCCGCCCGGATTGATGACCGGGTCGAGGAAGTGGTCGCAAATGCGGGCCGTCACGCCGCATCGCGCGGCCTGGATCCCGCGCTGATCGAGAATATCTGGCGGCAACTGGTCGAAGCCGCCATCGCGCAGGAAGACCGCCATCTGAACGGAGACCGCCCGTGACAGCAACGACGCCCATGTCAGCCACCCTGATCGACGGCAAGGCCTTCGCCGCCGACCTGCGCACCCGCATCGCCACGCAGGTCCGGTCGATGAAGGACAACGGCATAACACCGGGACTGGCCGTGGTGCTGGTGGGCGAGGATCCGGCAAGCCAGGTTTATGTGAAGTCCAAGGGGCGGATGACCCGCGAGGTCGGCATGAACTCGTACGAACACCGCTTGCCCGCCGAGACGTCGCAGGACGACCTGCTGGCGCTGATCGGGCGGCTGAATGGCGATCCGGACGTCAATGGAATCCTGGTCCAGCTTCCCTTGCCACCCCACATGGACGAGGCGGCGGTCATCAACGCCATCGACCCTGCGAAGGATGTGGACGGCTTTCACATCCTGAATGTCGGGCGGCTAGCGACCGGGCAAAAGGCCATGGTGCCCTGCACGCCGCTGGGCTGCCTGATGCTGCTGCGCGATCGGCTGGGCAGCCTGTCAGGCAAGAATGCCCTGGTGATCGGGCGCAGCAACATCGTCGGCAAGCCGATGGCTCAGCTTCTGCTGCGCGACAGCGCGACGGTGACGGTCGCCCATTCGCGGACCGCCAACCTGCCCGATCTGTGCCGCCAGGCCGATATCGTCGTCGCAGCCGTGGGGCGGCCGAACTTTGTCCAGGGCGACTGGATCAAGCCGGGCGCGACGGTGATCGACGTGGGCATCAACCGCGGCGATGACGGGCTTGTCGGCGATGTGGATTTCGATGCGGCGGCGCGCGTGGCCGGTGCGATCACCCCGGTTCCGGGCGGCGTCGGCCCCATGACCATCGCCTGCCTTCTGGCCAATACCCTGACCGCCACGGCCCGCGCCAATGGCCTGCCCGACCCCCAGGGCCTGACACCGTGACACCGGCCGCTGCATCTTCTGTGTGAAAATATCCCGGGGGAGTCGCGCAAGGCGCGACGGGGGCAGCGCCCCCTGCCGCATCAGCCGTCGAACAGCGTCCCCTGCTGCGCCGGCACCGGCGCCGCAAGCCCCAGATGCCGCCAGGCGCCCGAGGTCAGCTGCCGCCCCCGCGGCGTGCGCGCGATAAGGCCCTGCTGCAGCAGATAGGGCTCGATCACCTCCTCGATCGCGTCGCGGCTTTCGGACAAGGCGGCCGAGAGGGTTTCCACGCCCACCGGGCCGCCGCCGTAATGGTCGGCCATCTGCAGAAGATAGCGCCGGTCGGCGCCGTCCAGCCCCATGTCGTCCACGCCCAGGCGTGTCAGCGCGGTATCGGCGATCTCGCGGGTCAGGCGTCCATTGCCCTCGACCAAGGCAAAGTCCACCACGCGGCGCAGCAGGCGGCCGGCGATCCGTGGCGTGCCGCGTGCCCGGCGGGCGATCTCGCGCGTGCCCTCGGGGTCGGCGTCGATGCCCATCAACCGCGCCCCCCGCTGAACGATCAGGTCCAGTTCGGGGATCGTATAGAATTCCAGCCGCGTCGGGATGCCGAAACGGTCGCGCAGGGGCGTGGTCAACAGGCCCAGCCGCGTCGTCGCCCCCACCAGCGTGAAGGGCTGCAGCTCGATCCGCACCGTGCGCGCGGCGGGACCCTCGCCGATCACCAGGTCCAGTTCGAAATCCTCCATCGCGGGATAAAGGATCTCCTCGACCGCCGGGTTCATGCGGTGGATCTCGTCGATGAACAGCACGTCGCGGGCTTCCAGGTTGGTCAGGATCGCCGCCAGATCCCCCGCCCGCGCCAGCACCGGACCCGAGGTCATGCGGAAGTTCACGCCCAGTTCGCGCGCCATGATCTGCGCCAGCGTGGTCTTGCCCAAGCCAGGCGGGCCGAAGAACAGCGTGTGGTCCATCGCCTTGCCGCGCATCCGGGCGCTTTCGATGAAGACGCGCAGGTTGGCGCGCGCCTCGGCCTGGCCCACGAATTCGGACAGCATCTGCGGGCGCAGGGCGCGGTCCTCGGAATCGCTGTCCATCGGTTCGGGGCGCAGGGTGGGATCGGGCTGGATCATCCGCGCCCCCAGGGGCCATCGTCGCGCCGCCCGCCGCTGCGCGGAATGGGCGAGGCACGTTCGGCCATGGCCGGGCGCCCCTCCATCGCCACAAGGCGTGCGATCCGGTCCTCGGTCGCGGGATGGGTGGCGAACAGGCGGTCCATGCGTAGCCCGCCCAGCGGGTTGACGATGAACATGGACGCAGCCGCCGGGTTCTTTTCCGCCGGGATGTTCAGCGTGCGCCCCGCCAGTTGAGAGATCTTCGCAAGGGCCGAGGCCAAGGCACGCGGCTGCCCGCAGATCTGCGCGCCCGTCGCATCGGCCTCGAATTCCCGCGCGCGGGAAATCGCCATCTGCACCATCATGGCCGCCATGGGGGCAAAGATCATCGCTAGGATCGCCCCAAGCCCGCCACCCCGGTCGTCGCGCCCGCCCGTGAACAGCATCATGTTGCCCATCATGGCGATGGCCCCGGCCATGGTCGCCGTCACGGTCACGGTCAGGGTGTCGCGATGCTTGATATGGGCCAGTTCATGCGCGATCACGCCGGCGATCTCGTCGCGCGACAGGGAACGGACCAGCCCCTGCGTCACGGCCACGGCGGCGTTTTCCGGGTTGCGGCCGGTGGCAAAGGCATTGGGCTGTTCGGTGGGCAGCAGATAAAGCTTGGGCATCGGCAGGTCGGCGCGCCGCGCCAACTCGGCAGTCATGGCATAAAGATCGCCGCCCTGCTGGGGCGACAGTTCCACCGCGCCCTGCTGGCGCAGGACCATCTTGTCGCTGTTCCACCAGGAAAAGACGTTCATGCCACCGGCCAGCAACAGCGCGACCACCGCGCCCCCCTGCCCGCCCAGCATCCAGCCCAGCACCATGACCAAGGCAGTCATGGCGGCCATCAGGATGAAGACCTTGGCGTTCCCGTGCATCGGCGTCCCCTATTCCTTCGGCGCCAGCAGGCGCAGCGCCGTGCGGATCAACGCAGGGGTCTGGAGGTTCGGTTCCCGCGCTTGCGCCTCGGCCACGGCCTGCGCGGCCTCGCTGGCAGCATAGCCCAGATTGGTCAGCGCCGACAGCGCGTCCGAGGTCGCGCGCGCGGCCAGCATGGCGTCCGATGGCGCCGCAGGTGCGGCGACGGCGGCGGGTTCGGGAACAGATCCGCCTGTATCGGCTTCGACCAGCGGGACGCCCATGTCCACCGTCAGGGTCGCCCCAAGCGCCATGACCGAGGGCGCCTTGTCCTTGAGTTCAAGCACCACCCGCTGCGCCAGCTTCGGCCCGACGCCATTGGCCTTGCGGACGGACGCCCAGTCGCCCAGGGCAATCGCGCGGCCCAGCCCTTCGGCCCCCAGCGTGCCCAGGATCGCCAGCGACACCTTGGCGCCGACACCCTGCACACTGGTCAGCAGCCGGTGCCATTCCTTTTCCAGCATGGACGGAAAGCCGAACAGTTGCAGCAGATCCTCGCGCACCATCAGGTCGGTATAAAGCGCGACCGCCTGTCCCACCGGCGGCAGGCTGGCGGCGGTGCGTTCGCTGACATGGACGATATAGCCCACGCCCCGCACGTCGATCAGGACGTGGTCGCGGGCGCGGTGCAGGATGATCCCGGCGATGCGGCCGATCATGCGGACCGTTCCACGATGCGCAGGCTGCGGCCCTGCAGGTGGCGGGCGTGGCAGATCGCGATGGCAAGGGCGTCGGCCGCGTCCGCGCTGTCGAAGGTGACGCCGGGAAGCTGGACCTTGACCATGTGCTGCACCTGTTCCTTGCCCGCGTGGCCCACGCCCACCACGGTCTTCTTCACGGCATTGGGGGCGTATTCGCCGATCGCCAGCCCGGCTTCCGCCGGGGCCAGAAGGGCGATGCCGCGCGCCTGGCCCAGCTTCAGCGTGCCGACCGCGTCCTTGTTGACGAAGGTCTGTTCGACCGCTGCGGCATCCGGTGCATGGGCCGCGATCACCGCCGTCAGGCCGCGATAAAGCTGCAACAGCCGCACGCCCAGGTCACCCGCGTCGGTCTGGATCACGCCATTGGCCACATGGCGCAGGCGCGATCCGTCAACCGCGATCACGCCCCAACCCATGTTCCTTAGCCCCGGATCAATGCCCAGAACGCGCATCAACTGCCCTTTCGGTTTTCCGCAGGCCTAGCACGAAACGCGAACATTTGCCTAGGGCCAAAGCTATTCCTCGACCACGTCCAGAACGCCCGGCACGGCGCGCAGGGCCTGCCGGGCGGGGGTGGTCAGGGGCGCGTCGTTCGCCACCTCGATCTCGATCACCTCGTCGCCTTCGCGAATGCGCAGCAACACGGGGCCGCGCGACCGGGCGGGCACGGTGATCTCGGTCCGGATGCGGGCCAGCGTCTCGGCCAGGCGGGCGATGGTGTCGCTACCCTGCATTTCCACGGCAAGGCAGCCCGCCCCGGCGTCCGCCACCACCTCGTCCATGGCCGCAACCGAGTTCGCCAGCATCTTGACCCCGTCGCCCGAGGGTTCGACCTTGACCTGCAAGACCACGTTCTGCCCCGGCTCCAGCCGGTCGCGGGAGGCGGTCAGCAGGTCCGAGAACACCGTCACCTCGTACAGTCCGGTCGGGTCCGACAGGCTGACAAAGGCATATGGCGTGCCCTTGGCGGACTTGCGTTCCATCCGCGCGGCGACCGTGCCCGCGATGCTGGCGACCAGGGGCCCGCCCAAGGCCTCCTGGCTGATCTCGGCCAGGGTCATGACCTTCTTGCGCTTGAGCGCGGGCAGATAATCGTCCAGAGGGTGGCCCGACAGATAGAAGCCCACGGCCTTGTGTTCCTCGGCCAGCTTCTCGGTCGGCAGCCAGACCCCGGTGATGGGCGCGCGCGGCGGTGGCAAATCCTCGCCCCCGCCGAACAGCGATGTCTGGCTTGAGGCCGCCTGGTCCTGCACCGCCGCCGACCAGGCACACAGCGCGTCCAGGCCCTTGACCACGCGGGCGCGGTTGTCGTCCAGCACGTCGAAGGCCCCGGCGCGGGCCAGCATCTCCAGCGGGCGCTTGCCCACGCGCTTCATGTCCACGCGGCGGGCGAAATCGTGGATGTCGCGAAAGGGCGTGTCGCCCCGCGCGTCCTGGATCAGCTTCATCGCCTCCACCCCCACGCCCTTCAGCGCGCCCAGGGCGTAATGGATGCGGCCTTCGCGGACGCTGAAGGTGGGGGCCGACCGGTTCACGCAGGGCGGCACGATCGTGATCCCCATGCGGTCGCATTCGCGCTTGTAGATCGCCAGCTTGTCGGTCAGGTGGATGTCGCAGTTCATCACCGCGGCCATGAATTCGACCGGGTGGTTCGCCTTCAGCCAGGCGGTCTGATAGCTGACCACGGCATAGGCCGCCGCGTGCGACTTGTTGAAGCCGTAGTTGGCGAATTTCTCTAGCAGGTCGAAGACCTCGCCCGCCTTCTTGGCGTCCACGCCGTTCGCCACCGCCCCATCGACGAATTTCGGGCGTTCCTTGGCCATCTCACTGGCGATCTTCTTGCCCATGGCGCGGCGCAAAAGGTCCGCGCCGCCCAGCGAATATCCCGCCATGACCTGCGCGATCTGCATCACCTGTTCCTGATAGACGATGATGCCCTGGGTTTCCGCCAGGATCGGGTCGATGGAGGGGTGCAGCGATTCCAGTTCGCGCAGCCCGTTCTTGACCTCGCAATAGGTCGGGATGTTCTCCATCGGGCCGGGACGATACAGCGCGACAAGCGCCACGATATCCTCGATGCAGGTGGGCTTCATGCGCCGCAGCGCGTCCATCATGCCGCTGGATTCCACCTGGAACACCGCCACCGTCTTGGCGCTGGCGAACAGGTCATAGGTGGCCTTGTCGTCCAGCGGGATCAGGTTGATCTGGTTTTCCGTCCCCGGCGCCGGATCGTAAAGCTTGCGCCCGTCGGCCGCCACATGCAGCGGGCGCCCGCCGCCGTTGATCAGGTCCACCGCGTTCTGGATCACCGTCAGCGTCTTGAGGCCAAGGAAGTCGAACTTCACCAGCCCGGCCTGCTCGACCCATTTCATGTTGAACTGCGTGGCCGGCATGTCGGATGCCGGATCGCGATACAGCGGCACAAGCTGATCCAGCGGCCGGTCGCCGATCACCACGCCCGCCGCATGGGTGGACGCGTTGCGGTAAAGCCCTTCAAGCTGCTCGGCATAGTCCAGCAGGCGCTTGACGACCTCCTCCTTGGCGGCCTCGCGCAGGCGGGGCTCGTCGGCGCGAGCCTTGGCGATGCTGACGGGCTTCACGCCCTCGACCGGGATCATCTTGGACAGGCGGTCCACCTGGCCGAAGGGCATCTGCAAGACGCGGCCCACGTCGCGCACGGCGGCCTTGGACAGAAGCGCGCCGAAGGTGATGATCTGGCCCACCTTCTCGGCCCCGTATTTGCCCTGGACATAGCGGATCACTTCCTCGCGCCGGTCCATGCAGAAGTCGATGTCGAAATCCGGCATCGAGACGCGTTCGGGGTTCAGGAAGCGTTCGAACAGCAGGTTGTAGCGCAGCGGATCCAGGTCGGTGATGGTCAGCGCATAGGCCACCAACGACCCCGCGCCCGACCCCCGGCCCGGCCCCACGGGAATGTCGTGGTCCTTGGCCCAGCCGATGAAGTCGGCCACGATCAGGAAATAGCCGGGAAAGCCCATCTGCTCGATAATGCCCAGCTCGAACTCCAGCCGCTGGTGGTATTCCTCGACGCTGACGGCATGGGGGATGACGGCCAGCCGACGCTCCAGCCCCTCGCGCGCCTGGCGGCGCAACTCGCTGACCTCGTCGTCGGCGAAGCGCGGCAGGATCGGGGCGTGCTTTTTGACGGCGAAGGCGCAGCGGCGGGCGATCTCGACGGTGTTTTCCAGCGCCTCGGGCAGGTCGGCGAACAGCACGGCCATTTCCTCGGCCGTCTTGAAGTAATGCTGCGGCGTCAGGCGGCGGCGGGGCTGAGACTGGTCCACATAGGCCTTTTCCGCGATGCAGATCAGCGCGTCATGGGCCTCGAACATCGACGCCTTGGGGAAATAGACGTCGTTCGTCGCGACCAGCGGCAGGGATTTCGCATAGGCCAGGTCGATCAGCCCGGCCTCGGACGCGGCCTCGGCGGGCATCAACTGGCCGTTCTCGCCCGGATGGCGCTGCAATTCGACGTAAAGCCGCGTCGGAAAGGCCGCCGCCAGGCGGTCGGCCAGGGCATCGGCCTTGTCGCGCTGCCCTTGCGCGATCAGGCAGCCCAGCGGCCCGGTCGCCCCCCCGGTCAGGCAGATCAGGCCCTCGGCATGTTTGCACAACTCATCGACCGTGACATGGGGCAGCGCGCCGCCGTCGCGCAGGTAAAGACAGGTGGACAGCGCCATCAGGTTCAGCCAGCCCGCCTGGTTCTGCGCCAGCAGCACGACCGGCCCCGTCGCCCCGTCCAGCAGGGTGATCTGGCAGCCGATGATGGGCTGCACGCCCTTGTCCATCGCCTTCACGCTGAATTCCAGCGCGGCGAACATCGCGTTGGTGTCGGTCAGCGCGACGGCGGGCATTCCCGCATCCGCCGCCAAGCCAGGCAGCTTGCCCACGGGGATGGCGCCCTCCAGCAAGGAATGCTCGGAATGTGTGCGGAGATGGATGAATCGGGGGGTTTTTGCGGGCATGGTCAGACATCTATCGCAACCTGCCGAAACAGCGCAATTGCCCTGGGCGTCACTTGCGCGATAAGCATGGGTAAGGATTTGACCAAGGGGACAAAGTTTGACCGACGCGGCAGTTTTCCAGGCCAGGGGGATCGGCAAATCCTATCCCGGTGTCCGCGCCAATGACGATGTGTCCTTCACCGTCGCGCCGGGCGAAATCCATGCCCTGCTGGGCGAGAACGGCGCAGGCAAATCCACGCTTGTGAAGATGATCTATGGCCTTGTCCGCCCGGACGAGGGGGACATGACCCTGAACGGCCAGCCGCACCAGCCCGCCGACCCTCGGGCCGCGCGGGCGGCAGGCGTGGCGATGGTGTTCCAGCATTTCAGCCTGTTCGACGCGCTGACGGTGGCCGAAAACATCGCCCTGGGGATGGAAAACCCGCCGCGCCGGCGCGAACTCTCCGCCCGGATCGCGCAGGTCAGCCAGGATTTCGGCCTGCCCCTGAACCCCGCCCGCCGCGTCGTCACCCTGTCGGCGGGTGAACGCCAGCGGGTCGAGATCATCCGCTGCCTGTTGCAGAACCCGCGCCTGCTGATCATGGACGAACCGACCAGCGTCCTGACCCGGCAAGAGGCCGAACTGCTGTTCGCGACCCTGCGCAAGCTGGCGGGCCACGGGACCGCGATCCTCTATATCAGCCACAAGCTGGAAGAAATCCGCACCCATTGCGACCGCGCCACGATCCTGCGCCATGGCCGGGTGGTGGACAGTTGCGATCCGCGTGAACATTCCGCCCGGACGCTGGCCGCGATGATGGTGGGCGGGGAACTGCGTCCCATCGACCGCAGCGGCCGCCAGGCGGGCGAGGTTCTGTTGCAGGTCAAGGGCCTGTCCCTGCCTGCCCCCACGGCGGAAGGCACGGCGCTGAAATCCGTCGCCCTGACCCTGCGCGCAGGCGAGATCCTGGGCATCGGCGGCGTCGCGGGCAACGGCCAGGACGAATTGCTGGCCGCCCTGTCGGGCGAGACGCGCAGCGCCCCCGGCACGATCCTGCTGGAAGGGGCCGACATGTCGCGCCTTGGCCCCGAGGCACGGCGCGCGGCGGGATTGCTGGCCGCGCCCGAGGATCGGCTGGGCCATGCCGCCGTTCCCGATTTCAGCCTGACCGACAATACGTTGCTGACGGCGGGCGCGCGCAAGCAGTTGGTCCGCAAGGGCCTGATCGACCGCGCCGCCGCCCGCGCCTTCGCGCAGGACGTGATCCGCGCCTTCGACGTTCGCACCCCCGGCCCTGGCACCGCCGCCAAGGCGCTGTCGGGTGGCAACCTGCAGAAATTCGTCATCGGGCGCGAGGTGATGCAGGCCCCCCGCGTGCTGGTGGTGAACCAGCCCACCTGGGGCGTCGATGCAGGCGCTGCCGCCGCCGTACGCCAGTCGCTGCTGGACCTGGCGGGCCAGGGCGCGGGCGTGATCGTGATTTCCCAGGACCTGGACGAGATTTTGGAACTTTCCGACCGTTTCTGCGCGCTGAACGAAGGCCGCCTTTCCGCCCCCGTTCCGACCGATGGACTGACCCTGGACCAGATCGGCCTGATGCTGGGCGGCGCGCATGGGATGGAGGTGGCCCACCTATGATCCGCCTTGTCCCCCGCACCGAAACCTCGGTCTTCTGGCAGATCGCGACGCCGGTCATGGCGGTGGCGGCCACCATGCTGGCGGGCGGGCTGCTGTTCGCGATCATGGGCTATGACCCCGTCTCCGCGATCCGCACCATCTTCTGGGATCCGCTGTTCGGACCCGCCGCCGGCTATTCCCGCCCGCAACTGCTGGTCAAGGCCGCGCCGCTGATCCTGATCGCCTCCGGCCTTGCCGTGGGCTTTCGCGCTGGCATCTGGAACATCGGGGCCGAAGGGCAATACATCATCGGCGCCATCACCGGCGCCGCCGTCGCCCTTGCCGCCTATCCCGCCCCCGAGATGTGGATCTTTCCCGCCATGGTGATCGCGGGCGCCCTTGGCGGCTGGGCCTGGGGCATGATCCCCGCGCTGCTGCGCAACTGGTTCGGCGCGTCCGAGATCCTGGTGTCGCTGATGCTGGTCTATGTCGCGCAGCGTATCGCCGCCTGGATGGCCTTCGGGCCGATGAAGAACCCCGAGGGCTTCGGGATGCCCGGATCGCGCAACCTGCAACAATATCCCGCCGCCTCGAACCCGGAACTGATCGCCGGGACCGGCGCGCATTGGGGCGTGGTCGCGGCGGTGATCGCGGTGCTGGCGACCTGGTTCCTGATGAGCCGCCATATCCGCGGATTCCATATCCGCGCCGCAGGCACCGCCCCCCGCGCTGCGCGCTTTGCTGGCGTGAAGCCCCAGACGCTGGTGGCCTTCTGCCTGGGCCTGTCAGGCGCGCTTGCCGGCATGGCGGGCCTGTTCGAGGTCGCGGGCCCGGCGGGCCAGATCACCGACAAGGTCGGCGTGGGCTATGGCTTCACCGCGATCATCGTGGCCTTTCTGGGGCGTTTGCATCCGGTGGGCATCCTTTTGGCGGGGTTGCTTCTGGCGCTGACCTATATCGGCGGGGAACTGGCGCAACTGACGCTGAACCTGCCCGCCGCCACCGTCCAGGTCTTCCAGGGGATGCTGCTGTTCTTCCTGCTGGGCTTCGACCTGCTGACCCGTTACCGCATCACCAGAAGGGTCACGGCATGATCGACCCCATAGCCCTGTTCCTGCTGCTTCTGTCGGCCTCGACCCCGATCCTGTTCGCGGCCTTGGGCGAACTGGTCGTGGAACGCGCGGGCGTCCTGAACCTGGGCGTCGAGGGGATGATGATCGTGGGCGCCTTGTCGGGCTTTGCCACCGCCTATTACAGCGGCAACGCCTTCCTGGGCTTCGCCGTGGCGGCCTTGGCAGGGGCACTGGTCGCCCTGCCCTTCGCGATCCTGACGCAGTTCCTGATGTCGAACCAGGTCGCCTCGGGCCTTGCGCTGACGCTGTTCGGCCTGGGCTTGGCCGCGCTGTTCGGCAAACCGGTCGAGGGCGTGAAGGCGCCCAGCATGGCCGCCGGACCACTGGGCCTGAACTGGATCGTCTGGCTGGGCCTGGCGATGGTGCCCGCGATCTGGTGGTTCCTGAACCGGTCGCGCGCGGGCCTGATCCTGCGCGGCGTGGGCGAAAACCACGACGCGGCCCATGCGCTTGGCTATGACGTGCGGCGCGTCCGCATCGCGGCCATCGCCTTTGGCGGCGCCATGGCGGGGATCGGCGGGGCCTTCATCTCGGTCGCGACCGTGTTGCAATGGACCGAAGGCATGACCGCGGGCGCAGGCTGGATCGCGCTTGCCATCGTGGTCTTTTCCAACTGGACGGCTGTCGGCGTGCTGGCGGGGGCCTGGCTTTTCGGCGGCGTCACGGTGCTGCAACTGCGCCTGCAGGCGGCAGGCGTGCGGGTGCCGGTGCAGCTTCTGTCCATGGCGCCCTATCTGGCGACGATCATCGTGCTGGTCGCCATCTCGGCCCGGCAAAAGTTCAGCCGCCGCGCGGGCGGCGCGGCCCCCGGATCGCTGGGGCAGGATTTCCACGCCCTGCGCTGACCGCGCCGGGCCAATCAGAGAGAGGGACACATGAACCGCAGACAGCTTATCGCCAGCGTCGCCGCCATGACGACGATCAGCCTCGCCCTGCCCGCCTGGGCGCAGGACGAGCCGCTGAAGGTCGGCTTCATCTATGTCGGCCCGGTCAGCGACGGCGGCTGGACCTATCAGCACGACCAGGGCCGCCTTGCGGTCGAGGAGGAATTCGGCGACCGGGTCGAAACCACCTATCTGGAAAGCATCCCCGAAGGCGTCGATGCCGAACGCGCGCTGACCCAGTTGGCGCTGGCGGGCAACGACGTGATCTATGCGACCAGCTTCGGCTATATGGACGCGGTCATCAACGTCGCGGCCAAGTTCCCCGACGTGAAGTTCGAACACAACACCGGCTACAAGCGCGCCGACAATGTGGGCACCTATGACGGCCGCTTCTATGAAGGCCGCGCCGTCACCGGCACCATCGCCGGCCGCATGACCCAGTCGAACAAGATCGGCTATATCGCGACCTTCCCCATCCCCGAGGTGATCCAGGGCATCAACTCGGCCTATATCCATGCCAAGAAGGTCAATCCCGATGTCGAGATGCGCGTGGTCTGGGCCTATACCTGGTTCGACCCCGCCAAGGAGGCCGACGCCGCCAACGCCCTAATGGCCGAGGGCGTGGACGTGATCCTGCAGCACACCAACTCGACCGCGCCCCTGGCGCAGTTGCAGCAGCAGGGCAAGATCGGCTTCGGCCAGGCCAGCGACATGGCCTCCTTTGCGCCGACGCCGCGCGTGTCCTCGGTCTATAACAACTGGGGGGCGCATTACGTCAAAAGCGTGGGCCGCATCCTGGACGGCACCTGGCAGCCCGAAGCCGTCTGGGGCGGCATCGGCGACGGCATCGTCGCCATCGGCGAGATCACCGAGGCCGTCCCCGCCGAGGTGAAGGCCGAGGCCGAGGCCCTGCGCGACAAGATCGCGGCGGGCGAATACCATCCCTTCACCGGCCCGCTGAACAAGGCCGACGGCTCCGCCTGGCTGGCCGAAGGCCAGACGGCCACGGACGAGGAACTGTCGGGCATGAACTTCTTCGTCGAAGGCATCAACGCCGAACTGCCGCAATAAGAAGGAACGGGGGGCCAGCCCCCCGAACCCCCCGGGATATTTCAGCCAAGGCAAACAGGATGACGCCCCGCTTCCGCAAGGAAACGGGGCGCTTTGCCTTGGACGGTCATCGGCGTCCCCGCCTGTACCGTGAGACGGTCATAGCAGGCAAAGGTTAAGAAAACCTTTCGCCTCTTTGCCTTGGCGAAAATATCCTGCGGGGGAGTCGCGCGTCAGCGCGGCGGGGGCGCAAAGCCCCCCTTCTTCTTATCCCATCCGCTCGCTGACATAGCTGCCGGGCGAGGGCGGGAAGACCACGGTCTTTTCGCCGTTCAGGAAAACCCGACCGTGGATATGGGCGTGGACGGCGCGGGCCAGGACCTGCGCCTCGACATCGCGGCCCAAGGATACATAATCGCCCGGCGACTGGGCGTGTGTGACGCGAACGGTGTCCTGTTCGATGATGGGGCCTTCGTCCAGGTCGGCGGTGACGTAATGGCTGGTCGCGCCGATCAGCTTGACCCCCCGTTCATAGGCCTGCTTGTAGGGATTGGCGCCCTTGAACGACGGCAGGAAAGAATGGTGGATGTTGATGATCCGGCCTGACATGGCCTGGCACATCTGGTCCGACAGAACCTGCATGTAGCGTGCCAGCACGATCAGTTCCGCGCCGGTGTCGCGGACGATGCGCATCTGTTCGGCCTCGGCCTGCGCCTTGTTTTCGTGGGTCACCTTGATGCAGTAATAGGGCAGGTCGTGGTTCACCACGACCTTCTGGTAATCCATGTGGTTGGAAATCACCGCCACGATGTCGATGGGCAGCGCGCCGATCCGCCAGCGATACAGCAGGTCGTTCAGGCAATGCCCGAAGCGGCTGACCATGATGATGACCTTCTTCTTCACCGCATCGTCGCTGAATTCGGCCTCCATCCCGAAGCGTTCGGCGATGGGGGTGATGCCCTGCTGCAACTGCCCCAGCGTGGCTTGGCCTTCGGACCGGAAGCTGACGCGCATGAAGAAGCGGCCGGTCTCGGTGTCGTCGAACTGCGCGCTGTCGGTGATGTTGCAGTCGTGCCCCGCCAGATAGCCGGAAATCGCGGCCACGATCCCGCGGGTCGAGGCACAGGTCACGCGCAGGGTATAGCTTTTCATGAGGCTCCGCTTCCTTGGCTGTCAGGCTGACAGCATTTCGGACGATTGCGGCGGAATGACAATCATGTTTCCGACACCGCCGGGGGCTGGCGCGACATCCCCCGGCGGCAAGGGCGTTCAGGCGGCAGGCATCCGCGATTCCACCATGCCGGCATACCAGCTGGAACCGGCCGGGATCGCGTCGTCGTTGAAGTTGTAGGCCGGGTGGTGGACCATCGCCGTGTCGCCATTGCCCACGAAGATATAGGCGCCGGGTCTTTCGTTCAGCATATAGCTGAAATCCTCGCCCCCCATCATCGGCTGCATGTCCAGGTTCACGTCGCCCGCGATGTCGCGCGCCACCTCGGCCGCCCAGACGGTCGCCTGGTCATCGTTCATGGTGACCGGGTAGCCACGCTGGTAATCGACCTGCGCGGTGGCCCCCATGGCGGCGGCGACATTGGTGGCGACGCGGGTGATGCCTTCCTCCAGCTGCTCGCGGACCGCCGGATCCAGGCTGCGGGCGGTGCCCTTCAGCTTCACGACCTGGGGGATTACGTTATGCGCGGTCGAATCCGTGCTGACCACGCAGACCGAGATCACGGCGTTCTTCAGCGGGTCGATGTTGCGGGCCACGACCGATTGCAGCGCCACGATGATCTGCGCGGCGGTCAGCGTGGTGTCGATGCATTCGTGGGGCTTGGCCGCATGGCCGCCCTTGCCGGTGACGGTGATGTCGAACTGGTCCGCCGCGGCCATCATCGCGCCAGGCTTGATCGAGAAGCTGCCGACCGGCATCCCCGGCATGTTGTGCATCCCGTAGAATTCCTGGATGTTCCAGCGGCTGACCAGACCGTCCTGCACCATGGCGTCGCCGCCGCCGCCGCCCTCCTCGGCGGGTTGGAAGATCACCACGGCGGTGCCGTCGAAGTTGCGCGTCTCGGCCAGGTATTTCGCGGCCCCCAGCAGCATCGCGGTATGGCCGTCATGGCCACAGGCGTGCATCTTGCCCGGCGTCCTGGAGGCATAGTCCAGGCCCGTCTGCTCGTTGATCGGCAGGGCGTCCATGTCGGCGCGCAACCCGATCACGCGGCCCTTGCTGTCGGTCCTGCCCTTGATGACACCGACCACGCCGGTCTGGCCCACCCCTTCGACCACGTCGTCGCAGCCGAAGCTGCGCAGCAGTTCGGCCACCCGGCCTGCGGTGCGGTGAACGTCATACAGCAGTTCGGGATGTTCGTGGAAATCGCGGCGCCATGCGGTGATTTCGGGAAGCAGTTCGGCAAAGCGGTTCTTGACGGGCATGTTCGGTCTCCTTCACGGGCGACAGGGTGAACCCTTTATGCAGGCTGTGCAAGCCGTCTGCCGGGGTCCGACAGCCGGATCCAGGGCATTGCGATAATCCTGAAGGAACAAGGCACGAGACCCTATCGTGCCGATCCTGTTCCATGGTCCTGGGCGCAGAGCGGCATCAGTGATGCGTCGCAGGCTCGACCAGCACCTTGTGACCCGGCGCGACCTCTTTATAGACCGAAGGCTGGGCCCGATAATCGACGGGATGGATCGGCGAGGGGATCGGCCTGAAGTTCAGATCCTCGCTGATCTTCTTCTGGCGAGGATCGGCGACCGGCACGGCGGCCATCAACTGCCGGGTATAATTGTGCTGCGGGTTCTCGAACACCTGCTGGCGCGTGCCGATTTCCACGATCCGGCCCAGATACATCACGCCGACATGGTGGCTGACGCGTTCGACCACGGCCATGTCATGGCTGATGAACAGCATGGAAATGCCCAGATCCCCCTGCAATTCCATCAGCAGGTTCAGGACCTGCGCCTGGACCGAGACGTCCAGGGCCGACACCGCCTCGTCCGCGATGATCAGCTTGGGGTTCAGCGCAAGCGCGCGGGCGATGGCGATGCGCTGGCGCTGGCCGCCCGACATTTCGTGGGGGTATCGGCGCATGAAGCTGCGCGGCAGTTCCACGCGGTCGAACAGCGCAGCGATGCGGTCGCGGCGTTCGGACCGGGAACCGATGCCGAAATTCTCCATCGGTTCGGCCACCTGGTCGTAAAGCTTCATATGCGGATCAAGGCTGGCGAAGGGATCCTGGAAGATCATCTGCATGTCGCGGCGCGCCCGGCGCAATTCGCGGGGCGACAGGGCAAGGATGTCGGTGCCGCCCAGATCGACCCTGCCCCCCTCCGGCTCGACCAGCCGCAGGATCGACCGCCCGCAGGTGGACTTGCCGCAGCCGGATTCGCCCACCAGCGACAGCGTCTCGCCTGCGTTGATGGTGAAGCTGACATCCTCGACCGCATGGACGCGCGCGACGGTTCGGCGCAGCAGCCCGCCCTTGACGGCAAAGCGGGTGGTCAGGCCCTCGACCGTCAGCAAGGGCTTCGGATCCTTCACGATGATCGGTTCCGGCGCGCTGACGGTGCCGTCGCGCATCAGGCGCATCCGTTCTGGTGCCGCCTTGCCCGTCATCTCGCCCAGGCGCGGCACGGCGGCCAGCAGCATCTTGGTGTAATCCTGCTGCGGGCTCTCGAAGATCTGCTCGACCGGGCCTTCCTCGACCTTGTCGCCGCGATACATGACGACCACGCGATCGGCCATCTGCGCCACGACCGCCATGTCATGGGTGATGAACAGGACCGCGATCCGCTTTTCGCGCTTGAGCCGGTCGATCAGCGCCAGGATTTCCGCCTGGATGGTCACGTCCAGCGCGGTGGTGGGTTCGTCGCAGATCAGCAGGCGCGGCTCGCAGGCCATGGCGATGGCGATCACGACCCGCTGGCGCATCCCGCCCGACAGTTCGTGCGGATACTGGTCCATGCGGCGTTCGGGTTCGGGAATGCGGACCTGGCGCAGGATTTCTAGCGCGCGGGCGCGGGCCTGGGCCTTGGTCATGTTGCGGTGGACCATCAGCCCTTCGGTCAACTGGTCGCCCACGGTGAAGACCGGGTTGAGCGCGGTCATGGGTTCCTGGAAGATCATGCCGATCTGGTTGCCGCGGATGTCGCGCATCGCGGGCGAGGATTGCCGGGCCAGGTCGATGACCTTGCCGTCGCCCCCGTCGAACATCAGCCGCCCGCCCGCGATGGTGCCGCCGCCGAATTCCACCAGGCGCATCAGCGACAGCGAACTGACCGACTTGCCCGACCCGGATTCGCCCACCACGCAGACGCATTCGCCGGGATTGATGGAAAAGCTGACATCCTTGACGCCGACGACGATGCCGTCGCCCGTCTCGAACTCGACCCGAAGCTTCTCGATGGAAACAAGCGGCTTGTCGTCCAGCATCCCGTCGCCCCCGGCCTGTGCTTTTGGGAAAGGCTAGCGGGCGGGCGGGAAATGTCAAAGGCGAAAGACCCCGCTTGTGTCACGCGATAACGCTTGCTTTCCAAACGGGCTTCGATTGAAACTGATTGCATTCCGCGGATGGCGGGATCGGAACAATGTCCCGGCAACCCAAGGAAAAACAACGATATAAGCCTGCCAAAGGCACCAAGCGTTCCGACCCCGCGCCTGCGGGTCGCAACTTCCGACAGGAGAGATCGATGAAGCTGAAGACACTGCTGATGGGCGCTGCGGCCAGCCTGGCCCTTGCCCCCGCCGCCATGGCCGAACGCGGCAGCGACGGCGCCCTGAACATCATCATGTGGCAGGCCCCATCCACGATGAACCCGTATCTTTCGGGGGGCACCAA
Source organism: Paracoccus sp. SY (assembly GCF_002901215.1). Classification (NCBI taxonomy): domain Bacteria; kingdom Pseudomonadati; phylum Pseudomonadota; class Alphaproteobacteria; order Rhodobacterales; family Paracoccaceae; genus Paracoccus; species Paracoccus sp. SY. The sequence goes on along the minus strand of NZ_NWMQ01000005.1, from coordinate 121,329 downwards.
GGAACTGATCGCGTCCAGCATGGTGCTGGAGCCGCTGGCCAGCATGACCCCCGAGGGCGAGCATGTCCCGCGCCTGGCGGCCGAAATCCCGACCCTGGAAAACGGCGGCATTGCCGAGGATCTGAAATCGGTCACATGGAAGCTGCAGGAAGGGCTGAAATGGTCGGACGGCACGCCCGTCACCTCGGCCGACGTGGTGTTCTCCGGCCAGTATTGCATGGACCCCCAGGGCGGCTGTTCGCAGCTTGCCAAGTTCGAGGGGATCGAGTCGATCGAGGCGGTCGATGACCTGACAGTCAAGATCAACTTCACCGAACCGATGCCCGATCCCTATTCGGCCTTTGTGGGCGCGAACGGACCGATCATCCAGAAGGCCCAGTTCGAGAACTGCCTGGGCGCCAATGCGCCGACCTGCACCGACCAGAACTTCAACCCCATCGGCACCGGTCCCTTCCGCGTCACGCAGTTCCTGACCAACGACGTGATCACCTTCGAGGCCAATCCCGAATACCGCGACCCGGCCAAGCCCGCCTTCGCGACCGCCACCATCAAGGGCGGCGGCGATGCGGCCGCTGCGGCGCGTTCGGTCCTGGAAACGGGCGAATACGATTACGCCTGGAACACCCAGCTTTCCCCCGACGTGATCGCCGGGATGGAGCAGATGGGCCGCGGCAAGGTCAGCGCGGCCTTCGGCAGCCTGGTCGAACGGATCCACGTCAACCTGACCGATCCGTCGTCGTCCCACCCCGAGGGAGAGCGTTCGACAAACGCCCATCCCCACCCCTTCCTGACCGACCCGGCAGTCCGCAAGGCCCTGTCGATGGCCATCGACCGCCAGCTTCTGACGGAAATCGGCTATGGCGCCTCGGGGCAGCCGACCTGCAACTATGTCCCCGCGCCCGAGGCCTGGGCATCGCCCAACCAGGAATGCCTGACCCAGGACATCGAGGGCGCCAAGGCGCTTCTGGATGAGGCGGGCTGGACCGTGGGCGGCAGCGGCGTGCGCGAAAAGGACGGCGTGCAGTTGAAGATGGTCTTCCAGACCTCGGTCAACGCGGTGCGCCAGGACTTCCAGGCGCTGATCAAGCAGTGGTGGTCGGAAATCGGCATCGAGACCGAGTTGAAGACCGTCGATGCCTCGGTCTTCTTCGGCACCGATCCCGGTTCGCCCGACACGCTGCAGAAATTCTATGCCGACGTGCAGATGTATGCCGACAACTTCGAGGGCGGCAATCCTGCGCCCTATCTGGCGAAATGGACCTGCGACAAGGCCCCCAGCCCCGCGAACCAGTGGCAGGGCGAAAACATCAGCCGTTACTGCGACCCGGCCTATGACGCCTTGCTGGTCGAACTGGGCAAGACCGTCGATCCCGCCGAACGCGGCAAGATCGGCCAGAAGCTGAACGAGATGCTGACCAAGGAAAGCAACGCGATCATCCCGCTGATCTATCGCGGCACGGCCTCGGCCCATTCGAACAGCCTGGGCGGCGTCCAGATCAACGCCTGGGATTCGGAACTGTGGAACGTGGCCGACTGGACCCGCGTGCAGCAGTGATCCCGCCCGGCCCCGCGATCCGTCGCGGGGCCGGTTTCACACCGGTCAATCCCAACGACATCCGCGCCGAAACGAAGCGCCCTGACCGAGGCACACGATGCTGACATTCACCATCCGCCGCCTGCTGCTGGCGATCCCGACGCTTCTGTTCATATCGCTGGTGATCTTCCTGCTGCTGGAGGCGTCGCCGGGCGATCCGCTGGGCGACGTGCCGCTGACCGTCCCGCCCGAGGTGAAGGAGCGAATGCGCGAGGCGCTTGGCCTGGGATCGCCCTGGTATGTGCGCTATGTCCTGTGGCTGAAGCAGTTCTTCTGGGTCGAGCCGCTGTACTGGTTCGACCATGTCTTCGGCACGCAGTTCAGCGCCGGGATGCAGCGCATCATCAGCTTCCAGTCGCGCAGCCCGGTCTTCGACGTGATCGCGCAACGCGTGCCGCAGACGCTGACCGTGGTGGGCTTTTCCTATCTGGTGGGCGTGCTGATCGCGCTGCCAATCGGCATCATCTCGGCCTACAAGCAGTATTCCTGGTTCGACCAGTTGGGCACCTTCGTGTCGATGATCGGCTTCTCGATGCCCACCTTCTTCACCGGCGTGGTGCTGATCATCATCTTCGGGGTGAAGCTGCAATGGTTCCCGTCGGTCTATGACACCACGCTTGTGGTGCGCGACTGGGACAGCTTCTGGGCGCAGGTCCGGCAGATGGTCATGCCGGTGACGGTGCTGGCCTTGTACAACGCGGCGCAGATCAGCCGCTTCATGCGCGCGTCCATGCTGGACAATCTGGGCCAGGATTACGTCCGCACCGCCCGCGCCAAGGGCCTGTCGGAACGGACCGTGGTCCTGAAGCATGTGCTGAGGAACAGCCTGATCCCCGTCATCACCGTGATCGCGCTTGGCCTTCCCGCCGTCTTCGGCGGCGCGATCATCACGGAACAGGTCTTCAAGGTGAACGGCCTGGGCCAGTTGCTGATCACCGCCATCCACGGCAACGACATTCCCATGGTGCTGACGCTGACCTTCATCTTCGCGATCCTGATCGTGCTGTTCACCCTGATTGCCGACATCCTCTACGGCATCCTGGACCCGAGGATCCGCTATGACTGACACCGAACGCCAGCATCACCTGGACCTGCGCGAGACCGTGGACGCGACCGCCGCTGCGGCAGGCGCCACGGCCGCCCTGCCGCCGGACAATCCCCTTCACGCCGGCGGGGAAACCCGCAGCCAGTGGCGCGACGTCTGGCGGCAGTTCCGCAGCCACAAGGGCGCGATGGTGGCCTTGGTGCTGTTCATCCTGACCATCCTGTTCGTCCTGGTCGGCCCTTACATCTGGACCATCGACCCGACCTATGTGGACATCCGCGCCCGCAATTCGGGCTTTTCCGCCGCGCATCCGCTGGGCACGGACCAGTTGGGCCGCGACATGCTGGCCCGGCTGATGGCCGGGGGCCGGGTGTCCATCGCCGTGGGGCTGACCGCGATGATCATCGCGATCTCGCTGGGCAGCCTGATCGGCGTGACGTCGGGATATTTCCGCCGCCTGGATGCGCCGCTGATGCGGATGACCGAACTGTTCCTGGCCCTGCCCTTGCTGCCGCTGCTGCTGCTGATGGTCACCCTGTTCCGCGAGCCGCTGTCGCAGTCCTTTGGTCCCGCCATGGGCACCTTCATCCTGATCGTCTCCGCCATCGGCGCGACAAGCTGGATGCAGGCCGCGCGCATCGTGCGGGGCGACGTGCTGGGCCTGAAGGAACGCGAATTCATCCTGGCCGCCAAGTCCATCGGCACCCCCGCGCATCGCATGATCCTGCGCCATGTGCTGCCGAACGTGCTGTCGCCGATCATGGTCGCGGCCACGCTGGGCATCGCCACGGCGATCATCACAGAAAGCGCGCTGTCCTTCCTGGGCCTGGGCTTTCCGCCCGACTTCCCGACCTGGGGACGGCTGCTTTACGACGCGGTGGACCAGATGATCCAGTATCCGTCGCGGGTGATCCTGCCGGGGCTGTTCATCTCGCTGACGGTGCTGTGCGTCAACTATATCGGCGACGGGCTGCGCGACGCGATGGATCCCCGCATCCGGGGACGGTAATTCCACCGCGGATGCGAACGAAGGCGGAACATGGGCTTTCCATGTCCCGCCGACCCGCCTATGTTGGCGGGATGGAGCTTTTGGACGATTCCGACGACATGGGTGGCGTGCCGCTGTCGCAACGCGCGATGGCCGCGCGCCCTGCCCCCTATCTGGACGGGCTGAACGCCGCGCAGCGCGCCGCCGTGGAAACGCTGGACGGGCCGGTGCTGATGCTGGCGGGCGCGGGCACCGGCAAGACCCGCGCGCTGACCACGCGGATCGCGCATCTGCTGATGCTGGGCCGCGCGCGGCCGGGCCAGATCCTGGCCGTGACCTTCACCAACAAGGCGGCGCGGGAAATGAAGAACCGCATCGCCCGCCTGCTGGGCGAGACGGTCGAGGGGATGCCCTGGCTGGGCACCTTCCATTCCATCAGCGTCAAGATCCTGCGCCGCCATGCCGAACTGATCGGCAATGGCGAACTGCACCTGAAGCCCTCCTTCACCATCCTGGACACGGACGACCAGATCCGGCTGCTCAAGCAGCTGATCCAGGCCGAGAACCTGGACGAGAAACGCTGGCCCGCCCGCCAGTTGGCCCATCTGATCGACGGCTGGAAGAACCGCTGCCTGACCCCTGCCAACCTGCCCAGGGGCGAGGGCACGGGTTTCGACGGCTGGGGCGGCAAGCTGTACCAGGCCTATCAGAACCGCCTGCTGGCGCTGAACGCGGTCGATTTCGGCGATTTGCTGATGCATTGCGTGACGCTGTTCCAGGCGCACCCGGACGTGCTTCGGTCTTGGCAGGAGCGATTCCGCTATATCCTGGTGGACGAATACCAGGATACCAACGTGGCGCAGTACATGTGGCTGCGGCTGCTGGCCCAGGCGCATCGCAACATCTGCTGCGTGGGCGACGACGACCAGTCGATCTATGGCTGGCGCGGCGCCGAGGTCGGCAACATCCTGCGCTTCGAGAAGGATTTCCCCGGCGCGCAGGTGATCCGGCTGGAACAGAACTATCGCTCGACCCCGCAGATCCTGGCCGCCGCCTCGGGCTTGATCGCCGCCAACCAGGGCCGCCTGGGCAAGACCCTGTGGACCGAGGCCGAGGGCGGAGAGCCGGTGCGCCTGATCGGCCACTGGGACAGCGAGGCGGAGGCCCGCTGGATCGGCGAGGAGATCGAGGCCTTCCACGGCGGCCATCGCGCCAGCATCGGCCGCACCAGCCTGAACGACATCGCCATCCTTGTCCGCGCGTCCCACCAGATGCGCGCCTTCGAGGATCGCTTCATGTCGATCGGCCTGCCCTATCGCGTGATCGGCGGCCCGCGCTTCTATGAACGCGCGGAAATCCGCGACGCGATGGCCTATTTCCGGCTGGTGGTCAGCCCCGCCGACGACTTGGCCTTCGAACGCATCGCCAACACGCCCAAGCGCGGCCTTGGCGAAAAGGGCCTGCAAGCCATTCAGCACATGGCGCGGGCGCGCGGGCTGTCGCTGCTGGACGGCACGGTCGCGGCGCTGACGGCGGGCGATCTGTCCGGCAAGGCCGCGGCAAGCATGCGCCAGTTCACCGAGGCCCTGGGCCGCTGGCACGCCGATGCCCTGGACGACCGCGTGAACCATGTCGAACTGGCCGAGCGGATCCTGGACGAATCCGGCTATACCGCCATGTGGCAGAACGACAAGTCGCCCGACGCGCCGGGGCGTCTGGACAACCTCAAGGAACTGGTCAAGGCGCTCGAGGAATTCGAGAACCTGCAGGGCTTCCTTGAACATGTGGCCCTGGTGATGGACCGGGACGAGGGCGAGGCAGCCGAGCAGGTCAGCATCATGACCCTGCACGCCGCGAAGGGCCTGGAATTTCCGATCGTCTTCCTGCCGGGATGGGAGGACGGGCTGTTCCCCAGCCAGCGCGCCATGGACGAGAACGGCACCAAGGGGTTGGAGGAGGAACGGCGCCTGGCCTATGTCGGCATCACCCGCGCGGAACGGCTGGCGACGATCAGCTTTGCGGGCAACCGGCGGCTTTACGGGCAATGGCAAAGCTCCATGCCCTCGCGCTTCGTCGATGAACTGCCGCCCGAACATGTCGAGGTCCTGACGCCCCCCGGCCTTTACGGCGGCGGCTATGGCGCGGCGATGGCATTCGCGGCAGGCGGTCCGGTCAATGCGCTGCACGAACGCGCGGCCAAGGCCGATGTCTACAACTCTCCCGGATGGAAGCGGATGCAGGCCCGCGCATCCGAACGCAAGGCACCCGTCCACCGCGCGCCCATCATCATCGACGCCGAGCCTGCGTCGAAGTTCACCGTGGGCGACCGCGTGACACATGCCAAGTTCGGCGAGGGCACGGTGATGGGCATCGCCGAGGATACGCTGACCGTGCAATTCGCGGCGGGCTTCAAGAACATCAAGGCCGCCTATGTCCAGCCTGCGGGCGGGGATGACGTGCCGTTCTGACCGCTGGTCCCCTGCCCCCTGCGATGCTAGCCTTCGGGCGAAACCATCCCGGAACCGCCCTTGGCCGCCTTCATCCGCCTGATCCTGTTCCTGCTGATCGCCGAGACGGTGTTCTATCTGCTGCTGCGGGTCTATCTCCGGTCGCTGCGGCACGAGCGGCTGGAAGAGATTTGGGACGAACGCCACCCCTCCATGCCGGGGAACACCCCCGCGCGGCGCGCGTTCGTCCGCAGGTCCATGATCGGCTTCGACAGGACGCTGAAATCGCGGCTGTTGCTTCTGGTCTTCGTTCTGCCCAACCTGGCGGTCGTGGGCATCATCTATTGGGTCAACTGGCAGTAAGGGCGCGCCATCCATGCATTATCTCAAGGTCGCGGCCGGCGTGCTGTTCGGCATCGCGGTGTTCCTGTTCCTGGACTATGCGCTGCCGTCCAAGAACACGGTGCGGATCACCAATACCTATAACCGGCTGACCTCGGTCACGGCCTCGAACGCGATCTTCTATGCGTCCGACAACACCGGCACGGTGGAGAACGCGCAAGGCCAGCGCGACGTGCGCTTCATCGAAACCGTGCGCCCCAACGGCAAGGTCTTCGTTTACCGCAACGAGGATACCGGCTGGATCTGGCCGCCCTATTTCAAATACGACAGCGCCAACCTGCAGGCCGAGGCGACGAACCTGCAATCCACGCGCGAAAACCCGCAATGGGTCAGCGTGACCGCCTATGGCTGGCGGATGGCGTGGCTGTCCACCTATCCCAACGCGGTCAGCATCGACACGCTGGCCGGGCCGGACGAACGCCCGCGCAACTGGGCAGCCTCCATCGTCTGCATCGTGTTGTTGCTGCTGCTGGCGCTGATCTGGCGCATGTGGGCGCAGTTCCAGGAACGCGGATTCGGCGGCTGGCGGAGAAAGCCATGACCCGCAATCCCGGCACCGATCTGCGGACCGACTGGTTCGCCGATATCCGCATCAATACCCCGGCGGTCGAACGCCGCGCGGCCAGCCTGCCCGCCCGGCGCAGCCTGAAGAAGGACCATCAGGCGGCCTGGCTGCTGAACGCCGTGCGCTGCATCGACCTGACGACGCTGGCGGGCGACGACACGCCCGACCGTGTGGCGCGGCTTTGCGCCAAGGCCCGCCAGCCCATCGCGTCCGAACTGCTGGAGGCGATGGGCGTCACCGGCCTGACGACCGGCGCGGTCTGCGTCTATCCCACCATGATCGCGCCCGCCAAGCGTGCCCTTGGCAATTCCGGCATCCCGGTCGCCAGCGTCGCCACCGGCTTTCCTGCCGGGCTGATGCCCCTGAACCTGCGGCTGGCCGAGATCCTTTACGCGGTCGAACACGGCGCGGACGAGATCGACATCGTCATCACCCGCGCCCATGTGCTGCGCGGCGAATGGACGGCGCTTTACGACGAATTGCGCGCCATGCGCGAGGCCTGCGGCGATGCCAGGATGAAGGCGATCCTGGCTACGGGCGACCTGAAATCCTTGGAGAATGTCGCCCGTGCCAGCCATGTGGCGATGCAGGCGGGGGCGGACTGGATCAAGACCTCGACCGGCAAGGAAGGCGTGAACGCCACCCTGCCCGTGTCGCTGGTGATGTGCCGGGCGATCCGCGATTATCGCGACCAGACCGGCCATGTCGTGGGCTTCAAGCCCGCGGGCGGGCTGCGGACCGCCAAGGACGCGCTGAACTGGCAGGTGCTGATGGCCGAGGAACTGGGCCGCGACTGGCTGCGCCCCGACCTGTTCCGCATCGGCGCCTCCAGCCTTCTGGGCGATATCGAACGCCAGATCAGCCACCATGTGACGGGCCGCTATGCCGCCGGTTACCGCCAAGCGATTGCCTGAGGGACGCATGACCAGCGTGAGCGAATTGATGGAAACGATGGAATACGGCCCCTCGGTCGAGGATAGCGCCGCCGTGCGCGACTGGCTGGCGCGGCGCGGCGCATTCGGCCATTTCATCGGCGGCAGCTTCACCGAACCGGGACACCTGTTCGACAGCCGCGATCCCGCGACGGGCGAGGTTCTGGCGCAGGTGTCGCAGGGGACCGCCGATGACGTGGCGGCGGCGGTGGCGGTGGCGCGGCAGGCGCAGCCCGGCTGGGCGGCGCTGACGGGAACGCAGCGGGCGCGTTACCTTTATGCCCTTGCCCGCCATGTGCAGAAACGCGAACGCTTCCTGTCGGTGCTGGAGACGCTGGACAACGGCAAGCCGATCCGCGAGTCGCGCGACATCGACGTGCCGCTGGTCGCGCGGCATTTCTACCACCATGCCGGTTGGGCGGAACTGCGCGATACGGCCTTTCCCGGCCATGCCCCGATCGGCGTCTGCGGCCAGATCATCCCCTGGAACTTTCCGCTGCTGATGCTGGCCTGGAAGATCGCCCCTGCCCTTGCGGCGGGCAATACGGTGGTGCTGAAGCCTGCCGAATACACGCCCCTGACCGCGCTTGCCTTTGCCGAGATCTGCCAGGAGATCGGCTTGCCCGCAGGCGTCGTGAACATCGTGACCGGCGACGGCGACACCGGCGCGGCCCTTGTCGCGGCGGATGTGGACAAGATCGCCTTCACCGGCTCGACCCAGGTGGGCCGCGCGATTGCGGGCCAGCTTGCCGGGACGGGCAAGCGGCTGACGCTGGAACTGGGCGGCAAGTCGCCCTTCGTGGTCATGCCCGATGCCGACCTGGATGCGGCGGTGGAAGGCGTGGTGGATTCGATCTGGTTCAACGGCGGCCAGGTCTGCTGCGCCGGATCGCGCATCCTGGTGGCCGAGGCGGTGGCGGAACGGTTCGAAACCCTGCTGGCCGCCCGTATGTCCCGCCTGCGGGTCGGGCCGCCGCTGGACAAGTCCACCGATGTGGGCGCCATCGTGGATCCCATCCAGAAGAACCGCATCCTGTCGATCTGCAAGGCGGCCACCGATGCCGGGGCGGAACTGGTCGGCGGGGGCGCGCAGGAGGGCTGCTTCATCGCGCCGGGCTATCTGCGCAACATCAGCCCCGCCAATCCCGGCTTCGAGCAGGAGATCTTCGGTCCCATCGCCACGCTTTCGACCTTCCGCATGGCGGATGAGGCGGTCGAACTGGCGAACAACACGCGCTATGGCCTCGCCGCCTCGATCTGGTCGGAAAGCGCGGCGGTGGCAACGGATATCGCCGCCAGGGTGAAGGCGGGCGTGGTCTGGATCAACTGCGCCAACCTGTTCGACGCGGCGGCCCCCTTTGGCGGCTATCGCGAAAGCGGCTTTGGCCGCGAAGGCGGGCGCGTGGGGATGCTGGACTATCTGGCCGAACCGGCGGTCGAGAGGGCGGTTGAACCGGCCCCCGCAGCCCCGGTCGCGGCCACCACCGGGACAGGCCATGCCACAGATCTGGACCGCACGGCCAAGCTGTATATCGGCGGCGCGCAGAAGCGGCCGGACGGCGGCGCAAGCTATGCCGTGCCGGGCGGCCTTGCGCCCCTGGGCAGCCGCAAGGACATCCGCAACGCGGTCGAAGCCGCCGCCAAGGCCGGGAAATGGGCCGCTATGGGCGGCCATGCCCGCGCGCAGGTGCTGTATTACATCGCCGAGAACCTGTCGGCCCGCGCCGACGAATTCGCCGCCCGCACCGGCCGGGCCGAGGTCGATGCCGCCATCGCCCGCGCCTTCCATTATGCCGCCTGGGCCGACAAGTTCGATGGCGCCAATGTTCAGGCCAAGCCCGGCCACCTGCTGAATGTGGTCAACGAACCCTTCGGCGTGATGGGCATCGCCTGCCCCAATGCGCAGCCGCTGGCCGCGTTCATGTCTCTGGTCATGCCCGCCATCGCCATGGGCAACCGCGTCATCGCCATTGCCGCGCAGGACGATCCGCTGGCCGTGACGGACCTGTACCAGGTCTTCGACACGTCCGACCTGCCGGGGGGCGTGGTCAATATCGTCACCGGCCCCCGCAATGACCTCGCCCGCGTGCTGGCCGCGCATGACGAGGTCGCGGCGATGTGGATGGTGGGCGGCGATCTGGCGGCGGTGGAAAAGGCCGCGGGCGGCAATCTCAAGCCCGTCTGGGCGCCCGCCCATCGCGACTGGTGCGGCCCGCAGGCCCAGGGAGAGGTCTTCCTGCGCCATGCCACGCAGGCCAAGACGATCTGGCTGCCCTATGGCGCGCTGCCCGAAGGCACCGGGTCTGCAGCCTATTAGGCGCGCAGGCCCACGAAGGTCATCGGATCCAGGGATGCCTGGGCGAAGGTTGGCCCGTTCACCATCAGGCTGACCGCGTCATGGGAATGCAGCGATTCCTGATGGCTGGCAACCACCCGGAAATCGCCGAAGCGCGGATCGGCCAGCAGTTGCTGGGCAAAGGCGCGCACCGCATCCTCGACGAAGATCGGGTTCGAGGCGTTGAGTTCGGCAAAGGCCTGTTCGTCCTCGCGCTTGACCATCACCTGCGTCTCGGTGGGCACGGCGCGGCGGCAAAGTTCCACCATGTCCTCGAACCAGATCTTCTCCGGCCCTACCATCACCGCCGAGATCCGGGCGATGGACCGCTGCGAATGGGGCGTCGCCAGCCGCGACCGGGTCTCGCGCGCGTGTTCGGACAGTTCCAGCGAACAGGGGCAGGTCGAGGAATAGACATAGTCGAAATGCATGATCCGCAGCCGCTGGCCGTGGAAATCCAGGATCTCCATCGCGATGTCGTAATACTGCCAGCCTGACAGCCCCGACCGCAGCGAATCCACCCGAATCGGATAGGAAAACTTCATCTGGATGCGGGCGTCATAGGCATCCAGGTCGGCCTGATAATCGTCAAGCGCGGCTTCCAGCACCTTCAGGCTGAAGGCATGTTCGGAATGGGCGTAAAAGGACCGCATGATCCGGGACATGTTGATGCCCTTGCGGTCGGCTTCCAGGCTGACCGTGCCGGTCACGCTGGTTTCCAGCGTCAGTTCGCCCCCGTCGCGGGTCTGATAGCGGATCGGCAGGCGAAAGTTGGAAATCCCGACATGCTGGATCGGCGCGCGCGCGCCCACGATCAGGCTGGCCGGGCCGTTCTGAAGGTCGGGCAGTCCGGCCTTGTAGGTATCATCCACCCTGAAGCCCGCATCATAGCTGCGCGCCAGGGCCGGATAGGCGGGGATCATCGGGCGTGCTTCGGTCATGCGGACATCCTTCAACGAAGATCGCGGCCTAATATGGGGATTCCGGGCCGGATTCCAAAGCATAAATCCGGCAGGACGGGCCAGGCGCGCGACCCGGCCGGTTCAGGGGGCAAGCGCCTGGTGCAGGTCGTCGATCAGGTCGGGGGCATGTTCCAGCCCGACGGACAGCCGCAGAAGTCCCGGCGTGATCCCCAGATAGGCGCGGTCATCGTCGGACAGGCGCTGATGGGTGGTCGTCGCGGGATGCGTCACGATGGATTTCGCATCGCCCAGGTTGTTGGAAATGCTGATGATCCCCAGCCGGTTCAGCGCGGCGAAGGCCGCGTCCTTGCCGCCCGCGACCTCGAAGGCGATCATGGTGCCGCCCGATCCCATCTGCCGCATCGCCAGGTCGTGCTGGGGATGGTCGGCCAAGCCCGGATAGATCACCCGCGACAGCGCCGGATGGCCTTGCAGCGCCTGGGCGATTGCCAGGGCGCTGTCGGCCTGGGCGCGCACGCGCAGGTCCATGGTGGTCAGCCCGTTCAGCATGATCCAGCTGTGAAAGGGGCTGATCGCGCCGCCGGTATGTTTCAGATAGGGCTCGGCAACCTCGCGCACGAACTGGCGGGTGCCGCAGATGACGCCCGCAAGCGCCCGCCCCCCGCCGTCGATATGCTTGGTCGCGGAATAGACGACGACATCGGCGCCCAGATCGGCCGCGCGGGAAAAGACCGGGGTGGCGAAGACGTTGTCGGCCACGACCAGGGCGCCGACCGCGTGGGCCAGATCGGCGACGGCCTTGATGTCGATCACCTCCAGTGTCGGATTCGACATGGTCTCGAAGAAGGCGGCCCTGGTGCCGGGGCGAAGCGCCGCGCGCCACTGGTCCAGGTCGGTGCCGTCCACATAGGTGACCTCGACCCCGAATTTCGCCAGCAGGTCCAGCACATAAAGGCAGGATCCGAACAGCGCGCGGGCCGCCACGATGTGATCGCCGGGCTTGCACATGGAAAACAGCGCGCCATTGACCGCCGCCATGCCGCTGGCCGTGGCAAAGGCGTCCTCGGTCCCTTCCAGGGCGGCGATGCGATCCTCGAACATGCGGCTGGTCGGGTTGCCATAGCGGGCATAGATGAATTCGTCCGGGCCGGTCCCCTTGAAGCGGGCCTCGGCCTGTTCGGCGCTGTCATAGACAAAGCCCTGGGTCAGGAAGATCGCCTCGGCCATTTCCCCATACTGGCTGCGGCGGATGCCGTGATGGACGGCCTGGGTGCGCGGGTGAAGCCCCTTTGCGGAACTGTCGCTCATGTCGGAATGCCTTCTGCTGACCCCGGCGGGGTTAGCGCCCCAGCGATCATGGCGCAAGGGCCAAGCCATGTCCCACAAGGATCGCCCGGAAATGCGCCAGCGGCAGGGACACCCGTCCCTTGTCGATGAATATCTTCAAGGATTGCAATTTCTTAACCAAAACATGCCGCTATGAACACGCGCATGTTAATTGCCCAAATGGACAGGTTGAGCCATGGGTGACGCGAAAGTAAGTTGAGCCAGCAGTCAAGAAAGTCTGCGCAAGAAAGGGACGGCCTGAACAGCCGGTTTGCGATCATGACATTGGAATATGCAAACGAATATCCTGATGTCCTGCCGCGCAAGAATGGCGGTGCAAGCCTTTCCGACCGCACCTTTTTTCAAGGTTCGGCTTTGAAGAAGAATGGCAAGTCAGAAGTGGTGTTTGACGGCGTATCCCCCGACGATCCCGCATTGGATCTTCTGGGTGAATGCGTCGGTGTATAGGTGAAGGAACTTGCCGTCTGACCGAACCCCTGCGGATCGGTCCAATTTTGGGCTAAGTTTTTGGTATCGTTTTTTGTGAAGGCCCGATACGACACAATGGGGGCGGAGAAATCCGCCCCCTGTTATATTCAAAGATAATCGCCCCGCTGCAGGCCGTATTTGGCCATCTTCTCGTTCAGGGTGCGGCGCGGCAGGCACAATTCCTCCATCACGCCCGAGATGCTGCCCTTGTGGCGGCGCATGGTGTTGTCGATCAGCATCTTCTCGAAGCTTTCGACATATTCCTTGAGCGGCTTGCCCTCGGTCGTGGTGGCCTGCTGGTTGTCTTCCCCGTCCGCCATCAGAAGCGAGGCGATGGACCCCGATCCCCGCCGGTTCTGCAGCACGGCGCGTTCGGCCACGTTGATCAACTGGCGGATATTGCCGGGCCAGGGGGCCTGCAGAAGCTGGGCGGCCTCCTGGGCGCTGACCTGCGGCGGCTCGCAGCCGTATTCCTCGGAGAACTGCTCGGTCATGCGGGTGAACAGCGACAGGATATCCTCGCCCCGCGCGCGCAGCGGCGGCAGGGTGATCTTCAGCGCCGACAGGCGATAGAACAGGTCGGGCCGAAGCGAATCCTCGGCCCGGCGGCCTTCGCCCCGCGCGTTCGAGATGGCGATGATGCGCGTTTCGGCGGGCGTCCCCTGGTCGCTGATGAAGGCCAGCAGGCGGGCTTGGAGGGGTTCGGACAGCGCCTCGATGTCTTCCAGGCAAAGGGTGCCGCCGCGGGCCTCCTCGACGGCGGGAATGCCGTCCTCGACCGGGCCGAACAGCCGGGCCGACAGCGCCTCGTCGTTATAGGCGGCGCAGGACACAGGCACGAATTTCCGGGACGCGCGCGGGCCGACGGCGTGCAGGGCATGGGCCACCAGCGTCTTGCCGGTGCCGGTTTCGCCGTCGATCAGCACATGGCCGTCTGCCTGGCCCAGATCCAGGATATCCTCGCGCAGGCGCTCCATCACGGGGCTGGTGCCGATCAGCTTGGACATCACCTGCTGGCCTTCCGACAGGTCGCGACGGAGCGCGCGGTTGTCCAGCGTCATGCGCCGCATCTGCGTGGCCTTCTTGGCAAGCGCCGTCATCTTGTCGGGATTGAAGGGCTTTTCCATGAAGTCCATGGCGCCGATCCGCATCGCCTCGACCGCCATCGGCACGTCGCCATGGCCGGTGATCAGGATCACGGGCAGCCCCGAATCCAGCCCCATCAGGCGCTTCAGGAAGGCGATCCCGTCCATGCCGGGCATGCGTATGTCGCTGACCACGATGCCGGGCCAGTCGGACCCGATGACCTTCAGCGCGTCTTCGGCACTGGGATAGGTTTCCGTTTCGAACCCGGACAGCACCAGCCACTGGCTGATCGATTCCCGCATGTCCGGTTCATCATCAACGATCGCAATCTTCAATTTGCGGGACATAGGTCTTCCTCTCTCGAACATTCACTCGGCGGCCAGCGTCTGCGCGGGTTGCCCCGGCTTGTGCAAAGGCATCTCGACCGCGAAGACGGCGCCGCCCTGGTCTGCGTTATGCGCGGTCAGGCGACCGCCGAAATCGGCCATGATGGACGAGGATATGGCCAGCCCCAGCCCTGTCCCCTCGCCCGGTTTCTTCGTGGTCCAGAACGGCTCGAACAGCTTTTCCAGATCCGATATGCCCGGCCCGTTGTCGCGCACCAGCACATGGGCATTGGCGCCGGTTTCCACCGTGATCTCGATCCGGGCATCGCGCCTGTCGCGGACGGCATCGACGGCATTGCGCAGCAGGTTGATGATGACCTGTTCCAACCGGATGCGGTCCGCCATCACCATCACCGGGCCGCGCGGCAGGTTGCGGGTCACGCGGATGGCCCGCCCGCGAAGCTGCGGCTCCATCATGGTCAGGGCGCTGCTGACGGCGGCGCGCAGATCCACCGGTTCCACCGCCTCGCCGCCCTTTCGGGCATAGGATTTCAGCTGCCGGGTGATGGCGCCCATGCGTTCGATCAGGTCGTCGATCCGCTGGAAGGAGGACAGCGCCTCCTCGGCCCGGCCGCGTTGCAGCAGAAGACGGGCGCCGGCCAGATAGGTCTTCATCGCGGCCAGCGGCTGGTTCAACTCGTGGCTGACGCCTGCCGACATCTCGCCCAGGGCCGCCAGCTTGGAACTTTGCTGGACGGTCTGTTCGGCGACGCGCAGTTCCTTTTGCATCCGTTCGCGCTCGGCGATCTCTCGGGTCAGGCGCAGGTTCAACGCGCGCAGGTCAGCCGATTCGCGCATATAGGCGACGGACTGGCTGCGGGCGCGGCGCGACAGGACATAGAAGGTCCCGGCCAGCAGGATCGCGAATCCCATGATTTCCAGCGCCAGGACCGCGTTCACCTGTTCGCGCACCGAAGCATAGGTGGTGAAGCTGATCATCCGCCAGCCCCGGAACGGGATGCGCGCCTCGGACTGCATGACGGCGCGGCCCTGGACATAGGCGTCGATCGGCATGGCGGTCCAGTCGGCCGTGACCTGGAACGCCCGCTGGATGGCGGATGGCGCGTCGCGCACGGCCAGAGCCTCGGGCATGGTCAGGCCACGCCATCGGGGTTCCGTCGCCAGGATGATATTGCCTTCGCTGTCGGTGACAGCCACGGCGTCCGAAATGCCCGCCCAGGACCGTTCCAGCCGCGACAGATCGGCGCCGACGACGATCACGCCCAGTGTCTTGCCATCGGACACCACCGCGCGGGAATAGGTGAATTCATACCCGCCGCTGCCCTGGTTCGCGACAGTGAAGACCGTTTCGCGCGACCGCAGCGCCTCGACATAGAACGGCGACAGGACGTTGTTCGCGCCCAACTGGAACCGGTCGGTGGCCCCCACCGTGCGCCCCGAGGCATCCAGAAGCCGGATCGAGGCCGCGCCGATTTCCTTTTGCGCCGCGATCAGCCGGGCCGAGGTGGTCGAGAAATCGTTGCTGTTCAACGACCCGATCAGCGCCGGATCGCGCGCCAGCAGCAGCGGCACCACCGCCGTGCGCTGCAATTCGGACAGCAGGTTGCCGGTATAAAGCGCAAGCCGCAGTTCCGACCGAACACGGGTGTTTTCCGAAAAGCGCGTGGTCAGCCAGGCATTCGTCGTCCAGACGGACAGGATCGCCAGGGCAAAGATCAACGCCACCGCAGCGCGCAGCCACCACGGGTTGCCGAATTGGGACAGCCGGGGCCGGGAACGCTCTGACGCGCTGATGCTGTCCCTGTCTTCGATCACCTATGGAATCCGGCCATGTTGCAGAACTGCCGCACTCTAGGCGCAGAAGCCGCCATGCTCAAGTCAGGCGTTGACAACTCCGGCCACAAGACTGCGGAACAATGCCGCGCCATCGGTACCGCCAAGCGCCGGATCGGCGGCGCGTTCGGGATGCGGCATCATGCCCAGGATGCGGCGGTTTGCGGACAGCACGCCCGCGATGTCGCCCACGGACCCGTTGATCGCCGGCCCATAGGTAAAGGCGATGCGATCCTGGTCCCGAAGCTGCGCCAGATCGTCGGCCGTGGCCTGGTAATTCCCGTCATGATGGGCGACCGGAATGGTGATCTGCTGGCCCTTGGCATAGCCTGCGGTGAAATCGCTGTCGGCGGTGACGACGTTCAGGACGGCGGGCTTGCACAGGAAGGTCAACCCGGTATTGCGCATCAACGCGCCCGGCAGCAGCCCCAGTTCGGTCAGGACCTGGAAGCCGTTGCAGATCCCCAGCACATAGCCGCCCCGTTCCGCATGAAGCCGCAGCGCCCCGGCAATGGGCGAATGGGCCGCGATCGCCCCGCAGCGAAGATAATCGCCAAAGGAAAAGCCGCCGGGAACGGCCACAAGGTCGGTGCCTTCGGGCAGGGTCTGGTCCTTGTGCCAGACCCGCGCCACCTGCGCCCCGGCGTTTTGCAGGGCCACCGCAAGGTCGCGGTCGCAGTTCGATCCGGGAAAGGTGATGACGGCGGCTTTCATGGGACAGCTCCTGCTGGGATCGCCCGTGCCTTATCGCAGCTTGGCCGCCGAAGAAAGGGGGCGTTGCCCCCGCCGCGCGTGCCGCGCGACTCCCCCAGGATATTTGGGCACAGAAGAGGGGGCCCTATCTTCTGTGCCCAAATATCCCCGTCGGAGGCAGGAAGGGCCGGGCGAATGCCCGGCCCCTTTTCTGTCCCGACGCCTCAGTTCAGCGCCTTGTTCAGGTATTCGTCCACCTTTTCTAGATAGCCCATCGTGGTCAGCCACTTCTGGTCCGGGCCCACCAGCAGCGCCAGGTCCTTGGTCATGTGGCCGTCCTCGACCGCCTGCACGGTCACGCGCTCCAGCGTCTCGGCAAAGTTCAGCAGTGCCGCGTTGTCGTCCAGCTTGGCGCGGTGCTTGAGCCCGCCGGTCCAGGCGAAGATCGACGCGATCGAGTTGGTCGAGGTCTGGTTGCCCTTCTGGTGTTCGCGGTAATGGCGCGTCACGGTGCCGTGCGCCGCCTCGGCTTCGACGGTCTTGCCGTCGGGCGTCATCAGCACGCTGGTCATCAGCCCCAGCGAGCCGAAGCCCTGGGCCACGGTGTCGGACTGCACGTCGCCGTCATAGTTCTTGCAGGCCCAGACATAGCCGCCCGACCATTTCAGGCTCGAGGCCACCATGTCGTCGATCAGGCGGTGCTCATAGGTGATGCCGGCCTTCTTGAACTGGTCGGCGAATTCCGTGTCGAACACTTCCTGGAACAGATCCTTGAAGCGGCCGTCATAGGCTTTCAGGATCGTGTTCTTGGTGGACAGATAGACCGGATAGCCGCGCTGCAGGCCATAGTTCATCGAGGCGCGGGCAAAGTCGCGGATCGAGTCATCGAGGTTGTACATGGCCATTGCCACGCCCGACGACGGGGCCTGGAAGACCTCGTGCTCGATGGTCTCGCCATCCTCGCCGACGAAGCGGATCGTCAGCTTGCCCTTGCCGGGGAAGCGGAAGTCGGTGGCCTTGTACTGGTCGCCGAAGGCATGGCGGCCGACGATCACGGGCTTGGTCCAGTGCGGCACCAGCCGCGGGACGTTCTGGCAGATGATGGGTTCGCGGAAGATGACGCCGCCCAGGATGTTGCGGATCGTGCCGTTGGGCGATTTCCACATCTTCTTCAGGCCGAATTCCTCGACCCGCTGTTCGTCGGGCGTGATGGTCGCGCATTTCACGCCCACGCCGTATTGCTTGATGGCATTGGCGGCGTCGATGGTGATCTGATCCTCGGTCCGGTCGCGTTCCTCGATGCCCAGGTCGAAGTATTTCAGATCCACGTCCAGATAGGGCAGGATCAGCTTTTGCTTGATGAAGTCCCAGATGATCCGGGTCATCTCGTCGCCGTCAAGCTCGACGACGGGGTTGGCTACCTTGATCTTCGACATGGGCATTCCCTTCGGCGTTGGATTCGGCTGCGGCTATAGCCGGGGTGAGGGATAAAGGAAAGAATGTATGCAGCGGTATGCAAACCAGAGACCCTTGCCGGAACACTGTTGCAGCGTCATGAGCGCGCGTCTTTGCCGCAGGATTTTCGTAAAATGCCCCGAAGAAGATAGATGATTTTTCAACCATAGGGTGATATCCGACACCTGTAGTAGTTACGAGTATCAGGTGTTTTCATGGCGACAGTCACATGGATGTGGCTCGGCAATCACGCGCAGGTGAATGCGACCGGCGGCACGCCTTCGACCAGTGCCGAAGCGAACGGAATGACGGGATATGGCGCCGTCGGCACCGCGCAAATCAAGCCCGTCACGATCCAGGGCAACACCCATTCGATCGTCGTCGATGGCAAGCCCACCCAGGCATTCTCGACCGCCTACAACCAGGATGGCTGGGGGCGGGACGTGTCGGATTCCCGCATGACCTATGATGCGCCGCTGACCGGCCGACCCGTCAGTTCGACGATCACGGGCTTTCTGTCCGTGCGCTATCAGCTGACCTTCCCGGACGGCAGCCTGGCCCAGCAGGACGGCGTGCTGATCCAGATGAAGAACGGCGACATGTTCTTCCGTCCGTCAAAGGACGCCCTGCGCCAATGGGATGGCATCGACGCCCTGCGCGGGGTCAAGATCCTGTCGGCCACTCCCCTGGACAAGAACACCTATGTGGCGACGATCTCGTTCAAGCCGACGATCTTCGACCTGCCGATCAGCTGCTTCACCAGCGGCACGCTGATCTGCACCGCCACGGGCGATCGCCCGGTGGAAGACATTCGGGTCGGCGATCTGGTGATGACGCGCGACAACGGATTGCAACCCGTCCGCTGGACCGGCTCCCGCAGGGTCACGGGGTCCGAGATCGCGGCCAATTCCGCCCTGTCGCCCGTCCGCATCGCCGCCGGGGCGCTTGGCCGCAACGTGCCTGCGCAGGATCTGCTGGTGTCCCAGCAGCACCGCATCCTGGTGCGTTCGGCCATTGCCGCGCGGATGTTCGGGGCACAGGAACTGCTGATCGCGGCCAAGCACATGACCGGGATCGAAGGGATCGACATCGTGACGGACGCGCCTGGCGTCACCTATGTCCATCTGATGTTCGACGCCCATGAAATCCTGGTGTCGAACGGTGCGGAAACCGAATCGCTTTATCCCGGACCGCAAGCCCTTCTGGCACTGGGCGATGCCGCGGCCGAGATTTTCACCCTGTTCCCGCAGCTTCGCCACGCGACCGAGCCATTCCCGGGCGCCCGGCCCTTCGTGGCGGGCAAGAAGGCCATGCAGCTTGCCTCGCGCCATGCGGCGAACCAGAAGCCCTTAGCAAGCTGAGCGTCAGGCGAAGAATGCCTCGACCTCGCCGCGCAGCCATTGCCACAGGTCCGGCGCGCCCAGGCTGATCTTGCTGCCCACCCGGGTCTCGATGTCGCGGAAGGTGACGCCATAGTCGATCCAGCCGATCCCACCCGACCGCAGGTTCTGGATCACGGGCTGGCATCGGTCCAGGGCCTTGGCGAAGATGGCGTCGGGGCTGGCCGCGGCCTCGAACTCCTGCCACAGCGCCAGGAAATCACGGGCTTGTGCGTCCGGCAGCAGGCCGAAGATGCGCAGGGCCGCTGCCGCCTCGGCCGCCTGGATCTGGGCCGAGCCATGCGCCTGCCCCCCTGCGGAATGCAGCGGCACGTCGCCCACGTCGATCTCGACCAGGTCATGCAGCAGCAACATGCGGATGACCCGCCCCACATCGACACCGGGTCCGGCCAGATCGGCGAAGACCAGGGCGTAAAGCGCCAGATGCCAGCTGTGTTCGGCGCTGTTTTCACGGCGCGACCCGTCGATCAGCAGATTGGCCCGCAGGATCGATTTCAGCCCATCGGCCTCGGCCAGGAAACGCAGGCGGCGGGACAGGTCATCATCGGCACCGGGTGAACCAGACAGGGCCGCCCTGGCCCAGGCCATCGCTTCGGGCCATTCGGCGGCCAGCCGCGCCGCGCGTCCGCCGTTCAGGTTTGCGCGGACGATCCCCAGATGGTCGGGCAACGGCTGCGGGGCCAGCAGCACCTGGAACAGCGGCTGGCTGTGATCCATGCGCTTGGCCATAACTGCATCGGCCGAGGTGCCGGCCTCGAACTCCTGCCACAGGTCGATCAGGGCATCGCAATCCGGCGACAGGCCGAAGATGCGCCGTGCCGCCCGCGCCTCGGCCAAGGCCAGCGCGGGGGCGTCGTGATCCAGGTGGATCGGCTGGTCGCCCGTGTCGATTTCCACCAGGTCATGCAGCAGCAGCATGCGGATGGCGCGGTCGGATGCGCCGAACACCATCGCCTGCAAGGCGACGTGCCAACTGTGTTCGGCGCTGTTTTCCGGCCGGGACAGGTCCAGCAGCACATTCGCCCGATCGACGGATTTCAGCCGGTCAGCCTCGGCCAGGAAGGCGAACTGGCGGGCGATGCGATCCGACACGGAGGCCCTAGCGGCTGGTTTCGGTCAGGCGGCGGCGGACATAGGACTGCACCAGGTCGATCATCGGCTTCATGTGCTGTTCATCGTCGCGGAAGAAGTGGTCGGCACCCTCGATTTCTTCATGCGTGATGGTGATGCCCTTCTGTTCGCGCAGCTTGCTGACCAACGTATGCGTGTCCTTGGGCGGGGCCACGCGGTCGGCGGTGCCGTTCACGATCAGCCCCGACGACGGGCAAGGCGCCAGGAAGCTGAAATCGTACATGTTCGCGGGCGGGGCCACGCTGATGAAGCCGGTGATTTCCGGGCGGCGCATCAGAAGCTGCATCCCGATCCAGGCGCCGAAGCTGAAGCCCGCGACCCAGCAATGCTTGCTGTTGGGGTTCATCGCCTGCAGGTAATCCAGCGCGGATGCCGCGTCCGACAGTTCGCCGATGCCCTGGTCGAATTCGCCCTGGCTGCGCCCCACGCCGCGGAAGTTGAACCGCATCACGGTGAAGCCCAGCTTGTGGAAAGCGTAGTGCAGGTTATAGACGACGCGGTTGTTCATCGTCCCGCCATATTGCGGGTGCGGATGCAGGACGATGGCAAGGGGGGCGTCGGGCTTGCCCGGCTGGGGGTGATAGCGGCCCTCAAGCCGCCCTTCGGGACCGGGGAAAATCAGCTCTGGCATCGTCTTCCTTCGACATGACGGTGGTTTCTTGACGCATCTGCGTGGCGCTTTTAGACCGCTATCTGGGATGTCGGTCTGGATTGCGCAAGAAACGCGCCTCGGCGGCATAGCGCGGCAGTGCGCGCGTCGTCAATCCGACCCGGTCGCAACAGAAGGACCAGCAGATGAAACTGTCCACCAAGGGTCGCTATGCGATCATCGCGCTTGTCGATCTGGCCACCGCCCGCGGGGATGACCTGACCTCGCTGGCCGAGATTTCGGCCCGGCAGGACATTTCGCTGCCCTATCTCGAACAGTTGTTCGTGCGCCTGCGCCGCGCAGGGCTGGTGGCATCCGTCCGGGGTCCGGGCGGCGGCTATCGCCTGGCCCGCCCGCCCGAGACGATCCGCATCGCCGAGATCCTGGAAGCCGTGGACGAGACCGTCAGCGCCATGCATGTCGGCGCGGGGGCGTCGGGGGGCGTTTCCGGATCGCGGGCGCAGACGCTGTCGAACCGGCTGTGGGAAAGCCTGTCGGCGCATGTCTATGTCTTCCTGCACAATCATTCGCTGGCCGATGTGGCCCGGAACCAGTTGCTGCCCTGCCCCGCCCTGCCCCGCATTCTCAGCGTGGTGGACGACTGAGCAAACGAAAACGCGGCCCCTTTCGGGACCGCGTCGTGACACAAGGGTCGGCCGTCTCAGAAGCGATAGGACGCGCGGACCTGCACCAGGTCGGTGTCCAGATCGACACCATCGTTGATGACGTCCGAGAAGTCGCTGCGGCTGTATTCCGCGCCGACCGAGAAGTTCTCGGTGACCAGGTATTCAGCGCCCAGGCCATAGGTGATCCCGGTTTCCGAGATGTCGTCCCCAGCCACGTCAGCCGACACGCGGGCAACACCCAGGGTCGCATAGGGCTGGAAGCGGCCGGCATCATAGCCCACGCGGCCACGCAGGCGCCACAGGTCGGCATCATCGTCGACCTCGTCCAAGTCAACCTTGTTGTAGTCGAGTTCGGCACCGGCGATCACCTGGCCGAAGTCGAACAGGTAACCGGCGTGCAGACCGTAGGCGTCATAGTCGCTGTCGAGATCGGTACCCGACAGTTCTGCATTACCCTGGCCATACTGCAGACCGGCATAGAAGCCGGACCAGTCCGTGCCAGCCTCGACCGGAACGACGGGCGCCACGACGGGGGTGGTGTCCACAACCGGGGCGACATAGCCGCCGGCGAATGCAGCCGAGGTGGCCAGCGATGCGGCAACCGAAAGGGCAACGAGTTTCATGGCAGTCTCCTTATTCTTTTCGAGCTTCTTGGTCTCGAGGCCCCTAGATATGGTGAAGCGCGGGGCTTTCCAGCCCAACATTGCAGTGACTGCAAGAACTGTTGCAGAAATGCGACCCTAGCGGAAAAGTGACTGATAAGAGTAAGGAAACAGCCCTGCCCGTTGGCATCCTGCTTCTTGCAAGAAAATCGAAGGCGCGCATAGGGATGCCGGACTTCATGGGGCGAGAGGGTTGCTTGGCATCAGAAGGACAGCACCGGCCGCAGGACGGCCAACCCCGCAGTCCAAGCCAGGCCTTCGTGGCAATGAACCGCAACCGGGCTTGCAAGCGCGATGGCAGACAAGCGGGCAGGTTCCTTGGTCAGGACGGGTGCAATGGCCCGGCCATCCAGCCTGGCGGATGAATGACGGCAGCCAGGTTCAGATCGGCAGCCTGCGCCTGTCCCAGGTGACGCCGGTTCTGATGACCTTGGCGGGCGATCCCACCGCGATGCAGTTGGGAGGGATCACCCCCCGAACCATCGAACTTGCGCCGATGATCGAATGGCTGCCGATCACCGACCCTTTCAGGATCGTCACTTCCCGACCGACCCAGACGTGATCGCCGATCGTGATCGGCTTGCTGGGATTGATCCGCTTGCCGGATGCAAGGTCTATGATGGAATGGTTGTCGCTGCTGTCCAGCCATATCCCGCCCGAGAACATGCAGTCGCGTCCGATCACAATGCGCGAGGGTTCGTGCATGTGCAGCATGATCCGCATCGAGGTCGTATCCTCGCCGATCTCGATATGGCCATCGTTGCACCTGACCACGATCTGCCCGGCCAGTCTGCATCGCGCGCCGATCTTGATCGTGTTGCGGTGACCTTCGATCACGATCCGGGTGACCCGCGACCCTTCGCCCAAAGAGACAACATTGTCCTGCCCCTTGTCTGAAAAGGCTTCAACACCCGGAAAATGCTGCGTCATCAAATCTGCCTAAGACAAGGACGGGCCAATCCCTGAGGACGGGTCCACGACAAGATTGAAGGGGAAACGTGGTAGCGGAGGAGGGATTTGAACCCCCGACACAAGGATTATGATTCCTCTGCTCTAACCAGCTGAGCTACTCCGCCACGGGTGGGGGCGATTTACGGGGTGGCGCGGGGGGCGTCAAGCGGTATTCGTCACGAAAATGAAAACGCCGCCCAAGCCGGGCGGCGGTTGTTTTTTCGCTGAAGCGCCCGATCACCCGCGCGCCTTGACCACCTGCAGCAGCGGCATGACTTGGGCCATGTCGGGACCATGGGCCTGGCCGGTGACGGCCTTGCGCAGCGGCATGAACAGGCCCTTGCCCTTGCGCCCGGTGGCGTCCTTGACGGCGGCCGTCCACTCGCCCCAGGTCGCGTCCGTATAGGGCGGCGGCGGCAGCAGCGGCATGGCCTGGGCGATGAAATCGGCGTCCTCGGGGTCGATCTGCGGCTCGGCCCCCTGGCTGAAGATCGTCCACCAGTCGGCCAGGTCGTCCAGCTTCGTGATGTTCTGCGAGGCCACGGCCCAGAAGCGTTCGGCCAGATCGGCGGGCACGCCAAGCGCTGCAATGCGGTCACGGACCGCATCGAAAGGCAGCGCCTGGTTGCGTTCGCGCGTCAGCGGCCACAGATCCTCGGCGTCGAATTTCGTGGGCGAGGCGCCGAATTGCGACAGGTCGAAGCCCTCGGCCAGATCGTCCAGCGTCATCTTCAACTCGACCGGCTGGCTGGATCCCAGCCGCGCCATCATCGACAGCAGCGCCTCGGGGGCGACGCCCGCCTCGCGCAGGTCGCGGATCGACAGGGCGCCGATGCGCTTGGACAGTTCCTCGCCCTGCGCCCCGGTCAGCAGGCTGTGATGGGCAAAGGACGGGGGCGTGCCGCCAAGGGCGCGGATGATCTGGATCTGGGTCGCGGTGTTGGTCACATGGTCCGCGCCGCGCACGATATGGGTGACGGCCATGTCGGTGTCATCCACGCTGCTGGCAAAGGTGTAAAGCACCTGCCCATCCGCGCGGATCAGCACCGGGTCGCTGACCGATGCCGCGTCGATGGAGATGTCGCCCAGGATGCCATCGGTCCATTCGATCCGTTCCTGGTCCAGCCTGAAGCGCCAGTACCCTTCGCGCCCTTCGGCCCGCAGGCGGTCCTTGTCGGCATCCGACAGGTTCAGCCCGGCGCGGTCATAGACCGGCGGACGGCCCATGTTCAGCTGCTTCTTGCGCTTCAGGTCCAGTTCGGTGGGCGTCTCGAACACCTCGTAAAGGCGCCCTGCCTCGCGCAACTGGTCCGCCGCCTCGGCATAGCGGTCGAGCCGAGCCGACTGGCGTTCCACGCGGTCCCAGTGCAGGCCCAGCCATTCCAGGTCGCGCTTGATGCCGTCGGCATATTCTTCCTTGGACCGTTCCTGGTCGGTATCGTCCAGGCGCAGGATGAAGGTTCCCCCGGCCTTTCGCGCGATCAGGTAATTGAACAGCGCGGTCCGCAGGTTGCCGACATGGATGTGGCCCGTGGGCGACGGGGCGAAGCGGGTGGTGGTCATGGCACGTCTCCTGTTCGCCTTGCTCTTTCACAGACGGCGATTCTTGTCCATATCAGGGCCACCATGCAGGAGAAGCGGATGACCGACTGGACCACCCTGACCGCACCCGATGCGGCTCGGATCGAGGCGATGGCGCGCGATGCACTGGCCGCCCTGCCCCCCGAATTCGCCACCCATGCCGAAGGGATCACGATCCATGTGGCCGAGTTCGCGCCCGAGGAGGTTCTGGACGAACTGCAGATCGACGATCCGTTCGAACTGACCGGCATCTATGACGGCATCCCCCTGACGGAAAAGTCGGTGTCCGACCAGCCTGCGCAGCCCGACATCATCTGGCTGTATCGC
This sequence comes from Paracoccus sp. SY, assembly GCF_002901215.1. Classification (NCBI taxonomy): domain Bacteria; kingdom Pseudomonadati; phylum Pseudomonadota; class Alphaproteobacteria; order Rhodobacterales; family Paracoccaceae; genus Paracoccus; species Paracoccus sp. SY. Next base: position 95,542 of record NZ_NWMQ01000005.1, on the reverse strand, counting down.
CGGCCGCTGCTGGACGAATGGGCATCGCGCGGCAATGTGACATTGGCCGAGCTGGTGGGCCATGTCGTCACGCACGAGATGGCCCATCACTTCGGCTGGTCCGACGACGACATCGCCAGCATCGACCGGTGGTGGGAATGACCCCGCAGGCGCCGATCCTGACGGTGACGCTGAACCCGGCGCTGGATCTCTCCACGGCGGCGGACGAGGTGCGCCCGGAACTGAAGCTGCGCTGCGACAAGCCGGTGGCCGATCCGGGCGGCGGCGGCATCAATGTCAGCCGTGCGATCGGGCATATGGGCGGGCAATCGACCGCGATGGTGGCGCTTGGCGGGGCCACGGGGACGCGCATCGCCGAGATGCTGAAGGCCGACGGGCTGTCCCTGGTGCGCCTGACCGCCCCGGGCGAGACGCGGCAGTCGCTGGCCGTGACTGACCGCGTGACCGGCAAGCAGTTCCGCTTTGTCCTGCCGGGGCCGGAATGGCACAAGGCCCATGTGGCCGACATGACCCAGGCCATCGCCGAAAACGCGCAGGCGGGGGGCTGGGTGGTCGTGTCGGGATCGAACCCGCCGGGCGTTCCGGCCGGGTTCGAACAGATGCTGACCGTCCGGCTGAAGAACAGCGGGGCAAGGCTGCTGGTCGATACCTCGGGCGAGGCATTGCGGGTGCTGGCGGGATCATCGACCCCCGTCGATGTGCTGCGCATGGACAGCCACGAGGCCGAGGAGCTGGCAGGCCGTCCCCTGCCCCTGCGCACCGACAGCGCGGATTTCGCGGCCGGGCTGGTCAGGGACGGCGCAGCGCGTTCAGTGATCGTGGCGCGCGGCGCCGACGGTTCGGTCATCGCCGGGGCGGATGGCGCCTGGCACGCCGCATCGGCCCCCGTCAAGGTCGTCAGCGCGGTCGGGGCGGGCGACAGCTTCGTGGCAGGCTTCGTCCTGGCCATGGCGCGCGACTGGCCGGTCCAGGAGGCCCTGGCCCTTGGCGCCGCCGCCGCATCCGCCGCCGTGATGACGCCCGCCACGGACCTGTGCCGGGCCGAGGATGTGGAGCGCTTTTATGGCGAACGGATCATCACGCGGCTTTGACGGCCCCGCATCGCTGGCAGTCTTCGCCTGGGTCACGGAAACATGCGGATCCCTGAAAACAGTAAAGCCGCCCGGGTGGGCGGCTTTTCCATCCGATGTGGGGCCGGTCAAGCGGCCTCGGCTTCCTCGGCCTCGGCGGCCATGCGGCGTTCGCTTTCCTCGCGCGACAGCGCGACGGAGGTGCGCACGCCCTTGGACACGAATTCCATCAAGCCCTTCACGACGCGCTCGTTGGGGTCGATGCCCGCGCAGGACAGAACCTCTCGGCCGTCGCGCGACCGCGCCCAGCGGGCAATCTGTTCGGGGCCGTTACCATATTTCTTGTCGTCGGCGATGGCATCATCCAGCGCAGCCAGAACCACCGCGGCAAAAAGCTTGCGGGCCCGCTGGCCCTGCTCAAAGTTGAAAGCCGATCCGTCAACAAAATCGCGCATACCATTCGTCCATCTTCTGGGCTGCAAGGGCAAAGCAGCCGTGTGGGCGGCATCATGCCAACCCATCGTTATTGTTTCCGTTTCTCTGACGGTGCTGCTGCTTAGCCCAGTTGCCCGCCGATTCGATATTCCTCTGGCCGCATACCTCCCATGCAGATACTGCATGTCGTGTAAAAAACAGGTGAAATCTGTAATTACGGCCCATGGTTAAACCGGGTTCGGCCCGGTTCGTGCCTTGACAACCCGGCAAAACCGATTTGGTTGCCTCGGACACAAGGTCCCGATATAGGGGCGGCACAGCGCCGTTCAACATGGACGGCGGGAATTTCCCGAATCGCAAAGAGTTTTCCATGCCCAAGATCAACGGCAACGAAATCCGCCCCGGCAACGTGCTGGAGCATGACGGGGGCCTGTGGGCCGCCGTGAAGGTCAGCCATGTCAAGCCCGGCAAGGGCGGCGCCTTCGCCCAGGTCGAACTGAAGAACCTGCGCGACGGCCGCAAGCTGAACGAACGCTTCCGCAGCGAAGACAAGGTCGAACAGGTCCGCCTGGAACAGAAGGACCAGCAGTTCCTGTATGAATCCGACGGCAAGCTGGTCTTCATGGACAGCGAGACCTTCGAGCAGACCGAACTGGACGCGGACCTGCTGGGCGACCGCCGTCCCTTCCTGCAGGACGGCATGACCGCCACCATCGAATACTATGGCGAGGAAGCCTTGTCGGTGTCGATCCCGCAGAAGGTGACCTGCACCGTGTCGGAAACCGAGCCGGTCGTGAAGGGCCAGACTGCGGCCAACAGCTACAAGCCCGCCATCCTGGACAACGGCGTGCGCATCATGATCCCGCCCTTCGTGGGCGAGGGCGAGAAGATCATCGTCAACACCGAGGCCTTCGAATACAGCGAACGGGCCTGATTTCCGCCCGATGCGCCCCGGCCCGAACCGGGGCGTTTTCCATCAAGGACCGGCCCGCCATGACGCCCATTCACGCCACCCTTGGCGATCTGGCCCGCGCGTTGCCCCATGTGCTGGCTGCGCCCAAGGACGATGCCCGGGCCGACTGCCTGTGCTTTCGCCCCGGCTTCAACCAGCGGACCTTTCCCGACCGACTGACCCTTACGCGGGCCGAGGGCATCCCGGGCGAACGCTGGATGACCGCGCCCTGGCTGAAGCTGCCCGACGGATCGCCCGACCCGCGGATCCAGGTCTCGATCCTGCCGCGCCGGGTGATGGATGCCGTCTGGCTGGACCGCGAGAATACCCTTCATCCCGGCGACACGATCATCTGCGACCTGGACACCAGCGAAGCGAACCTGCCCGCAGGCACGCTGCTGCAGGTCGGCACGGCCGTGCTGCGGGTGTCGGATGTCTTCAACGACGGCTGCGTCAAGTGGAAGGTCCGCTATGGCCAGGCTGCGAAGGACTGGATCACCGCCCCCGGCCATCCCGAACTGCGCCTGCGCGGCATCCTTTGTTCCATCGAGCAGGACGGAAAGGTCGCCCTGGGCGACCCGATCCGCAAGCTGGCCTAGATCGCCGCCAGACGCGCCGCGCCCGCCTGCATGTCCGGCCCAAGGCGGTCGAAACGGACATGCGCCAGGGCATGGCCGCCCGACTGGGTGAACAGGGTCCCGACCTCTTTCCCGTCCGCCGTGATCGGCGTGCCGACGGGGGCCTCGCCCTCGATCCGCAGGCGCGCCAGGCCCTTGCGCAACTCGGTCTTGTGCTTCATGCGGGCCGTCACCTCTTGGCCCACATAGCAGCCCTTGCGGAAATCGACGCCGTGCAGGCGTTCGAACCCGGCCTCGAGGATGAAGGTCTCGTTCGGGATCAGTTCGACCAAGGTTTCCGGGATGATGTGTTCGACCCGGATGGCGTCGAAATCGGTCCCGTCATCACCCGCCCCGCCATAAAGCCGCCAGCCAAGCGCGGAATGGCGCGGGTCGGCGATCGCCCTGTCCGGCGCGGGCCCGGTGCCGCGGCCGACCGTCATGTCCGTAACCTCGATCGCGACCTTGGACCGCAGCTTGTACATCCCCAGCCGCCGGACCAGATCATCGGCCAGCCGCGCGTCCACGTCGATCAACAGCGCGTCGCGATCGGGAACGATCAGGAAATCGGCCAGATACTTGCCCTGCGGCGTCAGCAGCGCGGCCCAGCAGGGGGCGCGACGCACGTCGTTGCTGACCAGGCCTTGCAGGAAATCCACGCGGTCCTCGCCGGTAATGCGGATGATCTGGCGGGTCATGGGTTCTCTCCGAATTGCAGGGCGACAAGGCGCGCATAGGCGCCCCCTTGGGCCATCAACTGTGCATGGCTGCCTTGTTCGACAACCCTGCCCTGTTCGATCACCACGATCTTGTCGGCGTTGCGGATGGTGGAAAGGCGGTGCGCGATGACCAGCGTCGTGCGCCCCTGCGACAGCGTCTCCAGCGCGGCCTGGACCAGCCTTTCGCTGGCGGTGTCCAGGGCGCTTGTCGCCTCGTCCAGCAGCAGGACGGGCGAATCCCGCAGGATGGCGCGGGCGATGCCGATGCGCTGGCGCTGTCCACCCGACAGCGCCGTTCCGCGCGGCCCTGCCGGGCTGTCGAGGCCCTTGGGCAGGGCGGAAACGAAGTCGCTGACATGGGCCGCCTGCATCGCGCGCAGCAGCGCCGCGTCATCCGCTTCGGGCCGGCCCATCAGGATGTTGTCGCGCAGGGATTCGTCGAACAGCGCCGATTCCTGGGACACCGTCGAAAACTGATCGCGCAGCACGGCCAGGTCGAAATCCCGGATCGGGACGCCGCCCAGGGTCACGCTGCCGCGGTCGGGATCGACCATCCGGGTCAGCAGGTTGAAGACCGTGGACTTGCCCGCACCCGATGGCCCCACAAGCGCGGTGGTCTGGCCCGCCTCGGCCACGAAGCCCAGGCCCTGCAGGACGGGCTTGTCGTCATAGGTCAGCCAGACGTCGTCCAGCCGGATCGTGGTGTCGGACGGCGGCTGAACCCGCCCGCCCGACAGGATGCGCGGCTTGGTGTCGATGACCTGATAAACCCGTTCAAGGCTGGCGGCGGCGGTCTGCCACGCGCCCGCCAGCCCGCCAAGGCGACGCATCGGCTGAAAGGCCAGCGCCAGGGCGGTGAAGAAGGACATGAAGTCGCCGATGCTGCGCGTCCCCTCCATCACCTCGCGCCCGCCAAGCGCCAGAACGGCCACGAAGCCGAGCCCGGTCACGATATCGGTCAGCGCGGGGACAAGGCTGCCCATCGCGGCGACCTTGACTTGGGACGTCTGGATGCGGTCGGTGATCCGGGCAAAGCGTTCGGTCTGGTGCGCCTCGGCCCGGTTCAGCTTGATCGACACGATGCCGTGCATCACCTCGTCCAGGCGGGTGGCGCGGGCGCTGGCGTCGGTGCGGTTCTGGCGCACCTTGCGGCGGATGTAGCGTTGCACCAACGCGGCGGGCGCGATCAGGATCGGCGCGCCGATCAGCGCCGCCAGCGTCCATTGCGGGTCGATGGTGACCGCCACCGCGAACAGCATGACCAGCGATATCGCGTCCCGCGTGGCACTGGTGATCAGCGTGGCCCAGACGCCCTGCACGGCGATGGTGTCGCCCTGGATCCGCTCGATCATGGCGCCGGGGGAATTCTGCTGGAAGAACCGCCCGTCCAGCGTCATCACATGCGCCAGCAGATCGCGCTGCATGGTGGTCGAGATGCCCAGCGAAATCCGCGACAACAGCGACCGGCTTGCCACCAGGGCAACTGCGCGTAGCAGGAAGATCCCCATGATCGCGCCGCCCACCCACCAGATCGCGCCCGTTTCCTTGCCCACGAAGACGCGGTCGAACAGCGGCTTCAGCATCCAGGAAATCAGGGCCAGCGTGGACCCTTCGGCCGTCATCAGCAGGAAGGCGCCCGCCATGCTGCGGCGATGGACGCGCAGATAGTCGGTCCAGAACCGGCGCAGCAGGGTCAGGGCGGCGGGATGGTGGCTGTCTGTCACGGGTGGCGAGGCCTTTCGCTTGTCCGCCCAGCCTTAGCCCGACGCGGGCCGCAACGGCAAGGCAGCGGACCGTTGACCTTGGCCCGCGCGGGCACTAGCGATCTTGCAGGATGTGAAGGACATGTAACCGCCATGAGTCTTGCCGCTGGTCGCCCCGTGATCGCCATTCCCGGTCCCTCGCCCGTGCCGGATCGCGTGCTGCGCGCGGGTCACCGCGCCTCGCCCGACATCTATGGCGAGGAACTGGCCGAACTGAACCTGTCGGTCATGGCGCAACTGAAGCGCCTGGCGGGCACCCAGGCGCATCTGGCCCCCTATATCGGCAACGGCCATGCCGCCTGGGAGGCTGCGGGCGCCAACCTGTTCAATCCGGGCGACCAGGCCCTGGCGCTGACCTCGGGCCATTTCGGCCGGTCCTGGGCGCAGCAGATGGAGCAGATGGGCGTCGCCGTCGAGCGGCTGGATTTCGGCAGCCTGCCCCCCGACCCCGACATGCTGGCGGCCCGGCTGGCCCAGGACGCGGCGGGCGCGATCAAGGCGGTGATGGTCTGCCAGATCGATACCGCGACCGGGATCATGGCCGACATCCCGGCCCTGCGCGACGCCATGGGCGATCACCCGGCCCTGCTGGTGGTGGACTCCATCGCGTCGCTGGGCTGCGCGCCGATGATGATGGACGACTGGGGCGTCGATGTGCTGATCGCGGCCAGCCAGAAGGGCATGATGTGCCCGCCCGGCACCTGCTTTGTCTGGTATTCCGACAAGGCGGCGGCGCGGGGCCGGACGCGGCTGACGACGCCCTACTGGGATTGGCACGCCCGCGCGAATGCCGAGGCGCTGTGGCGGTTCTGGGGCGGCACGCCCCCCGTCCAGCAGATCTTCGGCCTGGACGAGGCGTTGCGGATGATCCTGGACGAGGAAGGGCTGTTCGCCGTCTGGGCACGCCACGCGGCCCTGGCCCGCGCCGTCTGGGCCGCCGCCGACGAATGGGGCCAGGGTGGCACGGGCATCCGCCTGTCGGTGGACGATCCGGCCGCGCGCGCATCATCCGTCACGGCGATGGTCGTGCCAGGGGCGGACGCATTGCGGGCCTGGACGATGGCGCATTGCGGCGTGACGCTGGGCGTGGGCCTAGGGGCCGAGCAGCCGGAAAACGCGCTGCGGGTGGCGCATATGGGGCACGCCAATGCCGGGATGATCCTGGCGGCGCTTGGCGCCATGCAGGCGGGGATGACGGCGCTTGGCATCCCGCACGGGCCGGGCGGACTGGACGCCGCGGCGCGGGTGCTGGCGGAACCGGCGTAAGCTCATCAAAGGAAAAAACGAAGCCAGTCCGTAGGGGACCGTAGCCTGCAATGAATTGCGGTGGAGAAGGCAGAAACCTTCACCACCGCTGATGACGGTCCTTATTCTTCGTGCCCGTGCTGCTTCAGCCAGTCGCGCATCACTTGGATCTCGGCCTCTTGCGCCGCGATGACCTCCTCGGCCAGCTTGCGGATTTCGGGGTCGTCGCCATGTTCCAGCGCGACACGGGCCATGTCGATGGCCGCCTGGTGATGCGGGATCATGCCGCGCACGAAATCGACATCCGCATCGCCCGTGGATTCCATCGGCATGTCGGCGTGCATCTTTTCCATGACCGACTGATAGGCTTGGGCGGCATCGCCCCCTGCGCCATGGCCGGCATGGTCGTCCTGCGCATAGGCGCCAAAGGCCAGGGCGAACAGGATCGGGGAAAGGCCGAAGCCCCGGCGGATGGATGCGCTCATCGAAACCTCCTTTTGCAGTTGTCCCGCAGGCTGGCGCAAACGGGGCGCCCGGGGAAGCGGGCAGGCATCACTTCCGCGACAGTGCGACCCTATGCCTCGGGCGCACGGGCCAGGGTGACCAGCGTGTCGCCATAGCGCCGTTGGTCTATGACGGCCAGGGGAACGGGAACCAGCGGCGGGCGGCTTTCCTCCCATACCACGACGGCACCGGGGGCGATCCAGCCGCCTGCCAGGGCCGAGGCGACGGCCCGTTCCCCCAGGCCCTTCGCATAGGGGGGGTCCAGAAAGACCAGATCGAAGGGCAAATCGCGATTGGCGCCCAGACGCGCCGCGTCCTGCCGCAGCAACGTGGTGGCATCGCCCAGCCGTGCCTTGGCGATATTGCTGCGGATCAGGGCCTGCGCCTTGGCGCCGTCATCGACAAGGACGGCATGGGCCGCGCCCCGCGACAGCGCCTCGATCCCCAGGGCGCCGGTGCCGGCGAACAGGTCCAGCACCCGTGCGCCGGGGATCGGGTTTCCATGCGTGCCGTTGACCAGCAGGTTGAAGATCGCTTCCCGGACCCGGTCGGAGGTGGGGCGAAGATGGGCTGCGGCATCGCCCGTCCCGACATCCGCCAGCTTCAGCCCGCGCAGGGTGCCGCCGACGATCCTCATGCCTGCGTCCCGCGGCGGCGGGGGGCTTTGCCCCCCGTGCCCCCCAGGGTATTTGGACAACGAAGAAGCATCATGCGAGCAGCGCCTTGAGGTCGATTGTTGTTGCGATGGCGTCGGGATCGGGGCTGCGACCCGCCTCGATCAGGCGCTTGCCGATCATGTAGGCGCGGGCGTCGTTCAACGCATCGACGGCGATCAGGCGATTGTCGCGGTAATACCAGACGGACCCGCCATGCTGGCCATCGCCTGGGCGCTTGACGATCCGGTCATGGCCGGTGCCAAGCCCCGCGATCTGCAGCTTGGCATCGAACTGGTCCGACCAGAACCACGGCTTCGGATGATAGGGCCTGTCCGCCCCCAGGATGTTGTCGGCCACAGCCTCGGCCATGTCGATGGCATTGCCGACGCTTTCCAGCCGCAGGCGGTTGCCCTGCCAGGGGAAGCTGGCGCAGTCGCCTGCCGCCCAGATGGCGGGGTCCGAGGTCCGGCCCATCACGTCGGTGGCGATCCCGTTGTCCAGTGCCAGCCCGGCGGTCTGGGCCAAGGCCGTTTCCGGCAGCACGCCGATGCCGGTGACGATCAGGTCTGCCGGCAGTTCCCGCCCGTCGTTCAGCGCGACGCCGCTGGCGTGGTCGGTGCCGGTGATGCGAGAGATGCCTGTGCCTTCCAGAACCTCTACCCCATGGGAAAGATGCAATGCGCGGATCATGTCGGCGGTCTCAGCCGCCGCGACCCGGCCCAGGATGCGCGGCGCAGCCTCGATCACCGTGACGGACAGATCCAGTTTGCGCGCGACGGCCGCGGCCTCCAGCCCGATATAGCCGCCGCCGATCACGATCAGGCGGCGCCCCCCCTGCATCTGCGGGGCCATGGCGTCCACGTCGGCCAGGTTGCGGATGACATGGACGCCGGGCAGTTCGCCCCCCATCGCGGCAGGCAGGCGACGCGCCGACGCGCCCAGCGTCAGGGCAAGCGCATCGTAACCCACCTCTCCCTTGTCCGTTGCGACCACCCGCCGGACTGGGTCGATGGCGGTTGCGGAATCGCCCAGCCGAAGGGTGATGTCCTGGTCCACCCACCATTCGGGCGACCGCAGCGCCAGGCGATCCAGCCCCATCTGGCCCAGCAGATAGGCCTTGGACAGCGGCGGGCGTTGATAGGGGGCCACGGGTTCGGACCCGATCAGGGTGATTTCCCCGTCATGGCCCTTGGCGCGCAGCCGGGCGGACATCGACGCCGCTGCTTGCCCTGCACCCACGATCACGATCTTCATGGCCATTCCTGCCCGTTGCGGCCCGCTGGCCTGTCATCGGCCCGCACCCTATAGTCGCGGCGAATCCGTTGCAATTCAGGAGAAACCGCATGACCATCACCGTCGGAGACAAGCTGCCCCAAGGCACGCTGCTGCGCGTCGGCGCCAATGGCCCCGAGGCCGTCGATACCGCCGATCTGGCCCAGGGCCGCGTCGCGCTGTTCGGCGTGCCGGGCGCCTTCACCGGCACCTGCACCAACGCCCACATGCCCAGCTTCGTGCGCAATGCCGACGCCTTCCGCGACAAGGGCGTCAGCCGCATCGTCTGCGTGACCGTCAACGACCCCTTCGTGGCGGATGCCTGGGCCAAGTCCACCGGCGCGCAGGACGCGGGGATCGAGGTTCTGGCCGATGCCGACGGCAGCCTGACCCGCGCGCTTGGCCTGAACTTCGACGCGCCGCCTGCGGGCCTTTACGGGCGCACCAAACGCTATGCCGCGCTTCTGAAGGACGGCACCTTCGAGGCTCTGGACGTCGAGGACAGCCCCGGCCAGTGCGGCGTCAGCGCGGGCGAAGCGCTTCTGGAAAAGGTCTGATCCAAAGGGGACCGGTGGAAGCCGGTCCCTAGCCCTTGCGGAAGGGGGTGAAGTCCGCAAGCGCCTCGATCTCCTCGCCCATCGCCTCGCGTTCGCGACCCAGGTAATCGGCCAGGGCGTGCTGAAAACTTTCGTCCGCCACCCAGTGCAGGGAATGCGTGGCGACGGGCTCATACCCCCGCGCCAGCTTGTGTTCGCCTTGGGCGCCCGCCTCGACGCGAGACAGGCCCTGCGCGATGGCGTGGTCGATGGCCTGGTGATAGCACAGTTCGAAATGCAGGAAGGGGTGGTCCTCGACGCAGCCCCAATAGCGGCCATAGATCGCATCTGGCCCCAGAAAGTTCAGCGCCCCGGCGATGGGCTGGCCGTCGCGCTCGGCAAGAACCAGCAGGATGTCGTCGCGCATGGTCTGCTGCAGGCAGTCGAAGAAGGCCCTGGTCAGGTAAGGCCGCCCCCACTTGCGGCTGCCGGTGTCCTGGTAGAAGGCCCAGAAAGCGTCCCAGTGATGCGGCTTCAGGTCGTCGCCGGTCAGGTGGCGGATCGTGCCGCCAAAGCCCTGCGCGCGCGCGCGTTCCTTGCGCAGGTCCTTGCGCTTGCGCGATGACAGCGCCCCCAGGAAATCGTCGAAGCTGCCATAGCCCCGGTTCAGCCAGTGGAACTGCTGGGTGACGCGGGGCAGGAAACCGATCCCGGCCCCAGCCTGCGCCTCGGCTTCCGTGCAGAAGGTGACGTGGACGCCGGACGCCCCGCCCCGTTCGGCCACCTGCGTCATCCCGGCCAGCAGCGACTGACGCATGGCCGGATCACGGGTCAGCAGGCGCGCACCCGTGACCGGGGTGAAAGGCACCGCTGCCTGCAATTTCGGATAATAGCGCCCGCCCGCGCGCTGATATGCCTCGGCCCAGGCATGATCGAAGATGTATTCGCCCTGGCTGTGGGATTTCGCATAGATCGGCGCGGCGCCGACCACCTGGCCCTCCGCTTCCAGCGTGACATGCAAGGGCTGCCAGCCGGTCCCCCGGCCGACCGACCCGGACTCCTCCAGGGCCAGCAGGAAGCGGTGGCTGGTGAAGGGATTGCCGTCGCCAAGCCCGTCCCAGGTCTGGGCGGGGATGGAAGCGATGCCGGGATGGGTGGAAAGGGTCAGCGTGCTCATTCCAGCCAAGCTAGGTGGTCAGGGCCGGTTTGTCAGCGGCCCCGCCCCGATAATCACGCAGGCTTTTCTCCTTTGTCCAAATACCCCGCAGGGGGAGTGAGCCGAAGGCGAATGGGGGACGCGAAGTCCCCCCTGCCCGGTCTCAGCCTGCGGCACGATATCCTTCAAAGGTGATGTTGTCGGCCACCCGGCGGGCAACGGCTTCCTCCTCGGGGCTGCGGATGGTCCAGCACAGGATCGGGACGCCCGTCGCCTTCAGCGCGTCCAGCCGCGCATTGCCCAGGTCGCGCTTGTCGTGGGACACGAAGCACGATCCGGTCTGGTCGAAATCGTTGATCCCGGCCAGGTGGCTGCGACGATCCTCGGGGATGCCGGGCCAGTCGGCTTCATCGTATCCGCAGGTGGTCAGGCCCACGGGGATCTCCGGGGCCAGGGCGTGGAAACCCGCGACCACATGAGGGTTGAAGGACATCACCGCGACCGGTCCGCCATAGCCTTGCAGGTCGTCCGCCACCGCCCGGTGCAACTGGCCGATATCGGGGCCAAGCGACATGTCCTGATCCTTGATCTCGATCAGCAGGGGCACGCGGCCTGCAACCAGATCCAGGAACTGCCGCAGGGTCGGGACCGGCTGGTCGCTGCCCAGCAGGCGACGGGCCGCCAAGGCATCCGCATCGAATTCGGCGATCAGGCCCTGGGTGCCGGTCAGGCGCGCAAGGTCGTAATCGTGAAACACCATAGCCGTGCCGTCCCTGGCAGGCTGGATGTCCAGTTCGATCGCATAGCCTGCGTCAATGGCCGCCTGCGCCGCCGCCAGGCTGTTTTCCGGGACACCCGGCCCATGCAGGCCACGATGCGCGATGGGCGTGGTCAGGAAGGCGGGATGCAGGCCCATCACGCGACCTCGAAGATGGCTTCGATTTCGACCGCGACGCCTAGCGGCAGCGCGGCGGCGGACACGGCGGCGCGGGCATGGCGGCCCGCATCGCCGAAGAGCTCGACCATCAGGTCCGAACAGCCGTTGATGACCTTTGGCTGGTCCGTGAAATCGGGGGTGGAGTTCACGAAACCCGTCAGCTTCACCACGCGGCGAACGCGGTCCAGATCGCCCACAGCGGCCTTGAGCTGCGCGATCAGCGACAGCCCGCAGCGACGCGCGGCGGCGGCGCCGTCCTCGACCGACATGCCGTCGCCCAACCGGCCCTTGATCAGGCCGCCTTCATCCTGGCTGATCTGGCCCGACACGAAGACCAGGTTGCCGGTCTGGACAAAGGGCACATAATTCGCCGCAGGCGCAGGGGCCGCCGGAAGGGTGATGCCTTTTTCCGCCAGGGTCGCTTCGATGCTCATGATGTCTTCCTCGGACTGGATTCGCGCGGCACCGTAGCAAGGCGGGCGTCAGGCGACCAGAGCCTCGGCGCGCTTCAGATCCACGCTGACAAGCTGGCTGACACCCTGCTCGACCATGGTGACGCCGAACAGCCGGTCCATGCGCGACATGGTGACGGCGTGGTGGGTGATGATCAGGAAACGCGTGTCGGTGCGGCGCGTCATTTCATCCAACAGGTCGCAGAAGCGGCTGACATTGGCGTCGTCCAGCGGTGCGTCCACCTCGTCCAGAACGCAGATGGGCGCGGGGTTGGCCAGGAAGACGGCAAAGATCAGCGCCATGGCGGTCAGCGTCTGTTCCCCCCCGGACAGCAGAGACAGGGTGGACAGCTTCTTGCCGGGCGGCTGGCACATGATTTCCAGCCCCGCATCCAGCGGATCGTCGGATTCGACCAGCACCAGCCGCGCCTCTCCGCCGCCGAAAAGGGTGGTGAACAGCGTCGCGAAATTGGCGTTCACCGCGTCAAAGGCCGCCAGCAGCCTTTCGCGTCCTTCCCGGTTCAGGCTGGTGATGCCCAGGCGCAGCTTGCGGATGGCTTCCTCAAGGTCCGACTTCTCGGCCGCGATGCGGTCGCGCTCGGCCTCAAGCTCGCGCTTGTCTTCTTCGGCACGCAGATTCACGGCGCCAAGCCCGTCGCGCTGTGTCCGCAGCCGCGCGATCCGGTCCTCCAGCGCGGCGGCGGGCGTTTCGACCGCCTCATCGCCAAGCGAGGCCAGCAGCATCTGCGGGGTGGTTTCCGCCTCCTCCAGGATGCGCAGCCGGGCGGCGGCCTCTGCGTCGCGCGCGGCTTCGGACCGGGCCTCGCGCAGGGCGCGGGTTTCGCGGGCCTCGGATGCGGCGCGCTCGGCCTCGCGTTCGGCATGGGCAGCGGCGCGGGCAGCGTCTTCGGCAACCGACAGCGCCTCGCGCGCGGCCGACAGGCGCGCCGTTGCCTGCGCCTCGCGGTCGCGCAGGCCGGCGCGGCGATCGGCCAGCAGGGCGGGCTGTTCCTCGGCCTGGGCCAGGTCCGACAGGGCGTCGTCGCGCCGGGCGATCAGTTCGGCGGCCCGCGTCCCCGCCTGATGCAGGCGCTGCGCCCAGCCGGCTTCCTCCTTGGCGATCTGGTTCAGGCGCTTGGCGCGGTCGCTGCCCTCGCGGCGCAACTCGTCCAGGGCGGCGCGGCGGGACATCGTGGCGATCCGCGCGGCCTCGACCCCGGTTCGGGCATGATCCAGCGCCATCGCCGCCTGGGACGGGTCGGGCAGTTCCGTCAGGACGGCCTGGGCCTTGATCAGGCGGACCCGTGCGTCGGCAACATCGGCCTGATGACGGGCCAGTTCCACGCGCGCCGCCTCGGCCCGGCTGCGGGCCAGCGACAGGTCGGATTCCGCACGCGTCAGGGCGCGCGCCGCATCCGACAGATGCCGTTCCGCATCGCGCCGCGCGTCGCGCGCCGATCTTTCGGCCCCGGCCGCATCGGACAAGGTGGCGCGCGCATCCTCGTGCGCCTCGATCGCGGCTTCCGCACGGACCGTGGCCGCTTCCGCCTGGGCGGTGATCTCGGCCAGCTTGTTGACCTGCTGCAGATGCAGGGCTGCGGCCGATGAAGCCTCGCCCGCAAGAACGCGCATCCCGTCCCAGCGAAACAGATCCCCCGCTTGTGTCACCAGCCGCTGTCCCGGCCGCAGGTCGGCCTGCATGGACGCCGCCGTCCCTGCATCCGCCACAAGCCCGACTTGGGACAGCCTGCGTGCCAGAACGGCAGGACCGGCGACATGCGGGGCCAGGGGGGCCGCGCCGCCGGGCAAGGGCTGCGGATCGTCCCATCCGGCCAGCAGATGCCAGCCGCCAGCCCCATTGGCCGCCAGCCCGGCACTGAGGTCGTCCCCCAGCGCCGCGCCAAAGGCCGCTTCATATCCTTGGGCGACCGTGACCTGGTCCAGGATCGCCTGACCGCCGGACCCGCCGCGTTCGACCAGCCGCCGCAACGCCGCCATTTCCGCGGCAAGCGCCCCGGATTCGCCTTCGGCCTCGGCGCGCGCGATGCGGGCCTGGGCCTCGGCGGCCTCGGCGGCCGTGCGCGCGGCTTCGGCCTGGGCCAAGGCGTCCTCTGCGCCCTCGACGCGGGCCAAGGCAAGGTCTTGCGCCTGCTGGGCCTCGGTCACCGCCTGCTGGGCTGTCGCGCCGGTTTCCGCCGCGCGGGTCACGGTCTCCCGCGCCTCGGCGCTGGCACGTTCGGACCGCTCCAGCATGGCGCGCAGATCGGCCACCAGGCGTTCGGCCGATTGATGCCGCGCGGCCAGGCGGGCCGCCTCGTCGGTCAGTTCGGCCAGTCGTGCCTCGACCTCCCGAAGGGCCTCGGCGGCCTCTTCCGCTGCCTGGGCCGCCGCATCCAGCCGGGCGTCATGTCCCTCTGCCGCCCTGTCCAGATCCGCCTTTTCCGTGGCCAGTCGCTCGACCACCTCGCCCGCGTCGCGGTTCAGCGCCTCCTCCCGGTCGATGTCGCGGGCAAGCTGGGCGATGCGGGCCTGCAGGTCGGCGATCGACGCAAGGGCGCGGGCATCGGCCTCGTCCAGGGCCTCTCGCTCGGCCCCCAGGCGCGACAGGATCGCGGCGGCGACCTGTTCCTCCTCGCGCAGGTCCGGCAGGGCAGCCTCGGCCGCCTCGCGCCGGGACGATGCTTCCCTTGACGCGGCCTCGGCGGTGCCCGCATCGCGGACGGCCGCGGCCAGCGCCTCGGCTGCGGCCAGGCGCGCCGCCTCGGCCTCGGACCAGCGGCGGTAAAGCAACGCGCCCTCGGCCAGGCGCAGTGCCGCGCCGATCTCTCGGTATCGCGCGGCGGTGCGCGCCTGCCGGGTCAGCGACACGACCTGGGTGGACAACTGGTCCAGCGTGTCATCGACGCGTGTCAGGTTCGCTTCCGCAGCGTTCAGCTTCAGTTCGGCCTCGTGGCGGCGCTGGTAAAGCCCGCTGATCCCCGCCGCTTCCTCAAGGATGCGGCGCCGCGACCGGGGCTTGGCGCTGATCAACTCGCTGATCTGCCCCTGCCGCACCAGCGCGGGCGAGTGCGCCCCGGTCGAGGCATCCGCGAACAGCATCTGCACGTCGCGTGCCCGCACATCCTTGCCGCCGATCTTGTAGGCCGACCCCGCGTCACGGGTGATGCGGCGCACGATGTCGAACTGGTCGTTGTCGTTGAAGCCCGCCGGGGCCAGCCGGTCGCGATTGTCCACCGTCAGCACGACCTCGGCATGGGCGCGGGCGGAACGGCGGGCGGTGCCGGCGAAGATCACGTCCTCCATCCCCTCGCCGCGCATGGCGGTGGGGCGGTTTTCGCCCATGACCCAGCGGAGCGCCTCCAGCAGGTTCGACTTGCCGCAGCCGTTCGGGCCGACCACGCCCGTCAGCCCCTCGCGGATGACCAGGTCGGTCGGGTCCACGAAGCTTTTGAATCCGTTCAGTCGAAGCCGGTCGAAGCGCAAGGGGGGTTTCCTTTTGTTCCCCTGCGGATTGTCGCATGACAGGGGTCCGAGTCAACAGCCCCGCCCCATATCTGGCGCAGGGCAAGGCAGTTTCCACAAGATCGGCATGGTCGGCAGGCAGTTTCTTGCTAGCATCGCGTCATGATAAGCGCCCTGTCCCTGATTCTGGCCTTTCAACTGGTCGGAGAGATCCTGTCCCGCGCCCTGGACCTGCCCCTGCCTGGCCCGGTCGTGGGGCTGTGCCTGATGGTCGCGGCCTGCATCCTGCGCCCTGCCCTTGCCGCGCGCCTTCGGCCGACCGCCCAGGGCCTGCTGTCGCATCTGTCGCTGTTCTTCGTGCCGGCGGGCGTGGGTGTCGTGGCCCATTGGCCGGTGCTGCGCGACCACGGCATCGGGCTTGCGCTTGCGATCATGGGCTCCACCATTCTGGCGATCGCGGCAGGCGCCCTGGCCTTCCAGGCGGTGGCGCGGTGGACGGGGACGGTCGATCCCTCGGCATTGAAAGGGCGCGGCGATGACTGATCCGGCGCTGATCTGGTCCTATCTTGCGCAGGGGCCGCTGCTGTGGCTGACCGCGACGCTGGTGGCCTATGTCATCGGAGACGCGCTGTTCCGCGCGGCGCGGCGGCAAAGCTGGGCCAATCCGGTGCTGATCGCGGTGGCCCTGCTGGCGGCGCTGCTGGGCGCGACCGGCACCGATTACGCCACCTACTTCGAAGGCGCGCAGTTCGTCCATTTCATGCTTGGCCCCGCAACGGTCTGCCTGGCGCTGCCGCTGTATGACAACCTGCCCCGCGTCCGCCGCGCCGCCTGGCCGATGCTGGCGGGCTTGTTCGTTGGGTCCGGGGTGGCGATCGTCTCGGCCCTGCTGATCGCCCGCGCCTTCGGGATCGGGGAACCGGTGCTGGCATCCCTGGCCCCCAAGTCCACCACCGCCCCCGTCGCCATCGGCATCGCCGAACGGATCGGAGGCCAGCCGACCCTGACCGCCGCCCTCGTCCTGCTGACCGGCATCTTCGGGGCGATCATCGTGACGCCCGTGTTGAACGCGCTGCGCGTGAGGGACTGGCGCGCGCGCGGCTTCGCCGTGGGCGTCGCCGCGCACGGGATCGGGACCGCACGGGCGTTTCAGGTGAACGAGACGGCGGGCGCGTTCTCGGGGATCGGGATGGGGCTGAATGCGGTGCTGACGGCGGTGATTGCGCCGATGGTGGTGGGGTGGTTGGGGTGAGGAGTTCGCACCACCCAAAGAGAGTGCCTGCAGTTGAAGTATTTAGCGGACGTGAAATTAACACATCCTTAACGTATTCTATTTTACATGCAGCTACTAAGAGCTAGATATAAACATTGGAGCCTAACGTTGACCCCGAGGCTGGTTCCTACTTTTCGCCTTCTGAGCACGTCGCGCCTTACGATTTTCTGTGTAGGGCTGTTCTTGGGTGTGAGCATTTCCAATTTTGCTCACTTTCTTGGAAGAATTAGTAATTAACACATTTTCCTCCAAAGGCGAATTTTGTCCGAGCGCCTCTGAGATAGCTTGCTCAACATACTGCTTCATTTCTTTTTCTGAAATACTATCTCTTCCTTGCATATACGATAAATAAATCTGAACTACAGTAAGCAAGACCATAAGAAGGCTGGGCGCAAATTGCATCCAATCTTTCAAGGTAATAGCAGCATCAGGTGATATTTCTGATGCTTTCCGCAGAGCAGTCTCAGCCGTCAACTTATTTTCACTTACTTGCTTTGCAAGTGACGCGACAATGCCAAGAAGTTGGGGCTCTCTTTGAACAGAAGACAGCGCCTGAGCCAATCTCCCCCTAATTAGATACAGCCCATCATCAATCCGGGCTAAAGAGCCACAGCGGGGGCAACTTTCAACATTCTTAGATAAAGTAACATAGGCACTGCTAAATCCGAAAAACTCTGCGAATGAACTCTCAAAGACTAGCGAACACCGGGAACATGTAGCGAATATCGGCATCATAACCTGATCGGTAACTTGTTCCAATTGATGCTACAAGAACATCGTCTCGCGCTACAAGTGGCAGCTGACAGGAAAAAACATCGTCCGCAAGGTAATCAAAGTGACCTTTACCACTGAAAATTTAGGTAGTACTCATCCCTTCCCCGGCCGAAACGCCTTCACCTTCCCCGGATCCGTCTCCACCCTTGCCGCGCCAATCAGGTCCAGACAATAAGGCACCGCTGCGAACACCGCATTCAAACAGGTCGCGATCGCCGCAGGCTTGCCTGGCAGGGTGATGATCAGCGTCGCGTCCCTTATCACCGCCGTCTGCCGCGACAGGATCGCCGTCGGCACCTCGGCCAGGGAGGCGCGGCGCATTTCCTCGCCGAAGCCCTCCAGTTCCTTTTCGGCCACGTCCATCACGGCCTCGGGCGTCTGGTCGCGGGGGGCGGGGCCGGTGCCGCCGGTGACCAGGATCAGGTCGGCGCCGTTCTCGACCAGTTCGCGCAGGGTCGCGGCCACGCCCTCGCGCCCGTCGGGGACGATCACCCGGTCGATCTGCATGGGCGAGGTGATCACGTCGCGCAGCCAGGCCTCGGCGCCGGGGCCGCCCTTGTCCTCGTATTCGCCGCGGGCGGCGCGGTCGCTGACGGTGACGATGCTGATGCGGGCGGGACGGTCAATCATGGAGCGGGCCTTCTGCTGGACCGGGCCACTGTGGGACAGGCCTGCGCAAAAGAAAAGGCCGCGGGGACATGCCGCGGCCCTGGGTTCATGATGGGGCGGATTACCTGTTCCGCGCGTTGCGGTTCGCGACCAGCTTCAGGCGCAGCGCGTTCAGGCGGATGAAGCCTGCCGCGTCCTTCTGGTCATAGGCGCCCGCGTCATCCTCGAAGGTGACATGCGCTTCGGAGTAAAGCGACTGGTCCGACCAGCGGCCCACGCAGGAGGCAAGCCCCTTGTAGAGCTTCAGCCGCACGGTGCCCGAGACATGTTCCTGCGACTTGTCGATCAGCGCCTGCAGCATCTCGCGTTCGGGGCTGAACCAGAAGCCGTTGTAGATCAGTTCGGCATAGCGCGGCATCAGGCTGTCCTTGAGGTGGCCCGAACCGCTGTCCAGCGTGATCTGCTCGATCCCGCGATGGGCTTCCAGCAGGATCGTGCCGCCCGGCGTTTCATAGATGCCGCGCGACTTCATGCCGACGAAGCGGTTTTCCACGAAGTCCAGCCGCCCGATGCCGTGCTTGCCGCCCAGTTCGTTCAGGCGGGTCAGGATGGTGGCAGGCGACAGGGCCTGGCCGTCGATCGCCACCGCATCGCCGCGTTCGAAGGTGATTTCCACGAATTCCGGCTGATCCGGCGCATCCTCGGGGTTCACGGTGCGCTGATAGACGTAATCCGGCGCGGCCTCGGCCGGGTTTTCCAGAGCCTTCCCTTCGGACGAGGTGTGCAGCAGGTTCGCGTCCACGCTGAAGGGCGCCTCGCCGCGCTTGTCCTTGGCGATGGGGATCTGGTTCTGTTCGGCGAACTCGATCAGCTTGGTGCGGCTGGTCAGATCCCACAGCCGCCAGGGCGCGATGACCTTGATCGACGGATCCAGCGCATAGGCCGACAGTTCGAACCGCACCTGGTCGTTGCCCTTGCCGGTCGCGCCATGGGCCACCGCATCGGCGCCGTGCTGATGGGCCAGTTCCACCAGCCGCTTGGAAATCAGCGGCCGCGCGATCGAGGTGCCCAGCAGATACAGCCCCTCATAGACGGCATTGGCGCGGAACATCGGGAAGACGAAGTCGCGCACGAATTCCTCGCGCAGATCCTCGATATGGATGTTCTGGGGCGCGATGCCCAGCAACTCGGCCTTCTGGCGCGCCGGTTCCAGTTCCTCGCCCTGGCCCAGGTCGGCGGTGAAGGTGATCACCTCGCAGCCGTATTCGGTCTGCAGCCATTTCAGGATGATCGAGGTGTCGAGCCCGCCCGAATAGGCAAGGACGACTTTTTTCGGCGCGTCGGTCATGCGGTTAACCCTTCGGCAAAGTTTCCGGGGCAATACGGCAGAAGGCGCGGTGTCACAAGGGCCGGGCTGTGCTTCCCCTTGCCAAACGCGCGCTTTCGCGTCATGCGCAGGCGCATGGAAAATCCTGCCCTCCGCGACCCCGCCCTCAGCTTTCCCGAATGCGTCGCCCAGGCCGAGGCCGCGATCCGCGACCTGTTCGAGCCGACGCCCTTGCAGCGCAACGACCACCTGTCGGCCAAGTTCGGGGCGGACATCTGGCTCAAGCGCGAGGATCTGACGCCCGTGCGCAGCTACAAGCTGCGGGGGGCCTTCAACGCGATGCGCAAGCGGGTGACGCCGGGGGCGGCCGGGAACGCGCATTTCGTCTGCGCCAGTGCCGGCAATCACGCGCAGGGCGTGGCCTATGCCTGCCGCCATTTCGGGGCAAGGGGCACGATCTTCATGCCGGTGACGACGCCCAAGCAGAAGATCGACAAGACAAAGGTCTTCGGCGGCGACGCGATCGAGATCGTGCTGACGGGCGATTACTTCGACCAGACGCTGGCGGCTTCCCAGGTCTTCGCGGCCGAGCAGGACGCCCAGTTCCTGCCGCCCTTCGATTCGGCCGACGTGATCGAGGGCCAGGCGACGGTGGGACAGGAAATCCTGTGGCAGTTGGACGAGGCGCCGGATCTGGTGGTCCTGCCCGTGGGCGGCGGCGGCCTTGCGGCGGGCGTCACGCGTTACTTCGCGGATGTTGCGCCTGCCACGCAGTTCGCCTTTGCCGAACCGCTGGGCGGGGCCAGCCTGCAGGCGGCCTTGCAGCAGGGCGCGCCGGTCGCGCTGCCCGGCGTGGACAATTTCGTGGACGGCGCCGCCGTGGCCCGCATCGGCGCCCTGCCCTTCGAGGCGCTGCGCCGCTTTGCCCCGCAAGACGTTCATCTGGCGCCCGAGGACCGCATCTGCATCACCATGCTGGAGATGCTGAACACCGAAGGCGTGGTGCTGGAACCCGCGGGCGCGCTTGCCATCGACGTGCTGGGCGATCTGGGCGATCTGACCGGCAAGCGGGTGGTCTGCGTCTGCTCGGGCGGGAACTTCGATTTCGAGCGCCTGCCCGAGGTCAAGGAACGCGCCCAGCGTTTTGCCGGGGTGAAGAAGTATTTCGTGCTGCGCCTGCCCCAGCGTCCCGGCGCGCTGCGCGACTTCCTGGAGATGCTTGGTCCCGACGACGACGTGGCGCGGTTCGAATATCTCAAGAAATCGGCGCGCAACTTCGGCTCGATCCTGATCGGCATCGAAACCTCGGCCCCGCAGAACCTGATGGCGCTGAAGTCGCGACTGGACCACGCCGGTTTCGTCTATCGCGACATCACCAACGACGAGATTCTGGCAGAATTGCTGGTGTGATTTAACCGCCCCTTTACTGCCAAGGGGTTATCACATTTGCATGAAACGCACGAATCGCCTGTCCCCTGTTCTTGCCAAGCCGACCACCAACCGGCTGATACGGCGCGTGCTGATCGTCAGCCCCAGCGATGCCCAGCGACGCATCCTGTCCGTCCCCTTGCGCCGCGCACGCTATGAGGTGCTGGAGGCGGGATCGGTCGCCGATGCGCTGCAACTGTGCCAGCGGATCGAACCCGATATCGTGCTGTCCGACTGGATCATTCCCGGTGCGGCGGGCATGGAATCCGGCCTGGATCTGTGCCGCGCCTTCCGCACCGGGGAACGCAGCAGATACGGCTATTTCGTGCTGCTGACCTCGGCCCAGGATCACGAGGATATCGCCCGCGGGCTGGAGGCGGGGGCAGACGACTTCCTGGCCATGCCCGTCACCAAGCAGGATCTGCTGGCCCGCCTGGCCGCAGGCGAACGCATCCTGCGGGTCGAGGAGGATTTGCGATCCAGCAATGCCCAGCTTCGCGCCGCACTTGACCGGTTGCGCGATACCCAGGCCGCGATAGACCGCGACCTGCAAGAGGCGCGGAAGTTGCAGCAAGGACTGGTCAAGCAGCGATCGGGCCGCTTCGGTCCGATCCAGTTGTCGCTGCTGCTGCGGCCGGCGGGACATATCGGCGGCGATCTGGTGGGCTTCTTTCCCATCGGCGATGATCGGGTGGGCATCTATGCCCTGGACGTTTCCGGCCATGGCGTGACGGCCGCGCTGCTGACCGCGCAGCTTTCGGTCCATCTGTCCGGCTCGGCCGACCAGAATGTCGCGTTGCGCGCCGCCCAGACCGGAACCGATGCCGTCAGCCCGGCGGCGCTTGCGCATTTCTTCAACAACATGATGCTCGAGGAGATGGCGACCGACACCTATTACACGATGATCTATGCCGACCTGAACCATGTGACCGGCAGGTTGCGGATGGTCCAGGCGGGACACCCCCATCCCGTCCTGCAGCGCGCCGACGGATCGGTCCAGCCGCTGGGCAATGGCGGGATGCCGATCGGGGTCTTCGAACGGCCCGTCTTCGACGAGATCGACGTGATCCTGGAACCGGGCGACCGGCTGCTGATCTGCTCGGACGGCATCACCGAAGCCACGAACCCCGCGGGCCGCCTTCTGGGGGACGACGGGGTCGAGGCGATCCTGCGCACCAACGCCTTTCTGGGCGGGCATGTCTTTCTGGAATCGATGGCCTGGTCGGTGTCGGAATATTGCCGGGGCGAACGCCAGGACGACATGTCGGCCGTGCTGATCGAATATCTTGCCCCCGCCGAAACCGTGCCCCTGCCGCGGCGCTAGACCAGGTGCCGGAACCGGGCCAGGAACGCCCGCGCGCCCGGATCGGCCAGCAGGGTCATGGCCGCAAGCGGGCTGGCCCAATGCGCGCTGTGATGCGGCTCGGACGGGGGTGACAGGCGCAGGATGGGCCGTGCGATCCAGACATGGCACAGTTTTTCGGCATGGCGCCCGTAATCGGCCATGAAGGCAAAGCGGCGATAGGTGCCCAGCCAGCGGGGATTGCCGATGGTCCAGCCGGTTTCCTCGAACACCTCGCGGTGCAGCGCGCGCAGGCCGGTCTCTCCGGCGTCGATGCCCCCGCCCGGCAACTGGTATTCGGGTTCGGGCGCAGCCTGGCGGGTCAGAAGCAGCCGTCCCTCGCGCACCAGAAGGCCATAGGCCCCCGGTCGCAGGGGGTAAGGCTGCCCCCGCCTGGGGGAATGGCCGTATCGGCGGATCATGCGGACTCCGGGTTCGATGGCTTTCCCTTAGCGCAGCGGGACGCCGCGCAAAAGCCACCCCCTTGGGATCGCCTGCAAAGTTCCTATATTGGGCGCGACCCGGCCCGCCACCCTGCGGGCCTGCCCCGATTTCAGGAATATCGCATGAGCAAGATCAACCAGATCGCGTGGGACGACACGGTTTTGCCGTTCCAGCTGGACCGTTCGGACATTCGCGGCCGCGTCGCACGGCTGGACGGGGTGCTGGATCACATCCTGTCGCGCCACGACTATCCCGCGCCGGTGGGTGCCCTGGTTGCCGAACTGGCGCTGCTGGCGGCCCTGATCGGCCCCACCGTCAAGCTGCGCTGGAAGCTGAGCCTGCAGGTCCGCGGCAATGGCGCGATCCGCACGCTGGCCGCCGATTATTTCGCGCCCCAGCAGGACGGCGCCCCGGCCCGCATCCGCGCCTGGGCCAGTTTCGATGCCGACCGCCTGGACGGCCGCCCGCCCTTTGAACAGGTGGGCGAGGGGTATTTCGCCATCCTGATCGACCAGGGCCAGGGCTCGTTGCCCTATCAGGGGATCACCCCGCTTTCGGGCGGATCGCTGTCGGCCTGCGCGCAGACCTATTTCGCGCAATCCGAACAGCTGCCGACCCGGTTCCAGCTTGCCAGCGGCGCATCGCGCTTGTCGGGACAGGACAGCCGGTGGCGCGCCGGCGGCGTGATGCTGCAAACCCTGCCGGCGACCCCGATGCAGGGCGAAGGGGGCAGCGGCGAAGGCGGGCTGATCCAGGCCGCCGACATCCTGCAAGGCGCGGAATCCGAAGATTGGAACCGCGCCAACATGCTTCTGGACACGGTCGAGGTGCTGGAGCTGATCGGCCCCTCGGTCGGGCCGACCGACCTGCTGCTGCGCCTGTTCCACGAGGAAGAACCCCGTGTCTTCGACGCGCAGCGGGTGGAATTCGGCTGTTCCTGCACCTCCGACCGGGTTCGGGAAACGCTGTCGATCTATTCCGCCAAGGACATCGCGCACATGACCACCGATGAGGGCATCGTGACGGCCGATTGCCAGTTCTGCGGCGCGCATTACGAATTCGACCCCCACAGCCTGGGGTTCGAGGCGACGGTGGATGCCGAGGGCCAGCCTCTGCCCGACAGGGCGGCCGAGTGATCCCGGCCTGGTCCGAAGACCTTCTGCGTCAGGCCCTGTCGGTTCCGGCAGGGCCTAGTTCGGATTACGACCTGAACCCGGACGTGGCCCCCTTGCCGGGTTCCCTGCGCCCGGCGGGGGTGCTGGCCGCGTTCCACGAGGATGACGGCCGCCTGATCCTGACCAAGCGTGCCTCGGGTCTGCGCCATCATCCCGGCCAGATCGCCCTGCCAGGTGGCAAGGTGGATCCGACCGACGCCGATGAGATCGCCGCAGCCCTGCGCGAGGCGCGCGAGGAAGTGGGGCTGGATGCCGCCCAGGTCGATCTGCTGGGCACCCTGCCGCCGCACCGCACCGTGACGGGCTTTGCCGTGACCCCGGTCATCGGGATTGTCCGGGGCGCCTTCCAGCCCCTGCCCGAGCCGGGCGAGGTCGAGGAGGCCTTTGCCCTTCCCTTCGACCATGTCGCCGATCCGTCCCGCTACCGGGTCGAACGCCGCCGCTGGCGCGAGGGCTGGCGCAGCTATCACGCGGCGCCCTTCGGTCCCTATTACCTTTGGGGCGCGACCGCGAGGATCCTGCTGGGCCTGGCCAGAAGGATCCGGGCGTGACCCGGCTTCCCGAACAGGTCATGCAGGATCCTGCGCTGCAATCGGTCTTCGACGCCATCGAGGCGGGCGGGTATCGTGCCTGGCTGGTCGGGGGCGCGGTGCGGAACGCGCTTCTGGGCGAACCGGTGGGCGACCTGGACCTGGCGACCGATGCGCCGCCCGGCGTGGTGACGCAACTGGCCCAGGCGGCGGGCCTCAGGCCCGTGCCCACGGGGATCGACCACGGCACGGTGACGGTCGTGTCGGACGGCCGGGGGTTCGAGGTCACGACCCTGCGCCATGATGTCAAAACCGACGGGCGACATGCCGTGGTGGCCTTTTCCGACGATCTGGACCAGGACGCGCAGCGGCGCGACTTTACCATGAACGCGCTTTATGCCGACCGGCATGGCGGGGTGATCGACCCAGTCGGGGGACTGGACGACCTGCGCGCCCGGCGACTGCGCTTTGTCGGCGATCCCGCGCAGCGCATTGCCGAGGATTATCTGCGCATCCTGCGCTTCTTCCGCTTCCTGGCCTGGTATGGCCGGGACGCCGATCCCGCTGCCGTGGCGGCCTGCCGGGACGGCCGGGACGGGCTGGACGGGATTTCGCGCGAACGGATCGGGCAGGAACTGCGCAAGCTGCTTGCGGCCCCCGACCCCGTTCCCGCCGTGCGGCTGATGCAGCAGACGGGTGTTCTGGACAAGATCCTGCCCGATGCGACGCCGGACAGGCTTTATGCGCTGCAATCCCCCGCGCATTGGCTTGCGCGTCTGGCGGCGCTGTCGCAGGGGGACCTTGCGGATGCCTTGCGCCTGTCCCGGAATGAGGCGCGCGATCACCGCGCGCTTGTGACTGCCCTGATGCAGGGCTGGTCCTTCAACCGCATCGCCTATCATCTGCGCGGCGATCTGGCCGATGCCGCCGCCGCCCTGGTCCAGACCGCCGGGCCACGCGAAGGCTGGGCCGAGGCGCGAACCGCCGCGCGGTCGCTGCCGATCAGCGCCGCCGACCTGCAACCGCATCTGCAAGGCCCCGCCCTTGGGCGGGCGCTGAAGGCCGCCGAGGATGCCTGGATCGACGCGGGCTTCGCTTTGCCCGCGCCCGCGTTGATCGACATCGCCCTGCTGGCCGGAGAGACCGCATGACCCTGCACCACCGCCTTGGCCGCCTGATCGACGCCTTCCGCCCGGCGGACGGCCCTCCACCCGCCACGCTGCTGGCCTTCTTCCGCTGGTGCCTGTCGGGCGCCTGGGGCGGGCTGGGGCTGGCGGGCATCGCCTCGGCCTTGGGCGGGGTTGCCGACGTGGTGGCCGCCGTGCTGCTGGGCTGGGTGGTGGATGCCATCGCGACGGGCGATCCGGGCGCCTTCTGGGGCCAGAACAGCCTGCTGATCGCGGCTTTCGTGGGCTTCTTCCTGCTGCTGCGGCCGCTGATCTTCGGCTTTTCCACCGCGACCAGCAGCGTCATCATCGGACCGAACGTGCTGCCCTTGGTCCTGTCCCGGATCCACCGCTGGACCATGGGCCACGCCGTCGCCTTCTTCGACAACGATTTCGCGGGGCGGCTGGCGCAGAAGCAGATGCAGACGGCCCGCGCCGTCACCGACGTTGCCTCGGAAATGGTGAACGTGGTGGCCTTCGCGCTGGCATCCGTGCTGGGATCGGCGGCCTTCCTGGTCTCGGTCGATACCTGGGGCGCGGTTGCGCTGATCCTGTGGATGCTGGCCTATCTGGGCCTGATCCGGTTCTTCCTGCCGCGCATCCGGGCGAAATCCGGCGCCCGCGCCTCGGCCCGCGCGATGATCACCGGCCAGGTCGTCGATACCATCACCAACATCAAGACCGTCAAGCTGTTCGCCCATGCCGAACACGAGGATCGGGCGGCCCTTGGCGCCATGGCGGGCTTTCGCGAACGCGCGCTGGATTTCGGCGTGGTCAGCAGCACCTTCCGCATGTCGCTGATGGTGATCGCGGGCATCCTGCCGGTGATCCTGGTCGGCGGGTCGATCATGCTGTGGCGGCAGGGCCAGGCCACGCCGGGCGACGTGGCGGCTGCGGGCGCGATCGCCATGCGCCTGTCGCAGATGACCGGCTGGGTC
This sequence comes from Paracoccus sp. SY, assembly GCF_002901215.1. Classification (NCBI taxonomy): domain Bacteria; kingdom Pseudomonadati; phylum Pseudomonadota; class Alphaproteobacteria; order Rhodobacterales; family Paracoccaceae; genus Paracoccus; species Paracoccus sp. SY. Next base: position 68,760 of record NZ_NWMQ01000005.1, on the reverse strand, counting down.
AGCATGGCGCTGATGGGCATCTGGGGCAGCGTGGGCGAGGTCGAGGACGGCATGAAGACCCTGTCCCCGGCCCATGCCCTGACCGACGCGCCCGACGCCCTGCCCCTGGACCGGGTCGCGGGACGCATCGACTTCGATCACGTGGGCTTTGCCTATGGCCGCGACGAAGGGGGCCTTGCCGACATCGACCTGCATATCCGCGCGGGCGAGAAGGTGGGCATTGTCGGCGCCTCGGGTGCGGGCAAGTCCACGATGGTGGCGCTGCTGTTGCGGCTTTACGACGTGGAAAAAGGCGCGATCCGCATCGACGGGCACGACCTGCGCGAGGTGACCCAGGAAAGCCTGCGCCGCCAGATCGGCATGGTCACGCAGGAAACCGCGATGTTCAACCGATCCGCCCGCGACAACATCCTGTATGGTCGCCCCGGCGCCACGCAGGCCGAGATCGAGGCAGCCGCCAAGGCGGCCGAGGCGCATGACTTCATCCTGACCCTTCAGGACCATCAGGGACGCAAGGGCTATGACGCGCATCTGGGCGAACGCGGGGTCAAGCTGTCGGGCGGGCAGCGCCAGCGGATCGCCTTGGCCCGCGCCTTCCTGAAGGACGCCCCGATCCTGGTCCTGGACGAGGCCACCAGTGCCCTGGACAGCGAGGTCGAGGCCCAGGTCCAGGATGCCCTGTCCCGCGCGATGAAGGGCAAGACGGTGCTGGCCATCGCGCACCGCCTGTCCACCATCGCCGAACTGGACCGGATCATCGTCATGGATGCGGGCCGGATCGTCGAACAGGGCAGCCACGGGCAACTGCTGGCGCGAGGCGGGCTTTACGCGCGCTACTGGAACCGGCAATCGGGCGGCTTCCTGGGGACCGAGGAAGCGGCGGAATGAGTCTTTGGCATGTCGAACGCCTGGGCCGTCGCGGCGACGGGGTGGCGGTTGGTGAGGCGGGCCGCGCCCTGGCGCCCCTGACCCTGCCGGGCGAACAGATCGAGGGCGAAGCCGAAGGGGGGCGCATCGCCGCGCCCCGCATCGTCACGCCCTCGCCCGACCGGGTGCGGCCCGTCTGCGCGCATTACCGCGCCTGCGGGGGCTGTTCGCTGATGCACGCCTCGGACGGTTTCACGACCGCCTGGAAGCGGCAGGTGGTGGAAACGGCCCTGGCCGCGCGCGGCTTGCCCGCGCCGGTGGAAGGGGTCCATGTCTCGCCCCCCCGGTCGCGGCGGCGGGCGGTGCTGTCGGGGCGGCGCACAAAGAAGGGCGCCTTGGTCGGTTTTCACGCCCGCGCATCTGACGTGATCGTGGATCTGGCCGAATGCCACGTCATGCGGCCCGAGATCACGGCTGCCCTGCCCTTGCTGCGGCGGATCACCGTGGCCGGCGCCTCGCGCGGCGGCGAATTGTCCATGACGGTGATCCACGGCCCCGCCGGACTGGATGTGGCCGTGACTGGCGGCAAGCCGATGGATCCCGCGCTGTTCCAGGACCTTGCCGCGCTGGCGGATGAAGGCGATCTGGCGCGGCTGACCTGGCTGGATCAGGCAGGGGACGGCCAGTCGATCACCCGTCGTCCGCCTGCCCTTCCCATGGGCCTTGCGCGGGTCGTGCCGCCTCCGGCGGGCTTCCTGCAAGCAACGCTTGAGGGAGAAGCCGCGCTGCTGGCCGGGGTTCAGGCTGTCACGGCGGGCGCCATGCGAATCGTCGATCTGTTCGCAGGATGCGGAACGTTTTCGCTGCCCCTGGCCAAGGGGGCAGCGGTCCATGCGGTCGAGGGGCTGGCAGCCCCGTTGACCGCCCTGGACGCGGGGTGGCGGGGCGCCCCCGGCCTGAACCGCGTCACGACCGAGATTCGCGACCTTGCCCGCCGACCGATGCTTGCCGATGAACTGAACCGGTTTGACGTAATCGTGATCGACCCGCCCCGTGCGGGGGCCGAGGCGCAAGCCCGTGAAATCGCGGCCTCGCGCATCGACAAGATAGCCTTCGTGGCCTGCGATCCGGTGAATTTTTCAAGGGATGCGCAGCTTCTTGCCATTGGCGGTTTTACGCTGACCCGGCTGTGGGTGGTCGATCAGTTCCGATGGTCCCCCCATGTCGAAACCGTGGCGGAATTCGCCAGAACCTAGCCAGATCCCACTGGCTTGTGATATGAAACGACCATAAAAAACCAAAAATGTCAGAGGCAGTGATGTTCAAGCCAACGCGCCGCGCCGTCGCCTTTTCCTTGCTTGCCTTCGTGGCGGCCTGCGGCAAACCGGAAAGCAAGTTCAAGGCCTATAACGGCCCCGCCGTGACCCAGGTCGTGGTCAACAAGGGCGCCCGGAAGATGTATCTTCTGCATGGGACGACCGTGCTGAAATCCTATGACGTGGGCCTGGGCAACGTGCCCGTGGGCCACAAGCAGTTCGAAGGCGACGGCAAGACCCCGGAAGGGATCTATTACATCGACCGCTTCAACCCGCGCAGCCGCTATCACCTGTCTGTCGGAGTCTCCTATCCGAATGAACGGGACACGGCCTTGGCGGCCGCATTGGGCCGGCACGCGGGCGGCGACATCTTCATCCATGGACGCGGCCCCGACGGCAACCGCTTCGCGCCCAAGAACCGCGACTGGACGGCAGGCTGCATCGCCGTCAAGGACGAGGAGATCGAGGAGGTCTATGCGATGCTCCGCCCCGGCGTGCCGATCGTCATCAATCCCTGATCCGGCTGGATTGCCCCGGAATGGACAAGGCCCCGGACGATCCGGGGCCTTTTGCATTCAGCTGCCCGTCAGCAGCGTCCACCACAGCTTGCCCGAGGGTTCCTGATACCAGGCAAAGCCCAGATTCGTGGCGGCCGGGTCCATGATGACATCGCGCGTATCGCGGGTGCCCATCCAGGCGCTCAGCGTCTGCATGTCGTTTTCATAGGATTCCGAGATGTTCTCGCCGACGACATTGCCGAAATAACCCGCCCGGCGCGCCCGGTCCAAGGGCGAGGATCCGTCCGACCCCCAGTGCCAGGCCCGGTTCTGGGCCGACATGTCGCGCGAATGTGCCAAGGCCGCCGCGGACAGTTGCGGGTTCAGCGTCAGGGCCGGCGCGGCGATGTTTGCCCGCAGCGTGTTGATTTGCTGCAACACGCGGATCGGAATTTGCTGTTCCTCGGCGGCGCTGATCTGGTTGCCCGTGGGCATCGCCTGCCCGCCCGGCGCGACCGGAGGCAGGCTGCGCGGCTGGCACGCCGCCAGCGCCATCAGCGACAGGGCCGCGATAACCTTGAAATTCGGCATTTTTCCGCCATCCCTCGTTTTTCTTGTGCGCAGATCTATCGAATGGCGCCCGACCGATCAAACCCACGAATTCGTGAAAATCGCCTTTGTGGCATCTTCGCGTCCACGGCACTTTGAATTGATGGAATCGCTGGCCCGGCTTATAGAAATCTCCTGCCGCATGAGGCGGAGTGGTCAAGGCCGTCCAGCAAGAACGGTCATCCTTCGAAGGACATGGGAAGATGAGCAAGTCATCTGCAATCAATCGCCGGACCTTCCTGGGTTCGGCCGCAGCCTTGGGGGCTGCGGGTCTGGCATTGCCGTCGTTCGGCCAGCAGATCGACCCTTATACGGGCCAGCCGATCTATAGCGCGACACCCGGCGCGATGCCCGGCGCGACCCCGGACGCGGGTGCGGTCCAGTACGACCCGGCCGCCGATCAGCGCCACAACATTTCCAGCTTTTCGGCGCAAAGCTGGCAGCCGCATTTCCAGAACCTCACCAACGGTGCGATCCTGTGCGATCTGACCTCGCGTGCGGTGCATTACTGGTCTGAAGACGGCAACACCTACCGCGTCTATCCCTCGTCCATCCCGGTCAGCGAGGATCTGACCCGCACCGGCCGGACCGAGATCATCAAGAAGGTCGAAGGCCCAAGCTGGTCGCCCACCCCCGAGATGAAGGCCCGCAACCCCGAATGGCCGGATTTCGTGCCGCCGGGACCGGACAATCCGCTGGGCACCCATGCGCTGTGGCTGAGTTGGCAGTATTACCGCATCCACGGCACCCATGACACGCGCAAGATCGGCCGCAAGTCGTCGAACGGCTGCATCGGCCTGTATAACGAGCATATCAAGGAACTGTATACCCTGACCAAGATCGGGACGCAGGTTCTGGTGATCTGACCCGACAAGCACAGCCCCATCGAACAGTGAAAGGCCGCCGGTCCAGCCGGCGGCCTTTTCGCTGGGCATTCTTTGGGCTCGGAACGTCCCCTACCGGGCGTTGGACCGCTCTCGCGCGGGGCGCTCGCCGGCGTGATCGAATGCTCCGGACGGGGCAGTGTCGCGTTCGGTATGGGCCAGGGCCTGCTTGCCCTGATCAGCATCGGGATCGTTCGGATGCAGCGGCCCGCCCTCCTCCAACATCGGGGAAGGCCGGTCGGTCGCCTGCTTTGCGGCAAGCGCCTTCTGCGCCAGCTCGACCTGATCAGGCTGCGCATCTTGGAGTTCATCCGCCGCGCCATCCGCACGACGCCGGTGACGCTCGGCCATTGCCCGGTTCAGGGCGTCGTTCAGATAGTCCAGCTTGCTCCGCGTGCCTTCGTTGCCGCCTGCGGCCGTCGCGCCCGAAGGGGCTGCCTTGCCTCGCGCCTCACGACCCTGACGGTCGCCGATGTCACGCGCCCGGTTGCGTCGTTCGCGCAAGCGAGACACCAGATCGGATAGATCCTGGTCGGACAATTGGCCCAGTCCGGGCTGGCGGGACTGGTTGGCCAGTTCCATTTCATCGCGGCTCAGCGCGCGCTGTTCCTCGGGGGTTGCAGGGGCATCCAGTCTGGTCATCCGTTCCTCCTGTGTTGGACACCAAACCGACCCCCAGCCAAGGGGTTCCAGACAGGATAAACCCGTCAGGATCACGTTTTCTTAGGAAAAACGTCAGATCCAGCCCGCGATGTTCTCGCGCACGACCTCCAGCATCGCCTCGATATGGGCGGGATCGTCGTTCAGGCAGGGGATATAGGTGAAGTCCTTGCCGCCCGCGTGTTCGAAGCTTTCGCGGATCTCGCCGTTTATCTCCTCCAGCGTCTCGATGCAGTCGGCCGCGAAGGCGGGCGAGATGACGGCGATGTCGGTGATGCCGCGTTTCGCCAGTTCGGCCACATGTTCGACCGTATAGGGGCGCAGCCATTCCTCGGTCCCGAAGACGGACTGGAAGGTCGTGTCGATCACACCGTCGGGCCAGCCCAGCGCCTCTTTCAGCAGGCGCGAGGTTTTCTGGCACTGGCAGTGATAGGGATCGCCCTCCAGCAGATATCGTTTCGGCATCCCGTGATAGCTGGCGACCAGCTTGGCCGGCACCTTGTCGCCCAGCTTCCGGCGGACCGACGCCGCAAGGGCCGCGATGTAATCGGGCCGGTCGAAGTAAGGCTCGCAGGTGCGGACCGCGGGCTGCCATTTCTGCGCCATCAGCGCCCGGAACAGCTGGTCGTTCGCGGTGGCCGAGGTCGCGCCCGCATATTGCGGATAAAGCGGCAGGAACACGATCCGCTGGCAGCCCGCCTTGACCATCCGGTCCAGCACGTCGGGGGTCGAGGGGTTGCCATAGCGCATGCAGAATTCGACCATCACGCTGTCGCCCCATTCGGCCTGGGCGCGTTCGCGCAGGGCCTCGGTCTGGGACCGGGTGATGGTCATCAGCGGGCTTTCGTTCTTGTCCTCGTTCCAGATCAGCTTGTAGTTCTTGCCCGAGGTGAAGGGCCGCTTGGTCAGGATGATCCCCTGCAGCAGCGGCTGCCATTTCCAGGCCGGATAGTCGATCACCCGCTTGTCGGACAGGAATTCGTTCAAATAGCGGCGCATCGACCAATAGTCATAGCCGTCCGGCGTTCCCAGGTTGGCGATCAGGATCCCCGTCTTCTTCCTGGGGATCGAGGGGTGGTCTGCGGGCGCATGGGCTGGCTTCATGTCTTCCTGGTCCTGATTTCTTTCAGCGCGTCTTCAAGTCGTGTCGTGGCCGATCCCGGCCGCAGCGGCTTGGGCTGCGTCTCCGAGGGCGACCATCCGGTCAGAAAAACCAGATCGAATGTCGTGGCGATACGGGACGGATCGTCGCGGTCGGCATGGTGTTCCGCCATGATCGCGGCGGCGCGGGCAAAGACCGCGCGTCCCGTCGGGCGGCGCAGGCGGGCGGCCATGGCGTTTCCCTCGCCCATGGCGCGCAGGTCATGGGCCAGGTGGAACAGGTCGCGATAGCTGGCCTTTTGGGTGACCAGATCGGCCACCGGCAGGGCCAGCCCGGCGCGGCCCAGCAGCCCGCCCATGTCGCGGATTTCCCCCATCGGCAGGATCCGGGGGGACAGGCCGCCCGTCATCTCCACCTCGGCCTGGGCCAGGGCGGCGCGCAGTTCCTGCAGGGTCTGGCCGCCGAAGCAGGCGGCGATGAACAGCCCGTCCTCGCGCAGGGCGCGGGCGCATTGAACCATCTGGCCCACCGGATCGTCGGCCCAGTGCAGCGCCATGGCGTGGACGACCAGATCATGCGCGCCGGGTTGCAGATCAAGCACGGGTTCGTCGGAAACGACGCGAGCATCGGGAAGGACCTGTGCCCAGAAGTCAGGAAAACCCGTCACCACGGCGGGTGCGGTAAACCTTCTGTTAATCTCGGACAGCCTATCCTGGATCTCGTCGGCGGCAAGCCGGTGCAGGATATCGGCAAAGCCCCGACGATTCGCCCGGTCCCGCTGGCGCAGCAGCGCGGGGCGGTCGGTCAGGGTCGGACGGTCTTGTGCGGGTTTGGTCATGGGGATGGAACATAGGGTGCTTCAGGGGGCGATGAAAGGCGCGTTGCGCCTGCTTTATCCGCCGCAATGCGTGGCGTGCAGCACCCCCGTGACCGGCGGGGCCGAAGGACCGGGGCAGCTTTGCCCGGCCTGCTTTCCCGAAACGCGGTTCATCACCGGCGCGGCCTGCGCCCGCTGCGGAGTGCCGCTGCCGGACGACGGGACGGGCGCGGATGATCCAACGCTGACCTGCGACGACTGCCTGTCGATGGCGCGGCCTTGGCAACGCGGGCGGGCGGCGATGGTCTATTCCGGTGCGGGGCGCAAGCTGGTGCTGGCGCTGAAGCATGGCGACCGGCCGGATCTGGCGCCTGCGCTGGCGGCATGGCTGGCCCGCACGGCGGCGCCCCTGATTGACGCCGACACCATCGTGGCGCCGATCCCGCTGCATCTGCGGCGGCTGCTGAAGCGCCGGTACAACCAGGCGGCGCTGATATCCGCGCGGGTGGCACGGACCCACAAGGCATTGCACCTGCCCGACCTGCTGCTACGGTGCCGCCATACGCCCGGTCAGGACCATCGCGGCGTCGGGGACCGTTTCGCCAACATCGCCGGGGCCCTTGCCGTGAACCCCCGGCGCGTGGCGGCATTGCGGGACCGGCCCGTGCTGCTGGTCGATGACGTGATGGCATCGGGCGCGACCATGGCCGCGGCGACGGATGCGCTGCTGGCGGCGGGATCAGGGCCGGTTTCGGTCGCGGTTCTGGCAAGGTCGGTCAAGGATGACTAGGTATGGGGTCACAAAGGAAAGGAACCGCACCCCATGACCCAACCTGCGATCACCATCTATACCACGCGCACCTGTCCCTTCTGCATCCGCGCCAAGGGCCTTTTGCGCGAAAAGAACGTGCAGTTTGACGAAATCGACGTCGGCGCCGATCCTGCGGTCCGCGCGCAGATGACCCAGCGCGCCCATGGCCGCCGCACGGTCCCGCAGATCTTCATCGGCGAGCGCCATGTGGGCGGCTGCGACGACCTGTTCGACCTGGAACGCCAAGGCAAGCTGGACGGCCTGCTGGCAGGCGCCGCCTGACGGCGCGGTTGACGCAAGGTCCGGCGATTGTCGGACTTGACCAAGGGCCATGGGGCGGGGCACGGTCCCGGCTTCGCCCCGCCCGCGAACCCCACATTTTCTTCTTCTGGATCCATGCCCTTATCCGCGACCGATACCGACCGTCCCAAGGCCAATGACCGGCTTGCCGCAAGCCTGTTCGCCGAGGTATTGATCGCCGAGCAGTTGTCGCGCAACCTGATCGGCAAGGCCCTGCCGCGCGGGATGCAGATTTCGCATTTCTCGGTCCTGAACCTGCTGGCGCATGTGAACGAGGAACGCACCCCCGCCCAACTGGCCCAGGCCTTTCATGTCACGCGCGGGGCGATGACCAACACGCTGTCGCGGCTGGAATGGGCGGGCCATGTCCACATCCGCCCCGATTGGGACGATGCGCGGCGCAAGTTCGTGTCGATCAGCCCGGCGGGCCGGGCGGCGCGGGACGCGGCCATCGCCGCCTTCATGCCCCTGATCGCCGAGGTGGTGCGCGACATCGGCGCCGACAAGGTGCGCACCGCCCTGCCCGTCCTGCGCGAATTGCGCATCCGGCTGGAGGGCGAGGACGACTAGGCCTCTCGCCGCGCCGTGAGGATATAGTTCACCGACAGATCGCGATCCGACAGCGACCAGCCGAAGCTGAGGGGGTTGAAGACCATTCCCCGGCGGCCCAGGACCGACAGGCCCGCGCCGCCGGCCATCCCCGCAAGTTCGTCCGGGGTGATGAAGCGCGACCAGTCATGCGTGCCGCGCGGCAGCCAGCGCATGATCCATTCCGCCCCGATAATCGCCGCGCCGAAGCTGCGGGCCGTGCGGTTCAGCGTGGACAGGATCACCAGCCCTCCCGGCCGGACCAGGTCGCGGCAGGTGGCGATGAAGCTGGCCGGGTCGGCCACATGCTCGACGATTTCCAGCGCCAGGACCACGTCGAAGACCTCGCCCGCCATCGCCTCGGCCGTGGTGGCGCGATAGTCGATGGCAAGCCCCTGCTGCCGGGCGTGAAGACAAGCCACCGCGATGTTGCCCTCGGCCGCATCCGCGCCCACGACATCGGCGCCCAGCCGCGCCATGGGCTCGGCCACCAGCCCGCCGCCGCAGCCGATATCCAGCACCCGCAGGCCCCCGAAGGGGCGCAGATCGCGCCTATCCCGCCCGAACTCGCCCGCGATCTGGGTCGCGATGTAATCCAGCCGCACCGGGTTCATCAGGTGCAGCGGCCGGAACTTGCCCCTGGGATCCCACCATTCCGCGGCCATCGACTCGAACTTGGCGATCTCGGCGGGGTCGATGCTTGTCATGGTCCGGTCCTTCTGGCAGGCGGGTCTGTCAGGCCTTATAGTAAGGTGATGGACCGATTGGCAGGACAAAACGCCGCGACACATGGCCGCCTTCACCCAGGCGCCGAGGCCTTTGCCCGGCATATGCTGGACGTGGGCGACGGACACCAGATCTATGTCGAGGAAAGCGGCAACCCCGAAGGCCGGCCGGTGCTGGTCCTGCATGGCGGACCCGGCGGGGGATGCAGCCCGTTCATGCGGCGCTTCTTCGACCCGGCCCATTACCGCGCGATCCTGTTCGACCAGCGGGGCTGCGGCCGGTCGCGGCCCCAGGCCTCGGTCCATGCCAACACCACCCCGCACCTGATTGCGGATATCGAGGTGATCCGCCGGACCCTGGGCCTCGAATCGGTCCTGCTGTTCGGGGGAAGCTGGGGGGCGACGCTGGCCCTGGCCTATGCCCAGGCGCATCCGAAGCGGGTGACCGGCCTGATCCTGCGCGGCGTCTTCCTGGGCACGCAGGGGGAACTGGACTGGTTCTATGGCGGCGGCGCGGGGCGGTTCTTTCCCGATCTCTGGGCACAGTTCCGGGACCCGATCCCGGAAGCGGAACGGGGCGATCTAATCGCCGCCTATCACAAGCGGCTGTTCTCGGCTGACGTGGGGCGCCAAGGCCGCTTTGCCCAGCCTTGGCTGATGTGGGAAAACGCCCTGGCGGGTCTGCAATCGGCCGCCATCAGCCATGCGCCGGCCGATTACGCCCGTGCCTTCGCGCGGCTTGAAAATCACTACTTCATGCACCGCTGCTTCCTGGACGAAGGCCAGCTTCTGCGGGACCGGCACCGGATCGAACACCTGCCCGCCGTGATCGTGCAGGGCCGATACGACATGGTCTGCCCACCCCTCTCGGCCTGGCGCCTGGCGGATGGATGGAAAGGCTGCGATCTGCGCATGATCCCCGCCTCGGGACATGCGCTGTCCGAGCCGCGGATCTCGGCGGAACTGGTCAGGGTGATGGACGAGATCGCGGCCCAGGACCGGGCAAAACCACTTTAAACTTGATTATCACGTTTTTTGTGCTAAATACCGCCTCAACAGCGGCGCAGGCTTCCACCCCCTGCCCACCGGCGCTTTCCGCATGGCCCGCTTGACGGGCCTTTTTCACATCCGAAGGGATCTCATGTCGAACGATCTGATTGCCAAGACCGCCATCGACCGGCGTCTGGCCGAGATCATCGCCCCCGTGATCGAGGATCTGGGATTCGAACTGGTCCGCGTGCGTCTTCAGGGCGGCAAGACCGCGACCCTGCAGATCATGGCCGACCGGCCCGAAGGCGGCATCAACGTGGACGATTGCGGCGACATTTCCGTGGCCGTCAGCGCCACCCTGGATGTCGAGGATCCGATCGAGGACAACTATCACCTGGAGGTCAGCAGCCCCGGCATCGACCGGCCCCTGACCCGGATAAAGGATTTCGAGACCTTCGAGGGCTACGAGGCGCGGCTGGAAACGAACCAGGCCATCGACGGGCGCAAGCGGTTCAAGGGCGTGCTGGCCGGCGTCGAGAAAGGCGAGGGCGGCGACGAGGTCCTGCTGAACATCGAGGAAGCGGGCGAGGTCCAGACCATCGGGCTGCAGTTCGACTGGCTGTCCGACGCCAAGCTGGTCCTGACGGACGAGCTGATCCGCGAAATGCTGCGCCAGAAGAAAGAGGCCGGCGTCCAGATCGACAACCTGGACGAAAGCGCCTTCGACGAGATCGAAACCGAAGACAACGACGGCGAGAACGCCGATGCCAAGGAGTGAGTGATGGCAATCACCTCTGCCAACCAGTTGGAACTGCTGCAGACCGCCGAAGCCGTCGCGCGCGAGAAGATGATCGAGCCCGAGCTGGTCATCGAGGCGATGGAGGACAGCCTCGCCCGTGCCGCCAAGTCGCGTTACGGCGCCGAGATGGACATCCGCGTCAAGATCGACCGCAAGACCGGCAACGCGACCTTCACCCGCGTCCGCACCGTGGTCGAGGATGACGCGGTCGAGAATTATCAGGCGCAGCTGACCGTCGAGCAGGCCCGCCCCTATCTGGACAACCCGCAGGTCGGCGATGAGATCACGGATCAGGTGCCTCCCGTCGAACTGGGCCGCATCGCCGCGCAATCGGCCAAGCAGGTCATCCTGCAGCGCGTCCGCGAGGCCGAGCGCGACCGCCAGTACGAGGAATTCAAGGACCGCGCGGGCACCATCATCAACGGCGTCGTCAAGCGCGAGGAATACGGCAACATCATCGTCGATGTGGGCCGCGGCGAGGCGATCCTGCGCCGCAACGAGAAGATCGGCCGCGAAAGCTATCGCCCGAACGACCGCATCCGCGCCTATGTCAAGGACGTGCGCCGCGAATCGCGCGGGCCGCAGATCTTCCTGTCGCGCACCGATCCGCAGTTCATGGCCGAGCTGTTCAAGATGGAGGTGCCGGAAATCTATGACGGCGTCATCGAGATCAAGGCCGTGGCCCGCGACCCCGGTTCGCGCGCCAAGATCGCCGTGATCAGCTATGACAACTCGATCGACCCGGTGGGCGCCTGCGTGGGGATGCGCGGCAGCCGCGTGCAGGCCGTCGTGGGCGAATTGCAGGGCGAGAAGATCGACATCATCCCCTGGAACGACGACCAGGCCACCTTCCTGGTCAACGCGTTGCAGCCCGCCGAGGTCAGCAAGGTCGTCTTCGACGAAGAGGCCAACAAGATCGAGGTGGTCGTTCCCGACGAGCAGTTGTCCCTGGCGATCGGCCGTCGCGGCCAGAACGTGCGCCTGGCCAGCCAGTTGACCGGCCTGGATATCGACATCCTGACCGAGGAAGAGGAATCCAAGCGCCGCCAGGCCGAATTCAACGCCCGCACCCAGTTGTTCATGGACGCCCTGGATCTGGACGAGTTCTTCGCGCAGCTTCTGGTCGCCGAAGGCTTCACCGACCTGGAGGAAGTGGCCTATGTCGATCTGGACGAGCTTCTGTCCATCGAGGGCGTGGACGAAGGCACGGCATCCGAATTGCAGGCCCGCGCCCGCGACGTCCTGGAGGCCCGGAACAAGGCCGCGCTTGAAAGCGCCCGTGCCCTGGGGGCCGAGGACAGCCTTATTGAATTCGAGGGGCTGACCCCCCAGATGGTAGAGGCACTGGCCAAGGACGGCGTCAAGACGCTGGAAGATTTCGCGACCTGCGCCGACTGGGAACTGGCCGGTGGCTGGACCACCGTGAACGGTCAGCGCGTCAAGGATGAAGGACTGCTGGAACCGTTCGAGGTGACGCTGGAAGAAGCGCAGAACATGGTGATGACCGCCCGCGTTATGCTGGGCTGGGTCGATCCCGAGGAACTGAACAGCAGTGACGACGCCGAAGCCGGCGACGACATCGACGAGGAGGCCGGGGCGTGATGCCCCGGATTTGCCCGCTTGAGTCGCGGTGGTCGCATCAAGGATAACGATCAGCCCGAAAGGCGCTGCATCGTCACCGGGGAAGTCCAGCCCAAGGCTGGACTGATCCGTTTCGTGGCCGGGCCGGATGGCCAGGTCGTGCCGGATCTGGCGGAAAAGCTGCCGGGTCGCGGCATCTGGGTCAGCGCGGATCGCGCGGCCATCGACAAGGCGGCGGCCAAGGGGTTGTTCTCCCGTGCCGCGAAGGCTCCGGTCAAGGCCCCCGAAGGCCTGGCCGATCTGGTCGAGGCGGGCGTGGCACGTCGGCTGGTCGAACTTGTGTCGCTGGCGCGCAAGTCGGGCCGTGCGGTGGCCGGGTTCGAAAAGGTCAAGGGCTGGCTGGCCGAAGGGCGCGCAAAGGTGCTTTTGCAGGCCAGCGACGGGTCGGATCGCGGCAAGGGCAAGCTGTGGACGCCTACGGGCGGACGCTGGTTCGGTTGCCTGACCGCATCAGAATTGGGTTTGTCCTTCGGGCGCGATCATGTCATACACGGCGCGCTTGCGGCGGGTGGACTGACGGACAAGGTGATCTTGGAAGCCGGCAGACTGACGGGTCTGCGCGGGCATGACGGCGGCAATACGGCGGCCGGGAAGGAATGAAGACGCAGATGAGCGACAAAGACGGAAAATCGACCCTGGGACTCGGCGGCAGCGGCCGTTCGGGCCAGGTCAAGCAAAGCTTCAGCCATGGCCGCACCAAGAGCGTTGTCGTGGAAACCAAGCGCAAGCGCGTCGTGGTGCCCAAGCCGGGCGCCACGCAGATGACGGATGCCCAGAAGGAAAAGAACCCGCTGACGGCGCGGATGGCGGGCGACCCCTCCAAGCGCCCGGCGGGCATTTCCGACGCCGAGATGGAGCGCCGGCTGAAGGCGCTTGCCGCCGCCAAGGCCCGCGAGGCCGAAGAAGCCGCCCAGCGTGCCGCCGACGAGAAGGCGCGCGAGGAAGAACGCGAACGCCGCCGGGCCGAGATCGAGGCCAAGGAGCGCGAGGACCGCGAACGCGAGGAAGCCCTGCGCCTGAAGGCCGAAGAAGACGAGCGCCGCGCCCGCGAGGCGGCCGAGGCCGCCAAGCGCAAGGAAGAACCCAAACCCGCGGAACGCCCGGCCCGTGCCGCCGCCCCTGCCGCCCGTCCGGCTGGCGCCCGTCCGGCCGCGCCCGACCGCGCCGCGATCGAGGCCGCCGCGTCCCGCGCCGAGAAGCCCGGCATCGCCACCGGCCCGCGCCGCACCGACCGCGACCGCCGCGACAGCGGCGGCGACAGCGACGCCAAGGCCAAGGCCAAGGCCGAGGACAGCCGCCGCACTGGCCGCCTGTCGCTGAACCAGGCGCTTGACGGCGAAGGCGGGCGTCAGCGTTCGCTGGCCGCGATGAAGCGCAAGCAGGACCGTGCCCGGCAGAAGGCGATGGGCAACGTGCGCACCGAAAAGCAGGTGCGCGACGTGCAGTTGCCCGAAACCATCGTGGTTTCCGAATTGGCCAACCGCATGGCGGAACGCGCTGCGGACGTGGTCAAGTCGCTGATGAAGATGGGCATGATGGTATCCATCAACCAGGCCATCGACGCCGACACCGCCGAACTGGTGATCGAGGAATTCGGCCACAAGGCCGTCCGTGTATCGGATGCAGACGTCGAACAGGTCATCGACACGGTCCAGGACCGCGACGAGGATCTGCGGCCGCGTCCGCCGATCATCACGATCATGGGCCATGTGGACCACGGCAAGACATCGCTTCTGGATGCGATCCGCAAGGCGAACGTCGTGTCGGGCGAGGCCGGGGGCATCACCCAGCATATCGGCGCCTATCAGGTGAAGACCGAATCCGGCGCCGTGCTGACCTTCCTGGACACGCCGGGCCACGCCGCCTTTACCTCGATGCGGGCGCGAGGCGCGCAGGTCACGGATATCGTGGTGCTGGTGGTTGCCGCAGACGACGCGGTGATGCCGCAGACCGTCGAGGCCATCAACCACGCCAAGGCCGCAGGCGTGCCGATGATCGTGGCGATCAACAAGATCGACAAGCCCACGGCCGATCCCGACCGCGTGCGCACCGCGCTGCTGCATCAGGAAGTCGTGGTCGAAAAGATGTCCGGCGACGTGCAGGACGTCGAGGTATCGGCAAAGACCGGCAAGGGCTTGGACGAGCTTCTGGAAGCCATCGCGCTTCAGGCCGAGATCCTGGAATTGCAGGCCAATCCCGACCGCGCCGCGCAAGGTGCGGTGATCGAGGCGCAGCTTGACGTGGGCCGTGGCCCCGTGGCCACCGTCCTGGTGCAGAACGGCACGCTGAAGCGCGGCGACATCTTTGTCGTGGGCGAGCAGTGGGGCAAGGTGCGCGCCCTGATCAACGACAAGGGCGATCGCGTGGACGAAGCCGGTCCTTCGGTCCCGGTCGAGGTTCTGGGCCTGAACGGCACGCCCGAAGCGGGCGACGTGCTGAACGTGGTCGAGACCGAGGCCCAGGCCCGCGAGATCGCGGATTACCGCAGCCAGGCCGCCAAGGACAAGCGCGCCGCAGCCGGTGCCGCGACCACGCTGGAACAGCTGATGGCCAAGGCCAAGGCGGACGAGAACGTGGCCGAACTGCCCGTGGTCGTGAAGGCCGACGTGCAGGGTTCGGCCGAGGCGATCGTCCAGGCGCTGGAAAAGATCGGCAACGAGGAAGTGCGCGTCCGCGTCCTGCATTACGGCGTCGGCGCGATCACCGAATCCGACATCGGCTTGGCCGAGGCGAGCCGCGCCCCGGTCATCGGCTTCAATGTCCGCGCCAATGCCCCGGCCCGCAATTCGGCCAACCAGAAGGGTGTCGAGATCCGCTATTACTCGATCATCTATGACCTGGTGGACGACATCAAGGCAGCGGCCAGCGGCCTGCTGTCGGCCGAGGTGCGCGAGAACTTCATCGGCTATGCCCAGATCCGCGAGGTCTTCAAGGTCACGGGCGTCGGCAAGGTCGCGGGCTGTCTGGTTACCGAAGGCGTGGCGCGCCGTTCGGCGGGCGTGCGCCTGCTGCGCGACAACGTGGTGATCCACGAAGGCACGCTGAAGACGCTGAAGCGCTTCAAGGACGAGGTGAAGGAAGTCATCTCGGGCCAGGAATGCGGCATGGCCTTCGAAAACTATGACGACATCCGCCAGGGCGACGTCATCGAGATCTTCGAACGCGAGGAGGTCGAGCGCACGCTGTAAGGCGGCGCCCGGACCCGGAACAGAAAAGGGGCGGCCTGTTGGCCGCCCCTTCTGCATTCATCGTGGTGCCTTTGAACCCAGGTCAGCGCGTGACCGGTTTCCCTTCAAAGGTGCGTGTGCCAATGCGGACCACCATGTTCCCGTTAGGGGCGAGACATTCGAAAAGCCCCTGAACGAGGATGTGGCTGCCGATCGAAATTGTCCGAATCATGTCAAGCCCTCTTGTACCCTCTGGAACTATATTGCCATAAAATGGTTACCATTGGTTTAACGAAGCAGCGAGCCGCGGCATTTTGCGGGCAAAATGCAAAGATGACCGCCGATCTGCGACCTCAAAGCCACAGTTGCAGCATCGGGATCAGCGGAACATCGGCAGGCGGCATGGGGTAATCCCGCAAATCCCTGGCCCTGACCCAGGCCAGTTTCTGTCCTTCCCGAGGATGCGGAATTCCCTGCCAGCGGCGACATGCAAAGACCGGCATCAGCAGGTGGAAATCGGGATAAGCGTGGCTCGCAAATGTCAGCGGCGCTAGGCAGGAGGTCCAGGTGTCGATGCCCAGTTCCTCGTGCAGTTCGCGGATCAGCGCGGCCTCGGGGGTTTCGCCGGGTTCGACCTTGCCGCCCGGAAATTCCCACAGGCCCGCCATGGACTTGCCTTCCGGGCGCTGTGCCAGAAGCACGCGCCCGTCGGCGTCGATCAGCGCGACGGCGGCAACAAGAACCGTCTTCACGACCGGTAATCGGCGTTGATGTCGATATAGCCGTGGGTCAGGTCGCAGGTCCAGACGGTCCGCGCCCCCTGCCCCAGTCCCAGATCGACGGCGATCACCAGATCCTGCCGCTTCATGTAGGCGCTGGCCTTTGCCTCGTCATAGGACGGCGAACGCCAGCCGTTCTCGGCCAGGACCATGTCGCCGAAGCGGATCGTCAGCCGGTCGCGGTCGGCCTGCGCACCGGACTTGCCGACGGCGGCGACGATGCGGCCCCAGTTGGCGTCCTCGCCCGCGATGGCGGTCTTGACCAGCGGCGAATTGGCGATGGCCATGGCGACCCTGTGGGCATCGGCATCCGATGCCGCGCCCGTCACCTGCACCTCGACGAATTTCGTCGCGCCCTCGCCATCGCGGACCACAAGCTGCGCCAGTTCGCGCATGACCCCATGCAGCGCCGTCACGAAACCCGCGCCTGCCCCGCTGTCCAGCGTGGTGATCGGCGCGGCCTTGCTGCGCCCGGTCGCGGCCAGGATCAGCGCGTCCGAGGTCGAGGTGTCGCTGTCCACGGTGATGGCGTTGAAGGTCCTGTCCAGGCCCGACAACAGCGCCTGCTGTAGCAACGGGGCCGCGATGGTGGCGTCGGTGAAGACATAGACCAGCATCGTCGCCATGTCGGGCGCGATCATGCCCGATCCCTTGGCGATGCCGGCGATGCGGATCTCTCCACCCTCGCCCGCCACCGTGGCCGAGGCGCCCTTGGGAAAGGTGTCGGTCGTCATGATAGCACGGGCCGCGTCTGCGATGCCGCCGGCCTCCAGCGATGCCGCCAGGTCATCGACGATGGCGATGATCCGGTCATGGGGCAGCGGTTCCCCGATCACCCCGGTCGAGGACGAAAAGACCCGATCCGCCGGGACGCCCGTCGCGGCAGCCACTGCGCCCGTCACCGCATCCACGGATTCCTGGCCCCGCGCGCCGGTGAAGGCATTGGCATTCCCGGAATTGACGATGATCGCCGCGCCTTGCGGCGCATCGCCGCCCCCGGCCAGCTTCGCCTGGTTGTCCAGGATGCAGGCCGCGCGGGTCGAGGACCGGGTGAAGGCCCCCGCCAGCGTCGATCCGGGCGCGATGCGCATCAGCGTCACGTCGGTGCGGCCCTGATATTTCACACCTGCGGCACCGCTGGCGAATTCCACGCCCTCGATCACCGGCAGGTCGGGAAAGCGGGCTGGGGCCAGGGGTGAAACGGGAAGCCCGGCCTTGCCCATTATTGCGCCTCCAGCAGTTCGGTCTTGTTCATCAGGGCGGGGTCGATGCCCTCGACCTTCTCGACCGTCGCTTCCGAGGTCAGGCGCTCGATCTCGGCCTGGACCTTGTCGCGCAGGACCATCTGGCTGATCTGGTCGCGCACCTCGTCAAGCGCCGGGGCCTCGCGCAGGCGGGTGTCGTTCAGCTTGATCACGTGCCAGCCGAATTCGGTCTGCACGGGATCCGAGATCTGGCCCTTTTCCATCGCGCTGACGGCATCGGCGAAGGGCTTGACCATCTGGTCGGCGGAAAACCAGCCCAGATCGCCCTTGTTCGGTCCGCTGGGCCCGGTCGAGCTTTGTTCGGCCAGCGTTCCGAAATCCGCGCCGCCATCAAGCTGCGTCTTGATCTCACGCGCCTTTTCCTCGGTATCGACCAGGATATGGGCGGCGGAATATTCGGTCGCAGGTTCCTCGGCCGCGAACAGGTTGTCATAGGCCGCCTGGATTTCCTCGTCGGTCGGCTGGTTCTTGGTGACCTCGGTGATCGCAGCGGCGGCCAGGGTGTTGCGCCGCTGGATTTCCAGTTGCGCGCGCACGCCGGCGTTTTCCTGGCCGGCATCGGCCACGGCGGTCTGCTGGATCAACTGGTCCAGCATGATCTCGTACAGGGCGCCGTCGCCCATCTCGGCCATCTGGGGATCCTGGGCTGCGGCCTGCTTCATCACGATCATCTCGCCCAGGGTGATGGGCGTGCCGTTGACGGTCGCGACGACCGTGTCGGCGCCCTTGTCCTGCGCCAGGACGGCAAGCGGCGCAGCAGCCAGCAAGGCGGCCAGAATCGAGGTCTTCAGCATGGGGATCCCTTCGCTCGTGCGGCCCAGGGCACGGGCCAGCGTTGACAGTGGGGCGGGCGGCGCATAGATCCCGGACCAACTCCGTGGAAGGCGCTGCCGCCGCTTTCGTTCAGGCCCCTGATACGGCAATGCGGCAGGTCGCGGCAATAGCCCGGCAGACACCGCCTTTCCCAACAACGTGATTGCGAAGGTAACATGCTCGGCATCGGAAATCTGGCGAAGAAGGTCTTTGGAAGCCCCAATGACCGCAAGGTCAAGGGAACGCGCGGGCTGGTGGCCCGCATCAATGCGCTGGAGGATCAGTTCCGCCCGCTGACCGACCAGCAGCTGGTCGAGAAGACCCGCGAGTTCCAGTCACGCGTGGCCCAGGGGGAAAGCCTGGACGACATCCTGCCCGAAGCCTTCGCCAACTGCCGCGAGGGCGCGCGCCGCGCCCTGGGCCTGCGCGCCTTCGACGTGCAGCTGATGGGCGGCATCTTCCTGCACCAGGGCAACATCGCCGAGATGAAGACGGGCGAGGGCAAGACCCTTGTCGCGACCTTCCCCGCCTATCTGAACGCCCTGACCGGCAAGGGCGTCCATGTCGTCACGGTCAACGACTATCTGGCGAAACGCGACGCCGACTGGATGGGCAAGGTCTTCCGCCAGTTGGGCATGACCACGGGCGTCGTCTATCCCTTCCAGGCGGAACCCGAAAAACGTCAGGCCTATGCCGCCGACGTGACCTATGCCACCAACAACGAACTTGGCTTCGACTATCTGCGCGACAACATGAAGGGCAGCGTCGAGGAAATGGTCCAGCGCGGTCACAACTTCGCCATCGTGGACGAGGTGGACAGTATCCTGATCGACGAGGCGCGGACGCCGCTGATTATCTCCGGCCCCAGCCAGGACCGCAGCGAACTGTATGTCACGCTGAACCAGTACATCCCGCTGCTGACCGAAGAACACTACAAGCTGGACGAAAAGGCCCGCAACGCCACCTTCACCGAGGAAGGCAACGAGTTCCTAGAAACCCGCCTACAAGCCGACGGCATCCTGCCCGAGGGCCAGACGCTCTATGACCCGGAATCCACCACCATCGTCCATCACGCGAACCAGGCCCTGCGCGCCTGGAAGCTGTTCAACAAGGACCAGCACTACATGGTCCGCGACGGCGAGGTGATGCTGATCGACGAATTCACCGGCCGGATGATGAAGGGCCGCCGCCTGTCCGATGGCTTGCACCAGGCCATCGAGGCCAAGGAAGGCGTGACCATCCAGCCGGAAAACGTCACCTTGGCCAGCGTGACCTTCCAGAACTACTTCCGCCTTTACAACAAGCTGGCGGGCATGACCGGCACCGCCGCGACCGAGGCCGAGGAATTCGCCGAAATCTACAAGCTGGGCGTGGTCGAGGTTCCAACGAACCGCGGCATCGCGCGCCAGGACGAACATGACCGCGTCTATCGCACGGCGCAGGAAAAATACGCAGCCGTCGTCGAGGCGATCAAGGAAGCCCATGCCAAGGGCCAGCCGACCCTGGTCGGCACCACCAGCATCGAGAAGTCCGAGATGCTGTCCGAGATCCTGAAAAAGCAGGGCATCCCCCACAATGTCCTGAACGCCCGCCAGCACGAGGCCGAGGCCCAGATCGTGGCCGACGCGGGCAAGCCCGGCGCCGTCACCATCGCCACCAACATGGCCGGCCGCGGCACCGACATCCAGTTGGGCGGCAACGTGGAAATGAAGGTGCTGGCGGCGCTTGCCGCCGACCCCGAGGCGAACCCCGACGAAATCCGGGCCCGGATCGAAGCCGAACACGCGGCGGACAAGGAAAAGGTGCTGGCCTCGGGCGGGCTGTTCGTGCTGGGCACCGAACGCCACGAAAGCCGCCGGATCGACAATCAGCTGCGCGGCCGCTCGGGCCGCCAGGGCGATCCCGGCCGGTCGCTGTTCTTCCTGTCGCTGGACGACGACCTGATGCGGATCTTCGGATCCGAACGGCTGGACAAGGTCCTGTCCACCCTGGGCATGAAGGAAGGCGAGGCGATCGTCCACCCCTGGGTCAACAAGTCCCTGGAACGCGCCCAGGCCAAGGTCGAGGGCCGCAACTTCGACATCCGCAAGCAGTTGCTGAAATTCGACGACGTGATGAACGACCAGCGCAAGGCGATCTTCAGCCAGCGCCGCGAGATCATGGACAGCGCCGAGGTGGACGAGATCGCCGCCGACATGCGCCACCAGGTCATCGACGATCTGGTCGATGAATTCATGCCGCCGAAATCCTATCCCGAACAATGGGACCTGGACGGCCTGAAAACTGCCATCCGTGAACGGCTGAACATGAACCTGCCCGTCACCGACTGGGCGGCCGAGGAAGGCGTGGACCAGAACGCGATGCGCGAACGGATCGAGCAGGCGACCGATACCTATATGGCCGACAAGGCGCAGGCCTTCGGGCCGGAAAACATGCGTAACATCGAAAAGCAGGTGCTGCTGCAGATGATCGACCAGAAATGGCGCGACCACCTGCTGACGCTGGAACACCTGCGCTCGGTCGTGGGCTTCCGCGGCTATGCGCAGCGCGATCCGCTGTCGGAATACAAGACCGAAGCCTTCCAGCTGTTCGAGACCATGCTGGACGGGCTGCGGTTCGACGTGACGCAGCGCCTTGCGCAGATCCGCCCCCTGACCGAGGCCGAGCGCGAGGAAATGCTGCGCCAGATGGCCGAGCAGCAGAAGGCCGCGCAGGAACACCTGACGATGGAGCATGGGGCCGAGCGCCAGTCCGACGACGATGCGGACAAGCCCCAGCCCGTGGTCGCGGGCTTTGACGAACAGAACCCCGCCACCTGGGGCAACCCGTCGCGCAACGATCCCTGCCCCTGCGGATCGGGCAAGAAGTTCAAGCACTGCCACGGCGCGATCTGACGCGCTCTGTTCCGGCCGGATGGGGTTCTACCCCGCCCGGCCTAATCCAACCGTGTGGGAAGCTCCCATCCGCGCAGCAATTCCCGGGCCGACATCGGCCTTTTCCCCGACCGCTGCGCCTCCAGCACCTCGACCGCACCCAGTTCGTCCGTGCCAGTGCCGCAGGCGATGGTAAATCCTTCCAGCACCTCTCCCGGCGCGCCCTGCCCCGCAACGACCCGGCTGCGCAGCAGCTTCACCCGCTCGCCCGCGATCTCGCACCAGGCGCCGGGAAAGGGCGACAGGCCCCGGATCAGCCGGTCCACCTCGGCGGCCGGGCGGGTCCAGTCCACCCGCGCCTCGGCCTTGTCGATCTTGGCGGCATAGGTCACGCCTTCGGCGGCCTGCGGTACGGCGGGCAGCGGCAGCCGATCCAGCACATCCACGACCAGGTCCGCCCCCATCGCCGCCAGACGGTCATGCAGGTCGGCAGTCGTCTCCTCGGCCCCGATCACGGTCCTCGCCTCGGCCAGCACCGGCCCGGTATCCAGCCCCGCCTCCATCTGCATGATGGCAACGCCGGTTTCCGCATCCCCTGCCATGACCGCCCGATGGATCGGCGCCGCCCCCCGCCAGCGCGGCAGAAGCGAGGCATGAATGTTCAGGCATCCCAACCGCGGCGAATCCAGCACCGGCTGCGGCAGGATCAGCCCATAGGCCACCACCACCGCCACATCCGCCCGCAGGGCCGCGAAATCCGCCTGATCCGCCGCATCGCGCAATCGTAGCAGCGTTCGTACCTCGATCCCCAGTTCCTCGGCAGCACGATGGACGGCTGATGGCCGGGGCTTCTGCCCCCGCCCTGCGGCCCGCGGCGGCTGCGAATAGACCGCCACGACCTCATGCCGCGCGGCGATCGCCCGCAAGGCCGGCACCGAAAACTCGGGCGTTCCCATGAAGATCACGCGCATCCTGCCCTCATCTTCTGTGTCCAAATATCCTCGGGGGGTCCGGGGGGCGAAGCGCCCCCGGCGGTCACCGCCGCGCCAGCTTCGCCGATTTCGCGACCAGCATCTTGCGCCGCAGGGGCGACAGGTGATCGACATACATCCGCCCGTCCAGATGGTCGATCTGGTGCTGCACGCTGGTGGCCCACAGGCCCACGAAATCGCGCTCCTCGACCTCGCCCGCCTCGTTCAGGAAGCGCACCGTCACCGCGCGCGGTCGGCTGACCGGGGCAAAGACGCCGGGCAGGTTGGGGCTGGCCTCGTCATGGCTGCGGAACTGGACGCTGGCGTGCAAGACCTCGGGGTTGGCCATGCGCACCGCCTGCCCCCGCTTCTCGGACGCATCCACGACCGCCAGCCGCAGCATGATCCCGATCTGCGGCGCGGCAAGGCCCACGCCCGGCATCGCCTCCATTGTGTCCACCATGTCGTCCCAGATCATCCGCACCGTCTCGGTCACGGCCTCGACCGGATCGGCCGGGATGTGCAGGCGGCGGTCGGAATAGGGCAGGAAGGGCCGGACGGTCACGCGCGGCCCTTTTCCCGCTTCAGCTTGACCATGCGGCGCGTGATCATCTGGCGCTTGATGGCGGACAGGTGGTCGATGAACAGCACGCCGTTCAGGTGGTCCAGCTCGTGCTGCGCGCAGGTCGCCCACAGCCCGTCGAACTCTTCCTCATGCGTCTTGCCGTCCAGGCCCAGCCAGCGCAGCCGCACCTGTTTCGGTCGGGTCACATCGGCATATTGATCCGGGATGGACAGGCAGCCTTCCTCATAGGTGTTCAGCTCATCGGATTCCCAGGTCACCTCGGGGTTCACCAGCACCAACGGGCGGCGCTCGGCCTCGGGGTCGCGGGTGGCGTCCATCACGAAGACGCGGGACAGCACGCCCACCTGCGGCGCGGCCAGACCCACGCCCGGCGCGTCGTACATGGTGGCCAGCATGTCGGCGGCCAGCGTCTCGATCTCGGGCGTGATGCGGGCCACCGGCTCGCAGACCTTCTTCAGGCGCGGGTCGGGATGGATCAGGATGGGGCGCAGGCTGCTCATGTCCCGCGATTTAGGGCAAGGCTTCACCATAAGCAACAACCGGCATATGCATGGGGAAACAGCGACAGGCAGGACCATGAACCAGCACAGCCATCCCCGTCCCGACTTTGACGAGATCATCGACCGCGTGGGCACCCGCTGTTCCAAATGGGACGACATGCAAGGGGCCTATGGCGTGTCGCCCGATGATGGCGGGCTGGCGATGTGGGTGGCCGACATGGACTTCCGCCCCCCTGCCGCCGTGCAGCGGGCGGTCGAGGATGTGGCGGCCCACGGCGTCTACGGCTATCCCGGCGCGAACCGGCCCTATCTGGAGGCGATCCGCTGGTGGATGGAAAACCGCCACGGCTGGAAGATCGACACCGACTGGATCCTGACCTGCGCGGGCCTGGTGAACGGCGTGGCGATGGCGCTTGACGCCTATACCGAAGCTGGCGACGGCGTGATCGTGATGTCGCCCGTCTACCACGCCTTTGGCCGCGTCATCCGTGCCTCGGGCCGCGAACTGGTCGAACTGCCGCTGGCGCAGGAAGACGGCCTCTACCGCATGGACTGGGACGCCTGGGAAAGCCGCCTGACGGGATGCGAGCGTCTGCTGATCCTCTGCTCGCCCCACAATCCCGGCGGCCGCATCTGGACGCCCGAGGAGTTGCGCCAGGTCGCCGATTTCTGCATCCGCCGCGACCTGATCCTGGTGTCGGACGAAATCCACTGCGACCTGGTCATGCCCGGCTACAGGCACAGCGTCACCGCCACCGTCTGCCCGGACATCGCGGACCGGCTGGTCACGCTGACCGCCGCCACCAAGACCTTCAACATCGCGGGCGCCCATATCGGCAACGCGATCATCGCGGACAAGGCGCTGCGCGACCGCTTCAAGGCGGCGCTGATGGCGCGCGGCATCTCTCCGGGCCTCTTCGGGATGGACATGGTCACCGCTGCCTATTCGCCCGAGGGCGCGGCCTGGGTCGACGCGCTTGTGGACTATCTCGACGGCAACCGGCGGATCTTCGACGCGGGCATCCACGCGATCCCCGGCCTGCGGTCCATGCCCCTGCAGGCAACCTACCTGTCCTGGGTCGATTTCTCGGGCACCGGCATGACGCCCGCGGAATTCACCGCCCGCGTCGAAAAGGCCGCCCGCATCGCGGCCAACCACGGCGCCACCTTCGGCACCGGGGGCGAGGATTTCCTGCGCTTCAACCTCGCCACCCCCCGCGCCCGCGTGGCCGAGGCCGTGGAACGGCTGAAACAGGCCTTCGCCGACCTGCAATGAGGCTGCTCGGGCGCCTCTTTTCCGCGCTGACGGCGTTGTTCCTGCTGGCGGCAGCCTGGATCATGCTGGCGCCGCAGCGTCCTGCGCCCGTCCCGCCGGTCACGGCGCCGCTGGTCGGACCCGTCGATCACATCGAGATCCGCAAGTCCGCCCGCCGCATGACCGCCTTCCGCGACGGTCAGCCGCTGAAAACCTATCGCATCGCGCTCGGCTTCGAACCGGATGGCGACAAGCGCCGGCAGGGCGACGGCAGGACGCCCGAAGGCCGCTTCACCATCGACCGCGTGAACCCCGCAAGCGCCTATCACCTGTCGCTGGGCATCGATTACCCGCGCCCGCAGGACCGCGCCCGCGCCGCGGCGTCCGGCATCGACCCGGGCGGCGACATCTTCATCCACGGCCAGCCCAATCAGCGGCCCGACGGCGAAACCCTGCCCGGCGACTGGACGGCGGGCTGCATCGCCGTCAGCGACGCGGAAATCCGCGAACTCTACGCCGCCGCCCGCATTGGCACGACCGTCGAGATCCTGCCCTGACGCAGCGCTTTCACTATGGTTCAAATATCCCACGGGGTCCGGGGGTGTGAAACCCCCGGTGCCGCGTTGCAATCCCGTTGCCGCGCGATCATATAGGGGCGCACACCCGAACACACCCGAAG
Organism: Paracoccus sp. SY; assembly: GCF_002901215.1. NCBI lineage: Bacteria > Pseudomonadati > Pseudomonadota > Alphaproteobacteria > Rhodobacterales > Paracoccaceae > Paracoccus > Paracoccus sp. SY. The sequence continues at coordinate 43,266 of NZ_NWMQ01000005.1, read as the reverse complement.
GCACACCCCGCATGGTCTATCTGGATTTCGAAAAGCCGCTTGCCGACATCGAGGGCAAGGCCGAGGAGCTTCGCGCCCTGGCCCGCAAATCCGAAAACACCGTGGACGTCGAGAAAGAGGCCGCGGCACTGGACAAGAAGTCGGGCGAACTGCTGCGCGACCTCTACAAGACCCTGGACCCCTGGCGGAAGACCCAGGTCGCCCGCCATCCCGACCGCCCCCATTGCCGCGACTATATCGACGCGCTGTTCAGCGAATACACGCCTCTTGCGGGCGACCGGGCATTCGGCGACGACCATGCGGTCATGGGCGGCCTTGCCCGCTTCAACGACGCGCCCTGCGTGGTGATCGGGCACGAGAAGGGTAACGATACCAAGACGCGCATCCACCACAATTTCGGCATGGCCCGCCCCGAGGGATACCGCAAGGCGATCCGGCTGATGGATCTGGCGCATCGCTTCAATCTGCCGGTCATCACGCTTGTGGACACGCCCGGCGCCTATCCCGGCAAGGGCGCCGAGGAACGCGGGCAGTCCGAGGCCATCGCCCGCTGCACCCAGAAATGCCTTGAAATCGGCGTGCCGCTGGTCAGCGTCATCATCGGCGAAGGCGGATCGGGCGGCGCGGTGGCCTTCGCCACGGCCAACCGGATCGCCATGCTGGAACATTCGATCTATTCGGTGATCTCGCCCGAGGGCTGCGCCTCGATCCTGTGGAAGGACGCCGAACGGATGCGCGAGGCGGCCGAGGCGCTGCGACTGACCGCCCAGGATCTGAAGAAGCTGGGCGTCATCGACCGCATCATCGCGGAACCCGTGGGCGGCGCGCAGCGCGACCCTGCCGTCGCCATCGAGGCCGTGGGCCAGGAAATCGCCGCGATGCTGGCGGACCTGAAGGGCAAGAAGCCGGCCGACCTGATCCGTGACCGGCGGCAGAAATTCCTGGACATGGGATCGAAAAGCCTGGTCGCCTGATTGGCGACCGGCATCCAGCCTGTTCCACGCTGACTGGCCCGCTGAACCGATCCTGCGCGACGGCGCGGATAATTCCCCCAATGCGGCCGATCATCGCCCCGTGGGGCGAAGGCCGCCGCATGACATGGGGCATGATGTAAGGCCGGATCATCGGGGTGGAATCAAGCTTGATCGTGCCGCTGGTCCCGCCCTGCGCGCCGCGCGCCAGGCTGCGCGACGCCTCTGCCTCCTCAAGGATCCTTGCGCGCCTGTGCCAGCACGTCGTGTCCCTGCGGCCTCGGCACCGCGCCGCATTGTCCGCGTTCCACAAGTTCCGGCCAAGCCAATGCCGCAACGCCATCCGGCGCCGCAAAGGACTGCCCGCCGCCTGCACAGAGATCGACCGGGGGCGCCCGGACGGTGCGTGGCGATAAGGCCTGCCCGATCCTCAGATGGCCGGGGCGCGAAATCCCGCCTCGGCCATCAGCCGGTCGGAATGGGTCTCGACCTCGGCCTCCAGCCGGGGGACGAAACCCTCGGCCGGGACTTCGGGGGGGACAACGGGAAGAAACTCGACCACGGCGCGGCCGGGGCGGATGCCCCATCCCTTGCGCGGCCAGAACAGCCCCGTGTTGACCGCCACCGGAACCACCGGCAGCCCGGTCGCACCCCGGATCGTGCTGACCCCGTGCTTGTAGGGGCGGCGTTCGCCGGGCCTTGTGCGCGTGCCTTCGGGATAGATGATCAACTGGCCCAGCCCGTCGCCCGCGATCCTCTGGTTGATCTCGCTGGAGATGGCGCGCATGGCGTCCCGGCCCTTTGCGCGGTCGATGGGGATGCAGCCGACCTTGCGGGCATACCAGCCCATGATCGGCACATGCATCACTTCCTTCTTCATGATGAAGGCGCGGCGGGGGACGGCATGGGCGATGACCAGGATATCCAGAAAGCACTGGTGCTTGGCGGCGATGATGCAGTCTTCCGTGGGCGGCGTGCCGCGCACTTCGCAGGTCACGCCTAGGTGCAGCTTGGCGGCCCAGAGCATATATCCGATCCAGCGCGTCGCCACCCGGTTGGCGCCCGCCCGGCCATGCCGCAGCAGCAAGGGCAGGCCGAAGAGACCGATCACGACCGTCGCCAGCGCGACATGCAGATAATAGAGGGCGTTCTGCACATGTTGCCAGACCGACAGCGGACCGGGCACCGGCGACGCCGCCCGGCTGTTCATCGAACGGCCCCCAGCATCTTCAGCGCCGCCCAGCGTGTCGCAAAGAAGCCCACGGCGGCGGCCACGACCGGGATCAGCAGCGGCAGCAGCCAACCCCAGCCCTGAAAGCCCAGCCCGGTCAGGAACCCGCCCGCGGCATTCATGCCCGGCAGCATGGCGATCCCCGCCATGCCGCACAGCGTGCCGACCGTCGCGCCCACGGCGGCACGCTTGGTGAAGCGGCGCACGAAGGCCGTGGCGATGGTGATGTCGCGCGCGCCGATCAGGCGCAGCACCCGGATCACCTGCCCGTTCGCCGCCAGCGCCGCCTTGGCGGCCAGCGTGATCATGGATGCGGAAGCCGCCGCGATCAGCAACAGCGACACGATGCCCAGCATCCGCAGGCGGTTCGCCGCCGTTACCAGCGGGCGACGCCATTCGGTGTGGTCGTCAAGCGTCGCGGCCGGTGCCTCGGCCTCAAGCCGCAGGCGCAATCCTTCGGCATCGAAATCCTCGCCCGCGATGGGCAGGTCGATCAGGGACGGAACCGGCAGGGCATCGACCGGCATGTCCGGGCCGAACCAGGGGGCAAGCAGGCCGGCAACCTCGTCCGCGGGCAGCAGGCGGGGTTGGCCCGCCCCTGGCGTGGTGGACAGCACCTGCATCGCCGCCCGTGTCGCCGCGTCCTGTTCGCCGGATGGCGCGCTGACCCGGACCGTCACCGATCCCGCCAGTTCGCTGGCCCAGCGATCCGCCAGCCGCCCCGTCGCAAGCGCCAGGGCCAGGGCAAAGACCGCCAGAAAGGCCATGGCACCCGCCGAAAACAGCGTCAGATGCGCAGTAAATCCCGTGGGCGGCACGATCCGGTCGCCCGATCCGCCATCGCGCATCAGGCCCTGCCACAGCGCCCTCAGGTTCAAGCCCCGGAAATCAGCCCGCATCACAGATCAGCCCCCGCAAGATTCAATGTCCCGTTCGCGATCCGCAGCACGCGCGCGGCGACCTGCGCCTTGGTCGCGCGGATCAGGTTCAGGTCGTGGGTCGCGACCAGCACCGTCTTGCCCGACTTGTTCAGCTCGATCAGCAACTGCATCAGGCGGACCGACATGTCCCAGTCCAGGTTGCCCGTCGGTTCGTCCGCCAGCACCAGGTCGGGCGACAGGATCACCGCGCGCGCCAGCGCCGCGCGCTGCCTTTCGCCCCCTGACAGGGACGGCGGCATGGCGCGGGCGTGATGGGTCAGGCCCACCCAGCCCAGCAGGTCGCGCAGCGCCTCCATATCGACGGGCTGTCCCGACACGGACAGCGGCAGGGCGACGTTTTCGGCCACCGGCAGGTGATCCAGGAACTGCGTGTCCTGATGGACTACGCCCACCCGGCGGCGCAGATCGGCGATGCCGTCGCGCGTCAGTTGCCGCAGATCCTCGCCGAAGGCGACCATCTGCCCCGAGGTGGGCAGCAGGTCGGCATAGCACAGCCGTAGAAGCGTCGTCTTGCCCGACCCCGACGGGCCGGTCAGGAAATGGAACATGCCCGGCTGCAAGGTCAGCGTCATGTTCGACAGCAGTTCGGCCCCCCCGTGATAGCCGAAGCCGACATCCCGCATCTCGATCACGCGCACCCCCGTTCGTTCCAGTCCGGCTTGGAAGCCGGCCCTGCGCTTGATAGAACAGCCAAAAGGCGAATGCGAGGGCCGGCATGGCGGAAATACGGTTGATCTGTCCCGGTTGTGCTGCAGAATATCGCGTCCCCGACAGTGCCGTCCCCCCCGAGGGGCGAGAGGTCGAGTGCAGCGCCTGCGGCAAGGTCTGGCACGCCACGGCGCCGCTGGCCCTGGCCGAATTCCAGCCCCCCGCGGCCGCCCTGCCGTCCGGCGACCTGCCCCGCCTGAGCCGCCGCCTGCCCGACAGCGTGCTGGACATCCTGCGCGATGAGGTCGAACACGAACGCCGCGCCCGCGCGTCCGAGGACGGCGAAACCGCCGCCCCGGAACCCAAGCCCGCGCCTCGTCCGGCCGCCGATCCCGAATGGCCCGCAACGACCATCACCCGGCATTTCGATCCAAAGCCCCTCGAGCCGCCGCAGGCCGCCCTGCCCGAACCAAAACCCGCACGCCCGGCACCCGTCCAGCGGGTCAAGCTCCGCCCCGTCCCGGTGGCGGTTGAAAAACCGGCCCCGGAACCTGTCCGGCAGGCAGCCGCGCCGCAGCCACGGCCCGCGCGAAAGCGAGGTGGTTACCGTGCGGGGTTCGGTCTTGCCTTGAAGCTGGCCGTGGGTGTCGTGGCGCTGTATCTGGCGGCGCCGACGCTGGCGGGCCAGGGCGACTTCGGCGAAGGGCTGATGGATCTGCGCGCCGGCATGGACCAGGCGCGCCTGTGGTTGCAGGACCGCGCGGCTGCCCTGATCCGCTGATCAGAACCGGTCCAGCAGCCGGCCGAGGTAATCGCGCTCGTCCTGGGGACGTTCGGCCTGGCCACTGCGGCGGCGGATTTCATCCAGCAGATCGCGCGCACGCTGCGCCGGATCGACGCCTTCGGCCAAGGGATCGCCCCCTGCAATGACATTGCCGTTTCCGTCGCGCTGTCGGCCCAGGGGGTCCAATGCGGGACGCTGACCCATGCTCTGACCCTGCCCTGCCCGGTCACCCGCGCCGGGCTGCTGGCCGTCCTGTCCTTGCTGACCTTGTTGCCCTTGCTGGCCCTGCTGGCCTTGCTGCTGGGCCATCATGTCGCCAAGGGCGCGCATTCCTTCCCGCATCGACTGGATGGCATCGGCCTGGCGTTGCAGCGCGCCGCCGGTGTCGCCGTCCCGCAGGGCCTGTTCGGCATCCTCCATGGCCCGACCCGCCTCGTCCAGTTGGCGCCGCGCTTCATCGCCGCCGGGCGATCCCTGGCCCGGCAACAAGCCCTGCTGCTGGCCCAATTCCTCGCGCAGCTGCCGCTGACGGTCGGCCAGCCCCTGCGCATTGCCGGATGGCTGACCCATCTGGCCTTGGCCGAACTGTTCCTGCATGTCGCGGAACGCCTCGTCCGACAACTGCTGCTGCTCGCGCAGCGTATCGGCCAGCCGGTTCATCGGCTGGTTGCCGCTGCTGCCTTCCTGGCCCTGTCCCTGGCCCTGGGACTGGCGGACCTGAAGGTTCTCCATCATGCGGTTGAACTGTTCCAGCAGTTCCTGGGCCTCGGCCATGCGGCCCTCGTTCATCAGGCGCTGGATCTCGTCCATCATCTGCTGGATCTGGTCGCCGGTGATCTGCTGGCCCTGCTGTTCCCCGGTGAACCGTTCCGCCGGATCCTGCTGCTGCCCCTGCTGGGCCAGCATCTCGGTATAGGCGTCCGTCGCGGCCTTCAGCTCGTCCATCAGGCGCTGGATCTCGTCGGGGCTGGCGCCGTTGCGGATCGCCTCGGACAGCTTTTCCTGGGCTTGCCGCATCCGTTCCAGGGCATCCGACAGCCCGCCATCCTCCAACTTGACGGCCGCCTGCCACAGCGCCTCGGCCAGATCGTCGCGGGCCTTGTCGGTCAGCCGGTCGCCCTCCAGCAGCGTCACCGCGCCGCGCAGTTCCAGGTAAAGCGGCTGCTCGACGAAGCCCTGGGGCTGCCATGTCACCGCACGCAGGATCTCGGCGCTGCGCCCGGCATTGTCGCGCGACCACAGCAGGTCGCGCCGCATCTCGATCAGGGCGGCGGCCAGCGGGTTGAAGAAACGCCGCCCCGGCAGGACGGTCCGCATCGGCTGGGCCTCGCCCACCTGCTCGATCCCGTCCACCGCGCGCAAGGATACGCTGACCGGCAGGTTCGCCCAGGGGTGGCGGGACAGATCCTCGGTCAGCTGGCCCTGGATCTCGCGGCGGTCGCCCCGCGGCAGGGGCAGGACCAGTTCGACCGCAGGCCGGGGTTCGGGGTCGATGGCAAGGCCAAAGCGGCGATCCACGGCAGGCAGATCAAGCGCGATCACCGCCTGGCCGGACATGACGCCATGATCGTCCCGGGCGCTGAAATCCTGGACCATCTTGCCGTCGGCACGCCTGACGGGGGCCGCGCCTGCCTGGATCACAGGAACATTGTCGGGCAGCACCGTCACGTCGAAACGCCTCCCCGCAACCTCGATGGTGCCCGAGCTTTCGGCCCGGAAGCCCGGCGCCTGCGGATCCTCGCCCAGCGCGGGGCCGATGTCCTGGGTGACCGCCGCGCCCTGCCCGTACAGGCGGAAGGTCACCTCGCTGCCCTTGGGCAGTTCCAGCGGCTGGCCTTCCTCAAGCGCGTTCAGATAGATCGTCGGGCGGCGGGTATAGGCGGGGGGTTCCGCCCAGCCTTCCCAACTGGGGCCGGTCGGCACCGCATCGGTCGCCACGGGACGGGACACGGTTGCGGCCAGCGCCTCGATCCCCTGCCCCATCTGCGCCGCACCGCCGAAGATCAGCGCCATGACAAGGGCAACCAGCCCCGCCAGCCGCAAGGCAAAGGGATCGCGCCGCGTTAGGCCCGCATCGGGGCGCACCGCCCGCGCGCGCGATGCCCGCGCCCGCATCTGGGCCAGATGCGCCTGCCACAAGGCCCCCTCGCCCCCGATCGCCGCACTGTCGGTCAAGGCGGCCAGCGGACGGCCCGGCAGGGTCCGGTCCAGCCGCCCCATCGCATCGGCCATGCGGACGCGGCGGAACCGCATCCCGCCCCGAATCGCGACCCAGATCAGCAGCAACAGCACGGCCCCGGCAAGCCAGGGCAGCACCGGCAGCGGCACCGCCGCCACCAGGCCCAGCGAAAAGGCGGCGAAGACCAAGGCCAGCACGGTCGCCAGCGGCCAGAAGGCCCGCGCCGCCTGCTCCCAGACCATGCCCCAGCGGGTCAGGTGCAGGGCACGGGCGACGGGCCCCCTCTTCTGTGCGAAAATATCCTCGGGGGTCCGGGGGCCGACAGCCCCCGGCTGCGACGTCACAACGGGGTGCCGCGTCAAAGCCATTCCGGGATGCTATCCCGAGCCAGCATTTCCTCAAACGTCGGCCTTGCCCTGATGACGGCGAAGTGATCGCCGCTGACCAGAACCTCGGGCACCAGGGGGCGCGAGTTATATTCCGACGCCATCACCGCGCCGTAAGCCCCGGCGGACCTGAAGGCGATCAGGTCGCCCGCCGCCATCTCGGGCAGATCCGCGCCCTTCTGGAAGGTGTCCCCCGATTCGCAGACCGGCCCCACCACGTCGAAGGGCCGCACCGCTGCGCCGACCGCAGGTTCGCGCACGGGAACGATGTCGTGATGCGCGCCATACATGGCCGGGCGCAGCAGGTCGTTCATCGCCGCGTCCACGATCAGGAAATCGCGTCCCTCGCCTTTCTTCACATAGATCACCTGCGACAGAAGGATCCCGGCATTGCCGACGATGTTGCGGCCCGGCTCGATCTCGATCTCGCAGCCCAGATCGCCTACCGTCTCGCGGATCACCTGGCCGTATTCGATGGGCAGAGGCGGGGCGTTGTTGTCGCGCCGGTAAGGGATGCCCAGGCCGCCGCCCAGATCCAGCCGGGTGATGGCGTGCCCGTCGGCGCGCAAGGCCCGGGTCAGGTCGGCAACCTTGGCATAGGCCGCGCGATAAGGGTCCAGATCGGTCAACTGGCTGCCGATATGCACGTCCACGCCCACGACCCGCAGGCCCGGCAACGACGCCGCCTCGGCATAGACCTCTCGCGCGCGGGCGATGGGGATGCCGAACTTGTTTTCCGACTTGCCGGTCGCGATCTTCTCATGCGTCTTCGCATCCACGTCGGGGTTCACGCGCACCGCCACTGGAACGGTCGCGCCCATGCTGGCGGCCAGCGCCGACAGGGCGTGCATCTCGGGTTCGGATTCCAGGTTGAACTGGCGGATGCCGCCCTCGATCGCCATGCGCATCTCGGCCAGGGTCTTGCCCACGCCGGAAAAGACGATGCGGTCGCCGGGAACGCCCGCCGCCCTGGCCCGCGCATATTCGCCGCCCGAGACGACATCCATCCCCGCGCCCAGATCCCCCAGCAGCTTCAGGACCGCCAGGTTGCTGTTGGCCTTGACGGCAAAGCAGACCAGGTGATCGGTCCAGTCAAGCGCCTGGCGGAACAGCCCGAAATGCCGCGTCAAGGTCGCTGCCGAATAGACATAGACGGGCGTCCCCACCTTTGCCGCGATGCGCGACAAAGGCACGTCCTCGGCACAAAGCTGGCCGCCCTGGTAGTTGAAGTGATCCACCTACAGCTCCGTGATCACGCCCATCGTGGCGTGGCCGGAAATCGAGACGTTGGATTTCGGCGCGGTCTTGGGCGCCGTCGGACGTTCGGGCGGGCCGTCCACGCCGCAGGCCGCCACGGCTGCCACCGCCAGAATTGCAATCCACTTCATGCCAGCTTCTCCTTCCAGCGGGTAATCTGCGCGCGCACCTGATCGGGCGCCGTGCCGCCATAGCTTTGCCGCGAGGCGACCGAATTGTGAACGCCCAAGACGCCGAAGACTTTATCGGTGATCCCCGCATGGACCCCTTGCATGTCGTCCAGCGTCAGGTCGGGCAGGTCGCAGCCCTTCTTCTCGGCCAGGGCCACCAGCGATCCGGTGACGTGATGGGCATCGCGGAAGGGCAGGCCCAGTTCGCGCACCAGCCAGTCGGCCAGATCCGTCGCGGTCGAGAAGCCTGCGGATGCCGCGGCCTCCATCCTGTCGCGGTTCGCGGTCAGGTCGGACAGCATCCCGGTCATCGCGGCCAGGGCCAGCATCAGGCTGTCGGCGGCATCGAAGACCTGTTCCTTGTCCTCCTGCATGTCCTTGGAATAGGCCAAGGGCAGGCCCTTCATCACCGTGAACAGCGCGACCGTCGCCCCCAGGATGCGGCCGATCTTGGCGCGGATCAGTTCGGCCGCATCCGGGTTGCGCTTCTGCGGCATGATCGACGACCCGGTGGACCACTTGTCCGACATCGACACGAAGCGGAACTGGGCCGAGGACCAGATCACCAGTTCCTCGGCCAGACGCGACAGGTGGACGGCGCAAATTGAGGACACCGACAGGAACTCCAGCGCGAAATCGCGGTCAGACACGGCATCCAGGCTGTTGGCCATGGGCGCGTCGAAGCCCAGCGCCTGCGAGGTGGCATGGCGGTCGATGGGATAGCCGGTCCCGGCCAGCGCGGCGGCGCCCAGGGGCGATTCGTTCATCCGCTTGCGCGCATCCCCGAACCGCGACAGGTCGCGGCCGAACATTTCCACATAGGCCATCATGTGGTGGCCCCAGGTCACCGGCTGGGCGGTCTGCAGATGGGTGAAGCCCGGCATCACCCAATCAGCCCCCGCCTCGGCCTGCGCCAGGGCCACGCGGATCAGCGCCTGCAATGCCTCGATGACCGCGTCGCACTGGTCGCGCACCCACAGGCGGAAATCCGTCGCCACCTGGTCGTTGCGCGACCGGCCCGTGTGCAGGCGTCCCGCAGGTTCGCCGATGACCTCCTTCAGCCGCGCCTCGACATTCATGTGGATGTCTTCCAATTCGGTGCGGAAAGGGAAATTGCCCCCTTCGATCTCTGACAAGACGGTGAGCAGGCCTTCCCTGATCGCCTCGGCATCGGTATCGCTGATGATGCCTTGTGCAGCCAGCATGGCGGCATGGGCACGGCTGCCCCGGATATCCTGGGCGTAGAGCCGCCGGTCGAAGCCGATCGAGGCGTTGATCGCCTCCATGATCGCGTCGGGCCCGGCAGCGAAGCGCCCGCCCCACATGCTGTTGGCGGAATCCTGTTGCGGCCGGTCGGTCATAGGCGCGTCCTTCGGAGGTCTTCATGCTGCGTTCCGCCCTGCTTTATACGGCACTGCTTTTCGGTGCAAACGCCGCCTTCGCGGGCGCGGTGGACTGGCAGGCCGCCAAGGACGCGGGCCTTGTGAAGCTGGTCCCTGCCGAGGAACCGGCGCCGGTATCAGATGTCGAATTCACCGACCCCGAGGGCGGCACCCATACCCTTGCCGACTACAAGGGCAAGGTCGTGCTGCTGAACTTCTGGGCCACCTGGTGCGCCCCCTGCCGCGAGGAGATGCCCTATCTCGATGCCCTGCAATCCGAGATGGGCGGCGAGGATTTCGAGGTCGTGGCCGTGGCGACGGGCCGCAACGCCCCCGACCGCATCGACAAGTTCTATGAGGAAACCGGGTTGCAGAACCTGCCCGTCCTGCTGGACCCGCGCCAGCAGCTTGCCCGCGCCATGGGCGTGGTGGGCCTGCCGGTCACCGTGCTGATCGACCGCGAAGGCCGCGAGGTCGCCCGCCTGCTGGGCGAGGCCGACTGGAGCAGCGAACCCGCGAAGGACGTCATCCGCCAGCTTGTGGCTGACTAAGCGGGGCGTGGCGGTGGCAAGTGGTAAGATGGTCGTTCACCATGCCCGTTGCCTGCATGAAAGCATAGGTGATGACCGGCCCGCAGAAGGTGAAGCCGCGCTTCTTCAGCGCCTTCGACATGGCCGTCGATTCGGCTGTCGCGGTCGGCACCTCGGCCGCGCTGGCAAAGCGGTTCTGGATCGGCTGGCCGCCGACAAAGTCCCACAGGAAGGGCGAAAAGCCTTGCTGCGATTCGATCTCCTGAAACAGCCGGGCGCCCTTCACCGCTGATTCGATCTTGCCGCGATGGCGGATGATGCCGGGGTTTTGCAGCGCCCGATCAATGCGGGCATCGTTCCAGCGGGCGACGCGTTTGGGGTCGAAGCCGTCGAATTCCTCGCGGAAGGCATCGCGCTTGCGCAGGATGGTGATCCAGGACAGGCCCGCCTGGAACCCGTCCAGCACCAGCTTTTCCCACAAGGCGCGCGGATCGCTTTCCGGCACGCCCCATTCGGTGTCGTGATAGGCGACATACAGCGGATCGGTCCCGCACCAGGGGCAGCGGTCGGTCATGAAGCATTAACCCTTAATCCAGAAATCCCTGCGCGTTTACCGCAAATTAGGCGATTATTGCCACAACAGAACACGGAATGATTGCGGCACAAGGGGCCAGACGTGACCGACGCAAAGCTGCCTGAAAAAGGCTCTCCGCTGGAATATGCGATGGATCAGCAAAGCAGGCTGACCCTGCCGCTGGTCAGGCTTGCCGTCGAACGGGGAAACGGCGTCCTGGCCTTTCAACCGGTCGTGCAGGCCCAGCGGACCAACCGCCCCGCCTTCTATGAAGGCCTGATCCGCATCATCGACGATTCGGGGCGGATGGTGCCCCTGCGCGACTTCATGCCGGTGGCGGAAACCACCGAACTGGGCCGCCAGATCGACTGCCTGTCGCTGTCGCTGGGACTGAAGGCCCTGTCCGAGGAACCGTCCCTGCGCCTGTCCATCAACATGTCGGCGCGGTCCATCGGCTATCCCGCCTGGATGGACAGCCTGCGCCGGGGCGTTTCCGCCGATCCGCAGGCGGCCGAACGGCTGATCCTGGAAATCACCGAAAGCTCGGCCATGGGAATGCCGGACGAGGTGAAAACCTTCATGCGCGAGGTGCAGCGATACGGGATCAGCCTGGCGCTTGACGACTTCGGGGCCGGCTATACCTCGTTCCGCTATCTGCGCGACTTCTGCTTCGACATGATCAAGATCGACGGTCAGTTCATCCGAGAGATTTCCGATCATCCCGACAATCAGGTCCTGACACGGGCGCTGATGTCGATTGCGCAGCATTTCGACATGTTCACCGTGGCCGAGATGGTCGAGACGGCGGATGATGCCAGCTTCCTGATCGACAACGGCATCGACTGTCTGCAGGGCTATTACTTCGGGGCGCCGACCATTGCGCCGCCGTGGAAGTCCCCGCCTTCGGTCGTGTTGCGCTAGTCCTGTCTACGACTTTCGGGCGATCTGCTTGACGCCACGGCACGAACCCGCATCCTGTTCCTGATTCGCCAGTCATCTGGCTCAAGGGAAGGAGCTTATCGTGACCAAAGCCGTTATCGTTTCCGCCGCCCGGACCCCGGTCGGCAGTTTTATGGGTTCGTTCGCCAATACCCCGGCGCATGACCTGGGCGCGGCCGTCCTGGCCGAGGTCGTGGCCCGCGCGGGCATCGACGCGGCTGAGGTCGACGAGACCATCCTGGGCCAGGTGCTGACCGCGGGCCAGGGCCAGAACCCTGCCCGGCAGGCGCATATCAAGGCGGGCCTGCCGCAGGAATCGGCGGCCTGGGGCATCAACCAGGTCTGCGGGTCGGGCCTGCGTGCCGTGGCGCTTGCCGCGCAGCATGTGATCCTGGGCGATGCCAGGGTCGTTCTGGCCGGCGGGCAGGAAAGCATGTCGATGTCCACCCACGCCGCCTATCTGCGCGCGGGACAGAAGATGGGCGACATGCAGTTCGTCGACACCATGATCCGCGACGGGCTGTGGGACGCCTTCAACAATTACCACATGGGCACCACGGCGGAAAACGTCGCCCAGAAATGGCAGATCAGCCGCGACCAGCAGGACGAATTCGCCCTTGCCTCCCAGAACAAGGCCGAGGCAGCGCAGAAGGCCGGGCGCTTCGACGATGAAATCGTGGCCTATACCGTCAAGACCCGCAAGGGCGACACGGTGGTGGACAAGGACGAATACATCCGCCACGGCGCGACCATCGACGCCATGCAGAAGCTGCGCCCCGCCTTTTCCAAGGAAGGCTCGGTCACGGCAGGCAATGCGTCGGGCCTGAACGACGGCGCGGCGGCGGTCATGGTCATGACCGAGGACGAGGCGAACCGCCGCGGGCTGACGCCGCTGGCGCGCATCGCCTCCTGGGCCACGGCGGGGCTTGATCCGGCGATCATGGGCACCGGCCCGATCCCCGCCAGCCGCAAGGCGCTGGAAAAGGCCGGCTGGTCCGTCCAGGACCTGGATCTGGTCGAGGCGAACGAGGCCTTTGCCGCCCAGGCCTGCGCGGTCAACAAGGACATGGGCTGGAACCCCGACATCGTGAACGTGAACGGCGGCGCCATTGCCATCGGCCACCCGATCGGTGCCTCGGGCTGCCGCGTGCTGAACACCCTTCTGTTCGAGATGAAGCGCCGCGACGCGAAGAAGGGTCTTGCCACGCTGTGCATCGGCGGCGGCATGGGCGTCGCCCTTTGCGTCGAACGGTGACGATCTTGGCGCGCAATGATGTTGCGCGCCATTTCCTTGCCTTGTAGCAATATTGCCGGAACGACCAAACTTAAGGGGGAAGATCTATGTCCAAGGTTGCACTTGTCACTGGTGGTTCGCGCGGGATCGGCGCGGCGATTTCCAAGGCGCTTCAAGAGGCTGGCTATACCGTCGCCGCCACCTATGCGGGCAATGACGAGGCCGCGAAGGCTTTCACGGAAGAAACCGGGATCAAGACCTACAAGTGGTCGGTCGCCGACTATGACGCCTGCGCCGAAGGCATCAAGCGGATCGAGGAAGAGGTCGGCCCCATCGCCGTTCTGGTCAACAACGCGGGCATCACGCGGGACGCGATGTTCCACAAGATGACTCCGCAGCAGTGGAAAGAGGTCATCGACACCAACCTGACCGGGCTGTTCAACATGACCCATCCGGTCTGGTCGGGAATGCGCGACCGCAAGTTCGGGCGGATCATCAACATCAGCTCGATCAACGGGCAGAAGGGACAGGCGGGCCAGGCCAACTATTCCGCCGCCAAGGCGGGCGACCTGGGCTTCACCAAGGCCCTGGCCCAGGAAGGCGCGCGCGCGGGCATCACCGTGAACGCGATCTGCCCCGGCTATATCGCGACCGAGATGGTCAAGGCCATCGACGAAAAGGTGCTGAACGAACGCATCATCCCGCAGATCCCGGTGGGCCGCCTGGGCGAGCCCGAGGAAATCGCCCGGACGGTGGTGTTCCTGGCATCCGACGATGCGGGCTTCATCACCGGATCGACCATCAGCGCCAATGGCGGCCAGTATTTCGTCTGATCCACCCGCCCGAAACGACCACGGCCCGCGCTGATCGCGCGGGCCGCTTCAAATCTGTCACCGTTCAACAGGTCAGTGGGTCAGTCGGGAAATCTCTTCCTTGAGACGAAGTTTCTCGCGCTTCATTGCCTTGATCTGAATATCGCTGGATCCAGGGCTTCTTTGTTCTCTTTCAACGGCCTCGGAAAGCACTTGGTGTTTCTTGCGCAGTTCCTCGACGTGGGAAGCAACCGACATCGCGTCCTCCTGTATAGGTTGAGTCGAACAGGGGGATTGCAGCACAGGCCTGTGATTCTGTCACGAGACTTTTGCAAACAAAGCCGTCAGCGGCGAACCCTCGCGCAGCACCGCCGAGGCAGCCTCCGTCAGGTCCTCGCGATCGCCCCCATGGGCCGCTTCGCGGTGCATGACGAAAGGCGCCAGCAGCCGCAGCGGCCCGCGCGCGCCCTTCTGTGCCTGGACGATCACGCGCCCAGCCTCGCGCCCGGCGCGCCCCGCAACGGGCAGGACCATCACGGTCCCGGCGCGGCCCGTCAGGGCGGCCAGGATCGCGTCCAGCCGGTCAGCCCGCTGGATCAGCGTCACAATGCCGCGGGGCACCAGGCGGCGCAGGGCCACGTCGATCCAGGCGGCCAGGGGGGTTTCCTCGCGCCGCGCGATGGCCCGGCCCCCGTCGGGTGCGGCCGTGCCACCCAGGAAATAGGGGGGATTGGCGATCACATGGTCGAAGACCTGCGACCGCAGGTCCACGGGAAGCCCGGCAACGTCGCCCGTGACGACCTCCATCTTAATGCCATTCGCGGCCGCATTGCGCCGCGCCAGGTCGGCATAATCCCCCTGGGCCTCCAGGCCCACCAGCCGCAGGTCTGGCACGCGCCATCCCAAGCACAGACTTGCCACCCCTGCCCCGCAGCCCAGTTCCAGCACCGCCTGCCCGGCCTGCGCGGGACAGGCCGCCGCCAGCATCACCGCATCCGCGCCCGACCGAAATCCGCGCCGGGGCTGGGCAATCCGCAACCGGCCGCCCAGGAAGCCGTCGCAGGTCAGGTCACTCATCCAGGCCGGCATCGCGCAGGATGGCGCGGGCCATGAATTCGTCGCGATCCGCAACCATCAGCCGCTGCGGCAGGATGCCCAGCGAACCTTCCAGCACGCTCATGTGCTGGTCCATCGGAAAGGCCGGGATCCCCTCGTCCTCCAGCAGGCCGATGGCGCGGGACATGCGGACGGGATCGTTGCTGCGGAACAGTTCTTTCATGGTCGGAACGCTAGGCGGCGGTTGCGCAATTGTCGAGGGCATGGCAAGGGACGACGCGGCAAGGGGAATAAGGCGATGGGTGTGAAGGAAAACGTCCAGAAACCGCTGGATCGGCTGTCCGAGGCGCTTGGCGCCGAGATGGAGGCGGTGAACGCCCTGATCCGCGACCGCATGTCCAGCGAGAACGCCCCCCGCATCCCCGAGGTGACGGCCCATCTGATCGAGGCCGGGGGCAAGCGGCTGCGGCCGATGCTGACCCTGGCTGCTGCCCGGATCATGGGCTATGACGGCCCCTTCCACATCCATCTGGCCGCGACGGTCGAATTCATCCACACGGCGACGCTGCTGCATGACGACGTGGTGGACGAAAGTCGCCAGCGCCGCGGGCGCCCGACCGCGAACCTTCTGTGGGACAACAAGTCCAGCGTCCTGGTTGGCGATTACCTGTTCGCGCGCAGCTTCCAGCTGATGGTCGAACCGGGAAACCTGCGCACCCTGGAAATCCTGTCGAACGCCGCCGCCACCATCGCCGAGGGCGAGGTGCTGCAACTGACCGCCGCCCAGGACCTGCGGACCGACGAGAACATTTATCTCAAGGTCGTGCGCGGCAAGACCGCCGCCCTGTTCTCGGCCGCGACCGAGGTCGGGGGCGTCATTGCCGGCGCTCCGGCCGACCAGGTGCGGGCGCTGTTCGACTATGGCGACGCCCTGGGCATCGCGTTCCAGATCGTCGATGACCTGCTGGATTACGGCGGCGCCACGGAAACCATCGGCAAGAACGTGGGCGACGATTTCCGCGAACGCAAGCTGACCCTGCCGGTCATCAAGGCGGTGGCCCGCGCCACGCCCGAGGAACGCGCCTTCTGGTCCCGCACCATCGAAAAGGGCGACCAGCGGGACGGCGATCTGGAACAGGTGCTGTCCCTTCTGGCCCATCACGGCGCGATGGAAGCCGCACGCACCGACGCGCTGCTGTGGTCGGCCACCGCCAAGGCCGCCCTGGCCAAGCTGCCGCCGCATCCGATCCGCGACATGCTGTCGGATCTGGCTGATTTCGTGGTCAGCCGCGTCGCCTGAGGTCCACCACCCGGTTTGATCGCCAAATCAGGGGCTTCGCCCCCGGCTCTGCAACGCGTGCGAGTATCGAGCAACCATGGTCTGCCCGATAGGCAGGCTTGATCCCCCTGGATCGCCCATTTGCCGGGCATTCCCCGTCTGACCCCTGCGCCGCCCTGCTTGATGCCTGTGCAAGCGTGTCAAAGCCGCCCAATCAAGGGGCGTCGGCGGCGTCCGGTGCCGCATGGAAGGGGATTCGATAATGAAAAGGGCTGCTCCCTTTATTGCCACAGCCGCGCTTTTGCTTGCGGCGCCAACATTCGCGCAGGACGCTGCGGTCGCGGTCGAAGCTGCCGTGCCGGTGCCCGACAAGGGCGACACGACCTGGATGCTGGTCTCGGCCATTCTGGTGATGATGATGACGCTGCCGGGGCTGGCGCTGTTTTATGGCGGGCTGGTCAGGGCCAAGAACATGCTGTCGGTGCTGATGCAGGTGCTGACGGTCTTCAGCATGATGGCGATCCTGTGGGTGGCCTTCGGATATTCGCTGGCCTTCACCGGCGCGGGCGCGGCCGAGAACGTGACCTTCTTCACCCCCTATATCGGCGGGCTGTCCAAGATGTTCCTGGGGGGCGTCGGCACAGACTCTGTGGTCGAGGGCTTCACGGCAGGCGTGGTGATCCCCGAACTGTCCTTCGTGATCTTCCAGATGGCCTTCGCCTGCATCGCATCCGCCCTGATCGTGGGGGCGACGGCGGAACGGCTGAAGTTCAGCGCGATCCTAATGTTCATCGTGATCTGGTTCTTCTTCTCCTACCTGCCGATGGCGCATATGGTCTGGTGGTGGGGCGGGCCGAGTGCCTATGACGCGCCCTCGGGCCTGCTGTTCGGGCATGGCGCGCTGGATTTCGCGGGCGGCACGGTCATCCACATCAACGCGGGTGTCGCGGGCCTGGTCGCCGCGATGGTCGCCGGTCCGCGCCTGGGCTACCGCAAGGAACTGCTGGCCCCCCACAACCTGACCTTCACGCTGATCGGGGGCTGCCTGCTGTGGATCGGCTGGTTCGGCTTCAACGCCGGGTCCAACCTGGAAGCCAACGGCCTGACCGCGCTGGCGATGATCAACACCGCCGTCGCCACCGCCGCGGGCGTGCTGGCCTGGTCCTTCGGCGAATGGGCCTTTCGCGGCCATCCCAGCCTTCTGGGCGGCATCTCGGGCGCCATCGCGGGCTTGGTGGGCATCACCCCCGCGGCGGGCTTTGTGGGCCCGATGGGCGCCATCGCCATCGGCCTGATCGCGGGCCTTCTGTGCATGTGGTTCGTCATCAGCATTAAGCCCCGCATGGGCATCGACGACAGCCTGGACGTGTTCGGCATCCACGGCATCGGCGGCATCGTCGGCGCGATCCTGACCGGTGTCTTCGCGGCGCCGTCGCTGGGGGGCACCGGCGTCTTCGACTATGGCGCGAACGCGGTTGCCGAATTCTCGATGGGCAGCCAGGTTTATGCGCAGACCCTGGGCGTGGTGATCGCGATCGTCTGGTCGGGACTGGTGTCCTTTGTCGCCATCCACATCGTCAAGGCGCTGATCGGGTTGCGGGTGACGGATACCGACGAACGCCAGGGCCTGGACATCACCACGCATGGCGAGAACGCCTATAACTGAGGCTCGGCCGCGATCCAGGAAAGGCCCGGCAATCGCCGGGCCTTTTTCCATGCGCAGATCACCAATTGGTGCGGGCAATTCCCCTTCGGCGATTCTTCGTGTAGGGTGCCGCACAATTTGGCCGGTGAACGGCCTGGGCAGAAACGCGGGCACCTACGCATGAAACGACCGACCGGCACCCCGAAGCGCACGGGCCGCAGCCCTGTTGCCGACAAGCGCGCCTCCGCACCGGAACAGAAACCGGCGGTGCGCCGCCACAAGGCTCCGGCCCGGCGCGGCAATGTGGTCATGCGCACCATCGCGGGAACCGTCGGCCTGATCTGGCGCATCCTGTGGGGGTCCCTGTGGCGCCTGGCCATGGTCATGGTCCTGATCGTCGGCGGGGCCACCGCCTATTTCTATGCCAGCCTGCCCGAGCCCGAGGCCCTGTTCGACGCCCGCGCGCGCGGCTCTGTCACCATGCTTGACAATGACGGCAAGGTCTTTGCCTGGCGCGGCGAAACCTATGGCGCCGTCACCAGCGACAAGATCGCCCCCGTCCTGAAGGAAGCCGTGATGGCGACCGAGGATCGGCGCTTCAACTGGCACCTTGGGGTCGATCCCATCGGCATCGCCAGCGCCATCAAGATCAACCTGTCCGAAGGTCGCGGCGCCCTGCAGGGCCATGGCGGTTCGACCATCACCCAGCAGGTCGCGAAACTGCTGTGCCTGGGCGATACCTTCGACCCGATCCGCTGGAAGAACGAGGCCGAGTTCGAACAGGACTGCCGCGTCACGTCGCTGTGGCGCAAGATCAAGGAAGTGCCCTACTCCTTCGCCCTGGAAGCCAAGTATTCCAAGGACGACATCCTCAACATCTACATGAACCGGTCCTACATGGGCGGCGGAGCGCGCGGCTTCGAGGCCGCGAGCCAGCGGTATTTCAACAAGCCCGCATCCGATGTGAACGCCTCCGAGGCCGCGATGCTGGCGGGCCTGCTGCAGGCGCCCAGCTATTTCGCGCCCACCGCGAACCTGCAGCGCGCCCAGAACCGCGCCAGCGTCGTCCTGGGCCTGATGACCGAGGAAGGCTACCTGACCCCTGCCGAGGCCGAGCAGGCCCGCGCCAATCCCGCCCGGCTGTCGCAGGCCGCCCAAGCCCGTGCGGGCGGGTATTTCGCCGACTGGGTGATGGAATCCGGCCCCGGCTTCCTGACCAGCGAAACGACCGAGGATGTGACCATCCGCACCACCTTCGACCCGCGTATCCAGACGGCGGCGGAACGGGCGATGAAGCGGATCTTCGACGAAAAGGTCAGCGACAACTCCAAGGCCGAGGCTGCGGTGGTCGTGATGTCCGCCGACGGCGCGGTGCGCGCCATCATCGGCGGGCGCGACAGCATCGTGAACGGCGCCTTCAACCGCGCGGTCCAGGCCAAGCGCCAGACCGGGTCGGCCTTCAAGCCCTTCGTCTTCGCCGCCGCACTGGAAGCGGGCTACAGCCCCGGCGACCGGGTCGAGGACGGGCCCCTGACCATCCGCATCCCCGGCGGCAAGCCCTGGTCGCCCCAGAACTACAGCCGCCGCTATTCCGGCGCGGTGACGCTGACCACGGCGCTGAAACAGTCGCTGAACACCGCCACCATCCGCCTGCAGGAAGCCGCGGGCCGCAACGAGGTTCGCCGCATCGCCCATGACTTCGGCATCGTCAGCAACCTGACCACCAGCCCGTCCCTGGGCTTAGGGGCGTCCGAAGCCACGCTGATGGAACTGACCGGCGCCTATGCGGGCATCCGCAACGGCGGCACCTCGGTCGCGCCCTACGGCCTGGTCGAACTGCGCATCGCGGGCGACGATCAGCCGCTGATGGGCCAGTCCGGCGGCATGGGCGCGCGGGTCATCAGCCAGCGTTCTGCGGGCCAGTTGATCTACATGATGCAGCAGGTGATCGAAAGCGGCACCGGCGGACGCGCCAAGATGGGCTCGCGCCCCGTGGCGGGCAAGACCGGCACCACCAGCAGCTATCGCGACGCTTGGTTCGTGGGCTTTTCGGAACAATACGTGGTCGGCGTCTGGATGGGATACGACGACAACACGCCCCTGAAGGGCGTCACGGGCGGCGGGTTGCCCGCCGAGATCTGGCAGGCCGTGATGACCGACATCCATGAGGGCCTGCCGGAACTGCCGCTGTCCACGGTTTCGCCCGACGGCAGCGGGATCCTGTTGTCGAACGACGGCGCGCCCAAGGTCGTGACCTCGGGGTCGGCCGACGATCCGCTGGCGGCGGCATTGGCAGGTGCGGTAAACTCGGCCAATCCGGGTGCGGGGGCGCCAACGCCCGTGACGGCACCGCAGACACCGGGCGACAGCAGCACGGCAAGTTCGGACGATGCGCTGAGCCGGGCGCTGAACGGGATATTGGGGGGGAATTGACCCCTTCTGCCTTCCTGTGGCGGATGGGCTACATCCTGCAACTCTGCAACCAAGATGCGCGCCGGGACTTGCCTCAAACCGAGAAGCTCTTACTGAATATCCTGCGACACTGTTTAATCGCGATATTTTAGTGAGGACTTCTCGTGGCTTATGCTAGACTTACAGTTCCTGACACTATCACAATTCGGGAAGGTCAGACACGTTCTCTCAGCCTCGAACTCATAGGGCTGTTCAATCATCAGATCAGTTGGTCCTATTACACCACGGTTGGCGGTGGAACGGCGCAGAACTCTGATATTGGTGGAGCGTCAGGCAGCGGCTCGATGATGATCGTCAGCAGCTTCCCCCAGACAGAGAGAGGCTTTTTCAATTTCTGCAATGCAGGACGACATTCAGGAAGCCGTCGAAACTGCGTATCTGGTCGTTCAAGTCGCCGGCACGGGGGGCTTTTCATTCGAGGACGGAAGTAATTATAAGACGATAGAAATCCGCATTCTCGACGACAACCTGACCACGGGCGGAAGCGCGAATGACATCCTTCGCGGCACAGGCGCAGCCGAAGTCCTGACCGGTGGGGCAGGCAACGATACCTATCACCTCACCTTGGGCGACACGGTGGTCGAGCTTGCGGGCGGAGGCGTCGATACCGTCAATGCCAGCTTCACCCACGCCCTCGCCGCGAATGTCGAGAACCTGACCCTGACCGGCAGTGCCGCGATCAACGGAACGGGCAACCTGCTGGCCAATCGCCTGACCGGGAACGGGGCGGCGAACCAGTTGGTGGGCGGCATGGGGGCGGACACCCTGCTGGGAATGGCGGCAACGATACCCTCTTGGGCGGGCTCGACAATGACCTGCTGGACGGAGGGATCGGCAATGACTGGCTGGATGGCGGTGCCGGGACCGATACCCTGCGCGGTGGGGCGGGCAATGACGTCTATGTCCTGGACAGCGCGGCGGATGTGATTGCCGAAGCCATGGGCCAAGGGACCGACACGGTCCGCGCCACGTTCAGCACGACCCTGGGATACCAGCTTGAGAACCTGACCCTTCTGGGCACCGGCAATCTCAATGGCACGGGCAATGGCCTGAACAACATCCTGACCGGGACTGTCGGCGCGAACCGGCTGGAGGGCGGGGCAGGCAACGACACCCTGACGGGCGGCGACGGCGCGGACTGGCTGGACGGCGGGACGGGCATCGACCTGCTGCGCGGCGGGACGGGCAATGACATCTATATCGTGGACAATTCCGGCGACCAGGTGGCCGAGGCTGCGGGACAGGGCATCGATCTTGTGCGGGCCAGCGCCTCGTTCAAACTGTGGGGCGAGGTCGAGAACCTGATCCTGACGGGCAACGTCGCGATCAGCGGGACCGGGAACGCGCTGAACAACAGCCTGACCGGCAATGCCGCGGCCAACCAGTTGATCGGCGGGGCCGGGAACGACATCCTGAACGGCGGGGCCGCGCAGGACACGATCAACGGCGGCGCGGGCACCGATCAACTGGCCGGCGGTGTGGATGCAGCACGGGACGTGTTCATCTTCAACACCCTGTCCGACAGCGCGGTGGGCGCGGGCCGCGACCGGATCGCGGATTTCCGCACGGGCGTGGACGACATCGACCTGCGCGCCCTGGACGCCAATACCCGCATCGCGGGCAACCAGGCGTTTGATTTCTCGGGCACGGCGGCGGCCGCCAATTCGGTCTGGTATCTCAAGGCGGGCGCGAACCTTGTGGTCCGGGCCGATGTCAACGGCGACAAGCTGGCCGATTTCGAAATCGCGGTTCTGGGGCAAAGCGCCCTGAGCGCGGGCGATTTCCTGTTGTGATGGCCCTCGCAGGCGGTGCTATCCCGCCGCCTGCAAATCCGCCGTCAGCGCCGCCAGGTCGCCGCGCCGGGCGGTCAGCATGGCGCTGATCTCGGCGCGTTCGCTGGCCAGCATGTTCACGCCCTCGATGATGATGTTGAAGAACCTGTCGCGGCCCGACTTGTCCGACACATGCCATTCGACCTCCATCGGGGCGCGGCCGTTCAGATAGGCGACCGAGGTGACGGCATAAAAGCTTTTCAGCGGACGCGCGCCCGTCACCTCGATCTTCGATCCGATGAACTCGCGGAACCGCTTGCCGTATTTGCGGCCGATATAGCCCTGGAACGCCTGGGTATAGGCAGCCAGCGCGGCGGGATCAGCCTGGCGCGCGGCGGGGCCGAGGGCGGACCGGGCGATCACGTCCACATCGGCATAGCGGACGAAGATCGATTCGAAGTCGCGATACATCTGCGCCGTCGGCTTGCCGGAATTGATGACGCCGTAAACCTCGCCCAGGGCGGTGTCGATCAGGGCATGGGCATGGTTCGAATCCAGCGCCCAAGCCCCGCGCAGGGGTGCCACGCTCAGCGCGGCGGCACCGCCCAGCAGCATCAGGACACCGCGCCTGCTATTCGGCATAGGGGTCGATGGCGTCATCCGCAGTCTCGGCATATGGGTCAATCTCGGTCCCCTCCTCGTTCAGTTCATGGCGGCGGTGCATCAGATAGATCAGCCGCAATTGGGCATAGCTATCCGCACTGCCTTGCAGAACACTATCCACCGTATCGCCAAAGCGCGCCCGATCACCGGCTTTTGAGGCCACCCGTAGGCCAAAAGCCGCCCATGCCCCATCCCGGTGCAGGACATGATTCAGGGGGTCGATAGCCAGATCGACCACCTTGCCCACCGCGTCCCGCTGGGTCGATGGACCCAGGATCGGCAGCTCAAGATAGGCCCCTTCGGGGACGCCCCAAACGGCCAGGGTCTCTCCGAAATCGGTGTCCTGTTCGGGCAGGCCGAAGTCCCGGCCGGCGGGATCGAACAACCCCCCGATTCCAAGCGTCGTATTGACGGCAAAGCGGAAAAAATTCTTGATCGCGGGTTCAGGGCGGCCTTGCAGCACGCTGTTCACGACCTTGCCCGGCAGCGACAGGTTCGATCCGGCATTGATGACCAGATCCATCGCACCCGGGCTGTCCGATGCACCGTCGCCTGGCGAGGCAAGCCGCGCCACGGGGGCGACCACCCGTTCATCGAAGGCCTTGTTGAAGGCATGAACACGGCGATTCTGCCGTTCGAAGGGGTCGTTGACGCGAATGCCGTCCTGCATCACAGGTTCCGACGCGCAGCCCGCCAGAATCACGCTGAGGGCCAGCGGAACGACAAGGGACAAGGGACGCAAAGGATCTCCTAACCTTTTCGGAATACTACAAGGGGCATGACAGTAGGCCAGCAAGGATCGCATACTGGCGTGCAGGCCCTGCGGCAAGGCCGCCCCGACGGCGGAACATGAAGGATGAATGGAATGAGCAAGTCGCCCGCATTTCAGGAAGGCGCCAAGGAACTGCGCAAGGCGCGCGCCACGGGCTTGCCCCTGTTCGGCGCGGTCGGGCTGTTTTCGGCCGTCGTGAACCTGCTGATGCTGACCGGGCCGTTGTTCATGCTGCAGGTTTATGACCGGGTTCTGGCATCCCGGTCGGTTGAGACGCTGACCGCCCTGTTCGTGCTGGTGGTGTTCCTGTTCGTGCTGATGGGCTTCGTGGATTTCATCCGGGCCCGCGTCATGCAGCGCATCGCCGCGCGGTTTCAGGACCGGCTGGAAGGTCGGGTCTTCACCGCAGCCCTGCGCGAGGGGGCGATTTCCGGCGACGAATCGGCCGTGGCCGCCAGCGGGATGCGCGATCTGGACACGGTCCAGCGGCTGATCGCCTCGCCCGTGCTGCTGGCCGCCTTCGACCTGCCTTGGGCGCCCCTGTTCCTGGCGGCGGTCTATATCTTCCACCCGCTTCTGGGGGTCGTGGCGACCGTCGGCGGGGCGATCCTGGTGGTGTCCACCCTGGCCAACCGCACGCTGACCAAGGCACCCTTGCAGCAGTCCACCTCGGCTTCGGCCCAGGCGCAGCGCATGGCCGACCTTTATCGCGACGAAGGCGAGGTGATCGGCGCCCTCGGGATGCGCGGGGCCACCTTTGCCCGCTGGCGCAAGGCCAGGGCCGAGGCGCAGGAGCAATCCGTCAAGGGCGCCGACCTGCAATCGGGCTTTACGGTCTTTTCCAAGACCTTCCGGCTGTTCCTGCAAAGCGCGATGCTTGCCGCCGGGGCCTGGCTGGTCCTGCAGCAGGCCGTCACCCCGGGCGCGATGATCGCCAGTTCGATCATGATGGGCCGCGCGCTTGCGCCGGTCGAACAGCTGGTCGGCGGCTGGCCCATGGTGCAGGCATCCCAGGATGCTTGGGAACGCCTGGCCCGCCTGCTGTCCCGCCAGCCCGCGCAGGTCAACCACACCCCCCTGCCCCGCCCCGAGGCCGTGGTCGAGGTGCGTCAGCTTTCCGTCGCGCCTCCGGGACAGAATGTCGCCACCGTGCGCGGCGTGTCCTTTGCCATCGCGCCGGGACAGGCATTGGGGGTCATCGGACCATCGGGTGCGGGGAAATCGACGCTTGCCAGGGCGCTGATCGGTTCCTGGCCGGTGGGCGCCGGGTCGATCCGGCTGGGCGGGGCGACGCTGGATCAATACGACCCCGACGTGCTGGGCAACATGATCGGCTATCTGCCGCAGCAGGTGACGCTGTTCGACGGGACGATTGCCGAAAACATCGCCCGCCTGTCGCCCGACATGGATCCGGCCCGCGTGGTGCGCGCGGCCCAAGCGGCGGCGGCGCATCAGATGATCCTGGATCTGCCGCGGGGCTATGACACGCGCATCAGCCAGGCCGCCGGCCGCCTGTCGGGCGGGCAGATCCAGCGGATCGGCCTGGCCCGTGCCCTGTATCCCGACCCGGTGATGCTGGTTCTGGATGAACCGAACTCGAACCTGGACAACGAAGGCTCTCTGGCGCTGAACGCGGCGATCCGGCGGGTCAAGGCGCAGAACGGCTGCGTCATCATCATGGCGCACCGGCCCGCCGCCATCAACGAATGCGACCTGCTTCTGGTCATGGAACAGGGTATCCGCCGCGCCTTCGGGCCACGCGACAAGGTCTTGCAGGAAATGGTACAGAATTCAGCGCAGATCCTGAAATCCCAGGAAGCCGGCCGCGTAGGGGGCGTATCATGAGCAACGAGAACCAAAGGCCCGAAGGCGGGCAAAATCCCGCCCCGCGTCCGTCAGGCATCCAGACGGGCATCCTGTCCAGCCGCATCGCCCCCCCGACCGACACACCGATCCCCGGCCCCGCCGCATCCCGCCCGCCCACGCAGGCCGAGCCCGCCCCCCCGGTCGAGCCGCCGATGCCCCCGGCGCCGCCCCGGCCGATCGCGCCGCCCGATCCGTCCCGCTGGTCGGTTCGAGGCGCGCTCTGGACCGGGCTTATCGCCATCCTCGTGTTGCTGGGCGGCTTCACCGTCTGGGCGATGCAAAGCCGCATCTCGGGCGCGGTCGTGGCCAGCGGCCAGGTCGAGGTCGAACAGCAGCGCCAGATCGTGCAGCACCCGGACGGCGGCGTGGTCGAGGATATCCTGGTCAAGGACGGCGAGACGGTCGAGGCGGGCCAGCCCCTGATCCGCCTGGACGGCAGCCTGTTGCGGACCGAACATGCCATCGTCGAAGGCCAGTATTTCGAGATCCTGGCCCGCCGAGGCAGGCTTGAGGCCGAGCGCGCCGATGCGGAAACCATGGAAATCCCCGAGGAACTGCTGACCGCCGCCGAAGGCGATGCCGATCTGCAAGCCCTGATCGAGGGCCAGCGCAGCCTTTTCGCCACCCGCCGCGACACCCTGCGCCAGTCGATCGAGCAGTTGGAAAAGCAATCCGAACAGGTCAGCCAGCAGGTCGAGGGCATCGACGCGCAGATCGTGGCGCTCAACCGCCAGCGCGAACTGATCGGAGAGGAACTGGAAGACCAGCAATCCCTGCTGGATCGCGGCCTGGCGCAGGCGTCGCGGGTGCTGGCCCTGGAACGTGAGGCTGCAAGCCTGGACGGCCAGGTGGGCGAACTGAAGGCCAGCCGGGCCGCTGCGGAAACCCGTCAAACCGAACTGGACATCCAGCGGCTTCGCCTGGGCGCGGAACGGCGCGAGGAAGCGGAAACCGAGTTGCGCGACCTGGGCTATCGCGAACTGGAGCTTGCCGAACGGCGCCGCAGCCTGATCGAACAGATCAACCGCCTGGACATCCGCGCGCCGGCGGCGGGCGTGATCTACAACATGCAGGTGACGACGCCCCGGTCGGTGATCCGTCCGGCCGATCCGGTCCTTTATGTGATCCCGCAGGACCGCCCCCTGGTCGTCAGCGCGCGCCTGGCCACGATCAACGTGGACGAGGTGCAGGCCGGCCAGCCGGTGGTGCTGCGTTTTTCGGCCTTTTCATCGCGCACGACGCCGGAAATAGACGGCGTGCTGGGCCGTGTGTCGGCGGATGCGTTGATGGATGAGGCGACGCGGATGCCCTATTACCGCGCCGAAGTGACGATCCCGGCCGAACAGCTTGAAAAGCTGGGCGATCTTGCGCTGATCCCGGGGATGCCGGTCGAGGTCTTCATCCAGACGGGCGAACGCAGCCCCATGGCCTATCTGGTCAAGCCGCTGGCCGATTACTTCAACCGGGCATTCCGGGAAAGCTGACGGCGTGGGGGGCCTGCCCCCCACACCCCCCGGGATATTTCCGCCAGAATGAAAGGCGCCTAGCGCTTGCGGCGCCGTTTGGTCGCGCGCTTGATCTCGGCCAGGCGCGACTTGGTGGACATGGGTCGGGGGCCGCGCCCGCGCTTGCCCTTTTGCGGGCCGCGCGGCAGCGGCTGGCCATCCAGTTCCAGCAGGTCCAAGGTCAGGCCACCGGTCATCGGGATCGCCTCGGCCAGGCGCACGGTGACCCGCTGGCCCAGGCCGATCTCCAGGCCCGTATCGCTGCCGATCAGCATCTGCGCGTCGGGATCAAAGTGGAAATATTCGTTCCCGATGGCCCGGATCGGCAACAGGCCGTCGGCCCCGGTTTCGTCCAGCTTGACGAAGGCGCCGAATTTCTGGACGCCGCTGATCCGCCCCGTCATCTCGGATCCGACGCGTTCGGACAGGAAGGCGGCCAGATAGCGGTCGGTCGTGTCGCGTTCGGCCGCCATGCTGCGGCGTTCGGTTTCGCTGATATGGGTGGCGGTCTCGGACAGGCGGTCCATGTCCTGGGGGCTGAGGCCGTCCTTGCCCCAGCCATGCGCGGAAATCAGAGCCCGATGCACGATCAGGTCGGAATAGCGCCGGATGGGCGAGGTGAAATGGGCATAGCTTTTCAGCGCCAGCCCAAAATGGCCGAAGTTTTCCGGGTGGTAATAGGCCTGCGTCATGGACCGCAGCGTGCTGATGTTGATCAGTTCGTCGAAATCGGTGCCTTCTGACTGCGCCAGCAGGCGGTTCAGGTGGCTGGTATGCAGCACCTGCCCCTTGGCCAGCGTGAAGCCCGAGGCCTGGGCCACCTCGCGCAGCGCGTCGATCTTGGCAAGGCTGGGTTCCTCATGCACCCGGAACAGCAGCGGGCGCTGGCGGCGGGTCAGTTCCTCGGCCGCGGCGACGTTTGCCAGGACCATGAATTCCTCGATCAGGCGGTGGGCATCGAAGCGTTCGCGGAAGTTGACCGACTTGACGCGGCCGTCCGGGGTCAGTTCGATCCGGCGTTCCGGAAGGTCCAGATCCAGCGGCTGGCGACGGGCGCGGGCATCCTTGAGCAGCCCGTAGGCGTGCCACAGCGGACGGATCACGCTGTCCAGCAGCGGTTCGGTCTGCGCATCGGGCTTGCCGTCTGCCGCCGCCTGCGCCTGTTCATAGGCGAGGGATGCACGGCTGTTCATCATGCCGCGATGGAAATTGTGGCTGATCTTGTTGCCTTGCGAATCCAGCCGCATCCGCACGGCGATCACCGGGCGGTCCAGGCCTTCGTGCAGCGAACACAGGTCGGCCGACAGCGCCTCGGGCAGCATCGGCACGACGCGGTCGGGGAAATAGGTGGAATTGCCGCGCAGCCAGGCTTCTCGGTCAAGGGCGCTGCCGGGGGTGACGTAATGGGCGACATCGGCGATGGCGACCCAGATGGTGGCGCCGCCGTCATCCTCGATATGGGCGGCGACCGCGTCGTCATGGTCGCGCGCATCCGAGGGGTCGATGGTCACCAGGGGCAGGTCGCGCAGATCCTCGCGACCCTTCATGGTGGCGGGCTTGGCGCCCTCGGCCTCGGCGATCACGGCATCAGAGAAATCGTCAGGAATGCCGTGCTGGTGGATGGCGATCAGGCTGACCGCGCGGGGGGCGGAAGGATCGCCCAGCCGTTCGATGATCCGGGCACTGGGCAGGCCCAGCCGGCCCTTGGGTCCGACCTGTTCGGCCTGAACCAGTTCGCCGTTCTGCGCGCCCTGCGTGGCGTCATGGCGGACGCGCCATTCCTTGTCCTGACCCTTGTCGATGGGGATGATGCGGCCGCCCTCGGCCTCCTTGCGGAAGATGCCGGTGATGCGGTGAGGGGCTGCGGTGATGCGGCGGATCAGGCGGGCCTGGTACTGGTAATCCTCGCCCTGCACCTCGACCAGGCGGCCCAGGAAGCGGTCGCCCCGGCCAAGTGCCGGGTCGCTGTCGCGCGGGGCGTAAAGGATGCGCGGCATCGGCCCGTCGCCATGCCATTCCATCGGCCGCGCGAACAGATCGCCCGACCCGTCCGGCGGCAGCAGTTCCAGCACCGTGACGGGCGGCAGGCGCTCGGCGTCCAGATAATGGCGGCGGCGGCGTTCCAGATGGCCCTCGCCCTCCAGTTCCTTCAGCAGCCGCTTCAGTTCGATCCGTTCGGCGCCCTTGATGCCGAAGGCCTTGGCGATGTCGCGCTTGGAATTGGCGTCGGGATGTTCCGCGACCCATTCCATGATCTGTTCCTTGCTGGGAAGCTGGGCCATGTGTCGGTCCTTCAAAGGTCGCGGGTCATGTCACGATGCGGGATTCCGGCATCGTCGTAAACGGGACCATAAGCGGTGAAGCCCAGCTTTTCGTAAAAGCCGAGCGCGTGGGTCTGCGCCCCCAGCTTGGCGCGGGTGATGCCCGGCTGCACGCGCAGCACGTCAAGCGCGGCCCGGATCAGCGCCGCGCCCAGGCCCGTGCCTCGTGCCTGGGGCAGAACGCAGACGCGGCCGATCTTGCCCGTCTCGCCGTCCAGCAGGATGCGGGCGCTGCCGATGGGCTGGCCGTCCTGGGTCGCCAGCAGGTGAAGGGCGCCGTCGTCCATCCCGTCGATCTCGCGATCCTCGGGGACGCCCTGTTCCTCGATGAACACGGTGCGGCGCAGGGCAAGGCAGGCGGCAAGGTCGGTCGTCTGTTCGATCTTCATTCGAAATATTTTTCCAGGATCCGCTGGTAGATGGTCTTGAGCTGCCGGACCTGCGCCACGGGCACGCGTTCGTCCACCTGGTGCATATAGGCACCGACAAGGCCGAATTCGACCACCGGGCAGTGGTTCTTGACAAAGCGCGCGTCGGACGTGCCGCCGCTGGTGGACAGGACCGGCTGGCGGTTGGTTTCCTGGGTGACGACGCTGCGGACCAGATCCACGAAGGGGCCGGGTTGGGTCAGGAAAGCCTCTCCGCTGATCTGGCTGTCGATGGTCAGGGCGACGCCGGTGGCCTGGGTCACGCGGGCGGCGCGGGCCTTCAGTTCGGCTTCCAGGCTGGCCCCGGTATGCAGGTCGTTGAAACGGATGTTGACCACGGCGCGCGCCGTTTCCGGGATCACGTTGGAGGCCGGGTTGCCGCAGTCGATGCTGGTGATCTGCAACCCGGTCGGGTCGAAGTGGTCGGTGCCTGCGTCCAGCGGGGCGGCGATCAGGTCGTTCAGGTATGCCGTCAGAGCGTGCAGCGGGTTTTTCGCGCGGTGCGGATAGGCGGCATGGCCCTGCACCCCCTTGGCGGCGACCGTATAGGTGGCCGATCCGCGCCGGCCGATCTTCATCATCTCGCCCATGATCTCGGGGTTCGAGGGCTCGCCCACGATGCAGGCGTCCATGCGTTCGCCATGGGCCTCCATCCAGTCGAGGATGGCGATGGTGCCGTCGCGGGACGGGCCTTCCTCGTCCCCGGTGATGGTCAGGACCACCGCGCCGTCGGGGGGCGTCTCTCGCACGAAGTCGATGGCGGCGGCGACAAAGGCCGCGACGCCGGATTTCATGTCGGTGGCGCCACGCCCCCAGATGACGCCATCCTCGACATGGCCGCTGAAGGGGGGATGGGTCCAGGATTCCCCGTCGCCGGGCGGGACCACGTCGGTATGGCCGTTGAAGCCCAGGGCACGCGCCCCCTT
The DNA here is from genome assembly GCF_002901215.1 of Paracoccus sp. SY. Classification (NCBI taxonomy): domain Bacteria; kingdom Pseudomonadati; phylum Pseudomonadota; class Alphaproteobacteria; order Rhodobacterales; family Paracoccaceae; genus Paracoccus; species Paracoccus sp. SY. Next base: position 12,523 of record NZ_NWMQ01000005.1, on the reverse strand, counting down.
GCGGCCCCAGCGGGCGAACAGGTTGGGCGTGCCGTTCCGATCGACGCGGTGGACCTCGAACCCCGCATCGGCCAGCAGGCCGCCCAGTAGGACCAGGGCTCCCCCTTCGTTTGGCGTGACGGAAGGGCAGCGGATCAGGCGGGCGGTCAGGTCGGCGGCGTCGATCATGTCAAATCCAGTCTGAAAGGGCGCGGCGGACAAGGTTCAGGCCGGTGATGACCAGCAGGATCAGCGTCCAGCGGCGAAATTGCGCGACATCCATGCGGTCCTGCAAGGCAAAGCCCGCCAGCATCCCCGCAAAGGCCGGGATGCAGAGGACGGCGGACAAGGGGATCGTCTGCGCGTTCAGGATCCCCGATGCCAGATGCGCGGCGGTCAGCCCCGCCGCCCCCAGCAGGAAGACCACGCCCTGGACGCGGACCTGTTCCTGTTTGGGCACGCCCAGCGACAGCAGCAGCACGACCAGCGGCGGCCCCCAGATGCCCGAAACGCCGCCGTAAAGCCCGCCGACGATGCCGGTCGCGACCTCGGCCCGGCGGCGGTGATGGATGGGCAGGGTCATCGGCCTGCCCGCAAGCTGCCACAAGGCGAAGGCCAGGATCGGCAAGCCCAGCAACGCATACATCAGCCCCTGCGGGATCTGCCGGGCCAAGCCCGCCGACAGCATGAGGAAAACCAGCACCATGCCGATATGCCAGCGGAAATTGCGGATCGACTGGATGGCAGCGGCCGGTCCCTGGCGCAGGGATTGGTGGACGTTGGTGGTCAGCACCGGCAGGATCAAGGCCGCGAGGGCCACCTGCGGCGGCAGAATGGATGCGAAGGCCGAAGCCATCACCAGCGGCATGGCGAAACCAATGGCCCCCTTCACGAAGCCCGCAAAGGCCGTGACGGCGAAGATCGTCCAGAATTGCCAGGGATCCAGTCCAAACATGCCGGGCAAGCTAGCGGCCCGCGCAGGGAATGGAAATGCCACATCCGACGCGATGCGATCCGACATATTAGTTCAATGCAGAGTGTATAATCGCATTAATCTTGCGCTGCGGATGCGAAGACGCTACCCATGCTGCAATGCCGCAAAAGGGGCCGAATCCATGAAAGACATGCCGCACCAGTTCGACGCCGTCCTGTCCGAGCTTGCCGATCTCCAGTCCCGCGCGACCGAGGGGCTGCGGGCCGCCGTCTCGTCCGCGGGCAAGGTCGATGCCGAGGCCCTGGAACGCCACCAGCGCGCGGCCCATGCGCTGTCCTGGCTTGCCACTTATGTCGAATCGCTGCGCCAGCTTGCCGCCTGGTCCGCCCGCGCCAGCGGAGAAATCGAGGGCCTGATCACCCAAATCGGCTTTGGCGAATACCTGACCCAGATCATGGGCGGCATCCCGATGAGCCAGACGGAATTCGCCCGCCTGTCCGACCTGGGCCTGGACTGGCAGCCGTCCCCGGCGGCCCGCGCCTTGATGGCCGGCAACACGCCCGAGGCCCGCGCCCGCCTTGCCGCCCTGATCGCCGAGAACAAGGGCAGCGCGACATTCGGCGCCTCGGGCCTGGACGAGGATCTGGAAATGATCCGCGACCAGTTCCGCCGCTGGACCGATGACAAGGTGGTCCCCCATGCCCATGGCTGGCACCTGAAGGACGAGCTGATCCCGATGGAGATCATCCAGGAGCTTGCCGAGCTTGGCGTCTTCGGCCTGACCATCCCCGAGGAGTTCGGCGGCCTGGGCCTGTCCAAGGCGGCGATGGTCGTCGTGTCCGAGGAACTGTCGCGCGGCTATATCGGCGTGGGTTCGCTGGGCACGCGGTCCGAAATCGCGGCGGAACTGATCCTGGGCGGTGGCACGGACGCGCAGAAGGCCCACTGGCTGCCGCGCCTGGCATCGGGGGAAATCCTGCCCACGGCGGTCTTCACGGAGCCAAACACCGGCAGCGACCTGGGCAGCCTGCGCACACGGGCGGTTCTGGATGGCGATAGCTGGACCATCACCGGCAACAAGACCTGGATCACCCATGCCGCGCGCACCCATGTGATGACCCTGCTGGCCCGCACCGATCCCGACACCACCGATTACCGGGGCCTGTCGATGTTCCTGGCCGAAAAGACCCCCGGCACGGATGCGGATCCCTTCCCCACCCCCGGCATGACCGGAGGCGAGATCGAGGTGCTGGGCTATCGCGGCATGAAGGAATACGAGCTTGGCTTCGACGGCTTCAAGGTCAGCGCCGAAAACCTTCTGGGCGGCGTGACCGGCCAGGGCTTCAAGCAGTTGATGCAGACCTTCGAATCCGCCCGCATCCAGACGGCGGCGCGGGCCATCGGGGTGGCGCAGAACGCCCTGGAACTGGGCCTGCAATATGCGCTGGACCGCAAGCAGTTCGGCAAGCCGCTGATCGCCTTTCCGCGCGTCGCCGACAAGCTGGCCATGATGGCGGTGGAGATCATGATCGCGCGGCAGCTGACCTATTTCAGCGCCTGGGAAAAGGACCACGGCCACCGCTGCGACCTGGAGGCCGGGATGGCCAAGCTGCTGGGCGCCCGCGTGGCCTGGGCATCGGCCGACAATGCCTTGCAAATCCACGGCGGCAACGGCTTTGCGCTGGAATACCCCATCAGCCGGGTGTTGTGCGATGCACGCATCCTGAATATTTTTGAAGGTGCCGCCGAAATTCAGGCGCAAGTGATCGCCCGGCGTCTGTTAGGCTGATCGCCTTTCGTCTAGGGTGCTGCAACCAAAGCGGTTTTGCCGCATTCCCTTTCGACGATCGCCCACAGGAGACCCGACATGTCCCGCCTTGCCCGATTTGGCACGTTCGGCGCGCTGACCGCCGCAGCCTTTGCCCTTGCCGCCTGCGAACCGGCCACGCCGGCCGTGGATCCCGCAAACGACCGGGGCTTTATTCCGGGCGGCGACTATGCACTGGTGGGCATGGACGGCGCGACCGTGCCGCTGCGCAACATGACCCTGACCATCGGCGAGAAAAGCGTGTCGGGCCGTGGCCCCTGCAACGGCTATGGCGCCATCAACAATGCGGAACTGCCGCTTGTCGCGCTGTCGCCGCTGCAAAAGACCAACGTGCCCTGCGGCAAGAACACCACGATCGAGAACCGCTTCTTCGAGGTTCTGCAATCGGCGACCGAGATGGAATATTATGGCGGCGTCCTGAAGGTGAAATCGCCCCTGACCTGGCTGATCTTCGAACGCGGCGTGACCGGGGCGCAGGCGCAGGTCACCGCTGTGGACCAGGCACGGGCCGGTCAGTAATCCCCTGTCGGCTGGCCGCGCGTCAGCCGTTCCACAAGACGATGGCGGGCCGCAGGAACGGGGCGGCCCACCAGTTCCCCGGCGATCCGTGCCGTCAGGAAGTGCCCGGTTATGGCCAGTCCCTCGGCCAGTCCATGCCCGCGATTGTCGCCTGCCCCGCCCAGGATCCCCGGCAAGGGCAGCAACCTGTCGGCCCATTCGCCTGCCCCTTGGCGGCTGACGGCGCGGCCCGACCTGGGGCTGACATAGGCCAATCCATGCTGCGCGCCCGTCACAGCGCAGGATGTCAGGTCCAGGCCGAAGCCCATCTCGTCCAGCAGGCGCATTTCCCAGTGAAGGTAATCGTCGCCCCAGTCTCGGCTGCTCTCCATCAGGTCCAGCAGGCGTTCGGTGTCGCGTGCAAGGGCAGGATGCGGGTCGCGTTCCGGCAGGGCAAAGACCAGCAGCGAACAGACCGCGTTCAACCCCGCCAGGGCCAGCGGATCGGCCATCAGCCCCGACCGCAGCCGCAGCGGTTCGACGGAAAAGGTGCCCAACTGGTCGTCGCGCCGAGCCCGCCATCGCAGATCCAGCCGCGAGCCGGGTTGCAGCATCGCCGCGCGCTTTTGCGACACGCCGCCGGGCACCAGCCCCGAATGGCGGCCGTGCAGGTCGGTCAGCACGTCCAGGATCACCGCCGTCTCGCCGTGGGTGCGGCGGGCCAGGACGGTGCCTTCGGCCTGCCACTCCATCAAGCGCCGGGCAGGGTCAGCGACCCGTCGGCGGACAGGGGCCAGAAGGGATTGGTCGCGATTTCCCAGACATGGCCGTCTGGATCGGCGAAATAGCCCGAATAGCCGCCCCAGAAGACCTTTTCGGGGCGTTTCAGCACGGTCGCCCCGGCATCCACAGCCGACTGGAAGACCGCATCGGTTTCCGCGTCATCCGCGCAGTTCTGCGCCAGCGTGACAGCCCCTGTGCCCAGGGCCGCGCCGGGCCGTCCCTGGTCGGCGGCCAGATCGGCCAGCCCGAACAGGGCCAGCACCGCGCCGTTCATCTGAAAGAAGGTGACGCCCGGCTGCGAACTGGCATGGGGCGCCCAGCCCCAGGCTTCGTAAAAGCGCCGCGCGCGGTCCATGTCGGCCACGCCCAGGGTGACAAGCGTGATGCGCTGGCGGTTTGCGGACATGGCGCCTCCGGGAACGGGGGGCAGATTGGCACGGGACGGGGCGGCTGCCAAGTCAGGTCATCGCCCGCCGCCGCGCCCCTGCCCCGCGCAGCATCGACAGGGTATAGATCACAAGCGCCGCCCAGATCATCGGAAAGGCGACCATCTGCGCCGCGCCGAAGGGCTCGCCGAAGATCAGGACCGCCGTCAAAAAGATCATCGTCGGCGCAATATATTGCAGGATGCCGATGGTGGACAGCCGCAACTGCTTGGCCGCCGTGGCATAGCAGATCAGCGGCACGGCGGTCACGGGACCGCAACCGATCAGCAGGATCGTGTCCCAGGTGCTGCCTGCGGCGAAATGCGACTGGCCGCTGGCCGTAAGCCAGACCACATAGGCAAGCGCGAAGGGCGTCAGCAGCAGCACCTCCAGCGTGAAGCCCTGGGTCGGGCCCAGCGGCAGGCTTTTCTTGCAATAGGCGTAAAAGCCCCAGGTCAGCATCAGTCCGATCGCCACCATCGGCAGCCGCCCCAACTGCACCGTCAGCACCACCACCGCCAGCGAGGCAAGCGCGACCGCCACCATCTGTGCCCGGCTCATCTTTTCCCGCAGCAGGGTCGCGCCCATCAGGATGCTGAACAGCGGGTTGATGTAGTATCCAAGCGCCGCGTCCAGCGCGTGGTTGTTGCCCACCGCCCAGACATAGATCATCCAGTTCACGGAAATCAGCGCGGCGGTGATCAGCGCCATGCCCAGAAGGCGCGGCTGGCGCAGCGCCGCCATCACCTCGGCCGACCGGCGCTGCCAGACCAGGACCGCCAGCGCGATGGGCAGCGACCACAGCACGCGATGGGCGATCACCTCGGACGGGGGGACATGGGCAAGCTGCTTCATGAACAGCGGCAGGAAGCCCCACATCACATAGGTCGCAATGGCCAGGATCAGGCCCGGCAGGGAATCACCCGATGGGGACGCGTTTTTCATGCCTGATTGCATAGGCTGCAAAGGCCGTCCGCGCCAGATGGATCACGCAAGCCCCGGTTCGTCCAGCAGCGTGCGTCCGTCGCGGCTCTCGATCTCGATGACCCACAGGTCGGGGTCGAAGCCGCGCTGCCGGGCGATGGCCTGGTCCACCTCGCGTTCCGGGCCTTGGGCCAGCACCTGCCACGGGCGGCTGTCGGTGTCGAAGTCCCATTCGCGACCGTAAAGCGCGGCGGTGCCGTCCAGATGCGCGCATTTGACCAGCACCGCGCCCGCCGTCTCGTCGCCCCGCGCGGTCACATAGGCGGGGATATTGGCAAGCCCCAGACGCGCCAGATAGGCCGAAACCCAGATGCCGGTCGCAAGCCGTGCTTCAGGCATCGCCGTCGCGGAAATCGAGGCCCATCTCGTTATAGCGTTCGGCCTCGTCCAGCCAGTTCTCGCGCACCTTCACCTGCAGGAACAGGTGGACGCGGCGGCCCATGAGTTCCTCAAGCTCGGCACGGGCGGCTTGGCCCACGGCCTTGATCGTCTCACCGCCCTTGCCCAAGACGATGCCCTTGTGGCCGGGGCGCGCGACATAGACGACCTGGTCCACCTTGGCGGATCCGTCCTTGCGTTCCTCCCATGCCTCGGTCTCGACCGTCAGCTGATAGGGGATTTCCTCGTGCAGGCGCAGGGTCAGCTTTTCGCGGGTGATTTCCGCCGCGATCATGCGCATGGGCAGGTCGGCGATCTGGTCCTCGGGGTAAAGCCAGGGGCTTTCCGGCAGCGTCGCGGCCAGCCAGTCGCGCAACTGGTCGCAGCCATAGCCCTTCTCGGCGCTGATCATGAAGGTCTGCACAAAGGGGAAGGCCGCGTTCAGTTCAGCCGACAGGGCCAGCAGGGTTTCCGCCTTCACGCGGTCGATCTTGTTGATGACAAGCCCCACGGGAGTCTGGCTGTCCAGTCCCTTCAGCGATTCGATGATCGCCTTGGCGCCTTCGGTCAGTCCGCGATGCGCCTCGACCAGCAACAGGATGATGTCGGCGTCGGCCGCCCCGCCCCAGGCGGCCTTGACCATGGACCGGTCCAGCCGGCGGCGCGGGCGGAAGATGCCCGGCGTGTCCACGAAGACGATCTGCGCCGCGTCATGAATGGCGATGCCCCGGATGCGGGCGCGGGTGGTCTGCACCTTGTGGGTGACGATGCTGACCTTGGCGCCGACCATCTGGTTCAGAAGCGTGGATTTCCCGGCATTGGGTTCGCCGATCAGGGCGACGAAGCCCGCGCGGGTTTGGGTGATGTCGGTCATTCGCGGCCCTCCAGCCGGTCCAGCAGCGCCTGCGCGGCGGCCTGTTCGATGCTGCGTTTCGTGCCGGCACCTCTGGCCTGCGCTTCGCGCCCATCGGCCAGCCGTGCGGTGATCAGGAAGACGGGCGCATGGTCCGGCCCGCTGCGTTCGGTTTGTTCGTAAAGAGGCGGCGGCATCCCGTTGGCCTGCGCCCATTCCTGCAACGCGGTCTTGGCGTCGCGGGGATCGTCCTCGAGCGTGTCCAGCCGGCCGGCCCACAGGCGCAGCACGATGCGCCGCGCGGCATCGAAGCCCGCGTCCAGATAGACGGCGGCCAGAACGGCCTCCATCGCGTCGGCCAGCACGGCTTCCTTGCGGCGGCCGCCCGACATCATCTCGGACCGGCCCAGCTTCAGGACCTCGCCCAACCCGATCTCTCGGGCGATGGCGGCGCAGGTCTCGCCCCGGACAAGCGCGTTGTAGCGGGGGGCAAGCTGGCCTTCGCTGGCGGACTTGTCGGCGTCGAACAGCGCCTCGGCCATGACAAGGCCCAGCACGCGGTCGCCCAGGAATTCCAGCCGCTGGTTGTCGGGCCGGGTCGCGCTGGCAATGGATCCGTGGGTCAGCGCGCGCACCAGAAGTTCGGGCCGTGCGAAGTCGTGCCCCAGCCGGACCATGAAGGCGCGGATGTCGGCGCCGGGTTTCACTCCACCGCCTTGAAGAAGCGGTCAGCCCGCCAAGTCCAGAAATACAGAAGCGACCGCCCCGCGGACGAGAACATGATCCGGTCGGCCCGCCCGATCAGATATTCCGAGGGCACAAAGCCCAAGCCGCCGATTTCCTGCGGGAAACGAGAATCCTCGGAATTGTCGCGGTTGTCGCCCATGAAGAAATACTGGCCTTCGGGCACCGTGAAGGTGGGCGTGTCGTCGGCGAAGGATCCGTCGGTGATATTGAGGATGTCATGGCTGCGCCCGCCGGGCAGGGTTTCGGTGAAGCGCTGCTTGATGCAATCACCGCCTTCGGCCACCGGATCATTGACGCAGCGCGGGATCAGTCCCTGCGGCCCCTGCAGTTCCTTGACCTCGACGAAATCGCCTGCGGGGGCGACAGGCACTTCCTCGCCATTGATCCACAGGCGGCCATCGCGCATCTGGATCGTGTCGCCCGGCAGGCCGATCAGCCGCTTGATGAAATCGACGCCGCGCGTCGGATGGCGAAACACCACCACATCTCCGCGTTCGGGTTCCGACCCCAGGATGCGGCCGCTGATCGGGCAGACCGAGAAGGGGCAGGAATAGCGGGAATAGCCGTAGGCCATCTTGTTGACGAACAGGAAGTCGCCGATCAGCAGCGTGTCCTTCATCGACCCGGAGGGGATCCAGAACGGCTGGAAGAACAGCGTGCGGAAGATGCCCGCGATGACAAGCGCCCAGAACACGGTCTTGACCGTTTCCCAGATGCCTTCCTTTTTCTTGCCCGCCGTGCTGTCGGCCATGGTCTCGTCCTTCGTCAACTTGCGCGGGCGATTGGCCGCTTCGCGCGTTCTAGGCCATTGGCGGGACGCAAAGTCAAGGTTGCGGCGTGCCGGGCCGCGCCTCGATCACCACGAAAGCCTGCGCCCAGGGGTGATCGTCGGTCAAGGTGACGTGAACGACGGCATGATGGCCCGGCGGCGTCATCGCGGCCAGCCGTTCGGCGGCCCATCCGGTCAGTTCCATCACCGGCTGCCCGGATCGCAGGTTGCTGACCGCCATGTCGCGCCAGCTGATCCCCATGGCAAGCCCGGTGCCAAGCGCCTTGGAACAGGCTTCCTTCGCGGCCCAGCGTTTGGCAAGCGTCCCGGCCTCGTCCCGGCGCCGCGCGGCCTTGGCCAGTTCCGTGGGCGTGAAGACGCGATGGCGAAAGCGGTCGCCGAAGCGGTCCAGCGTACCGGCGATGCGGTCGATATTGGCAAGGTCGGTGCCGATGCCCAGGATCATGGCGCCCATCCGATGCTGAAAGGGACCGTCATTCCTGCACCTCGGTCGCGATCTCTCCGGTCTGCTGGTTGATCGTCACGACCAGCCTGTAGGGTTCGCCTTCGGGCGCGGCATCGGAATAGCGGGTCGCGGGAAAGGTCAGCACCAGCCCCCGCTGGCGATCATAGTCCGCCCGGCGCGAGGCAAAATCCAGGCCATAGAAGCCGATCCCGTCCGCGCCGATGACGCGGCATTGCCGCAGCCCCAACTCGTCGCGCGGCGGGCTGATGACGGCCAGCTTCCAGGCGCCACCGGCGGGTTCCACCATGTCCAGCAGCGCCACTCGAACGTCGCCATTGGCATAGGTGGCGGTGTTCTGATCCCAGGGTTCGGCGATGGTATCGACGCGGTCGGCGTCGCCGCAAGGCATCACCTCGACCTGTTGGGCCTGCGCCGCGCCCGAAAGCAGCATCAGGGCTGCGGCCAGCCGGATCATGCGCGCGCCTCGTCCATCCTGCGCCGCATCTCACGGATCGCACCGTCCAACCCGATGAAGACCGATTCCGCGATCAGGAAATGGCCGATATTCAGTTCCCTGACCTGCGGGATGGCGGCGATGGGGCCGACGGTGTCGAAGGTCAGGCCGTGGCCTGCGTGAACCTCCAGCCCCAGGCTGTCGGCAAGCCTCGCGCCTTCGACCAAGCCCGCCAGTTCGCGGTCGCGGTCGGCGCGACGGCCCTCGGTGTCGTAATCGCAATAGGCGCCGGTATGCAGTTCCACCACTGCCGCACCGATCCGGGCCGAGGCCTCGATCTGCGCGGGGTCATGGCCGATGAACAGCGACACGCGGCAGCCGGCATCCCGCAGGGGGGCGATGTAATCGGCCAGCATCGCCTCGTTTCCCGCCACGTCCAGACCGCCTTCGGTGGTGCGTTCCTCTCGCTTTTCCGGGACGATGCAGACCGCATGGGGGCGGTGGCGCAGGGCGATGGCCTGCATTTCCGGGGTCGCGGCCATTTCCAGGTTCAGGGGCAGCGTCAGGTTCGCCATCAGGGCGTCGATGTCGGCGTCGCTGATGTGGCGACGATCTTCGCGCAGATGGGCGGTGATGCCGTCGGCGCCCGCCTCCTCGGCCAGGCGGGCGGCGCGCAGGGGGTCGGGCCAGGGCGTGCCGCGGGCATTGCGGATGGTTGCGACGTGATCGATGTTGACGCCAAGACGCAGCATGGTTCCCCCAAAGGCAGTTTCGCGCAAGTCTATCCGGGCGTCAGCGGGGGCGCCAGTTCCGTCGCGGCCGCCCACCAGCCATGCTGTTTCAAGGCGCTGGAGGCAATCCGGGCACGTTCCGCGCTGTCATAGAGGCCAAAGCAGGTGGCCCCCGACCCGGACATGCGGGCGAAAGCGGCGCCGGTGGCGCGCAGGGCGTCCAGCACCTGCCCGATCACCGGGGCAATGGTCAGGGCGGCAGGTTCCAGGTCGTTGCGCGTCTGCGCCAGCCAGCCCCCCAGATCGGCAAGCCCGGCAAAGCGCGGGATGGGGGGCAGGCCCGGATTGTCCCGCGGTTCCATCGCGGCAAAGACCTGGGGCGTCGAAACGGCGACGCCCGGATTGACAAGCACCAGCGGCACCTGCGGCAAGGGATCCAGCGGGGTGACGATTTCCCCCACGCCCTGCATCCGCGCGGGGCGTGACGCCAGGCAGACCGGCACATCCGCGCCCAGCCGTTCCGTTTCGGCGGGCAGCGCATGGCCCATGCGGGCCAACCCGCGCAGGACCGCCGCCGCATCCGCCGACCCGCCGCCGATGCCCGACGCCACCGGCAGGTTCTTGGTCAGCCGGATCGCGGCCGCTGCCCCCGCCAGACGCGCCGCGCGCAGGCACAGGTTGTCGTCGCTGACAGGCAAGCCCGCCGCGAACGGCCCCTCGATCCGCAAGGACAAGGGTCCGGGTTCCAGCACCACCACGTCGCCCAGCCCGGCGAAAGCCACCAGCGAATCCAGCAGGTGATAGCCGTCGGCACGGCGACCCGTGACGTGCAGGGCAAGGTTCAGCTTGGCCGGCGCAGCCTGAACGATAGGCATGCCCTAGTTGTTCGCGGCGGCCTGCGGGGCGGGTGCCGGGGCATCGACGGGGGCTGCCGCTTCCTCGGCCAGAACGGCGTCAAGGCCACGCTCCAGCTTGGCGCGGATGCGGTCGGGATCGACATCGTCCGTCTCGGTCGGGTCCAGGGACAGCGCACGCTGCCACTGGATCTCGGCCTCGCGCTGGCGGCCCACCTTCCAATAGATGTCGCCCAGATGGTCGTTGACCAGAGGGTCCTGGGACATGGTCAGGATCGCGCGTTCCATCGGCGCGACCGCCTCGTCATAGCGGCCCAGGCGGTAATAGGCCCAAGCCAGCGAATCGAGGATATAGCCGTCATCGGGCGAAAGCTGCACCGCTTTCTGGATCATCTCCAGCGCCTGGTCCAGGTTCTCGTTCCGGTCGATCCAGCTGTAGCCCAGGTAATTCAGCAGGCTCGCCTGGTCCGGGCGGATTTCGATGGCGGCCAGGAAATCGGCCTCGGCCCGGTCGAACTGGTCGGACCGTTCCAGGGCGATGCCGCGCGCGTAAAGGGGGAACCATCGGGCATCCGCCGGGGCGTCGTCCAGCAGCACCAGGGCCTTGTCATAGGCGGGCACGGCCTGGGCGAACTTCTCCTGCTGGCGCAGGAGGTCGCCAAGCGCGATCCAGGCCTGGGGCAGGTCGGGATAGGCGGCGGTCAGGGACAGGGCGGCCTTGCCCGCCTCGTCCGTGCGACCGGCGCGGGACAGGGTGTCGATGCGCGACAGTTCGGCGGCAGGGCGCATCTGGCCCATCCGGCGCAGCGCGTCATATTCGGGTTCGGCCAGGTCGAACTGCTGACGTTCCTGCAGGATCTGGGCCACCATCAGCCGCGCCTCGGCGGTGTCGGGCGACAGCCAGGCGGCCAGCCGGGCATGGATCAGCGACAGCGGTTCGGGATCGGGACTGGACAGCAGGGCGGATGCGAAGGTCAGGAAGACCTGCGCGATCCCGTCTGCCGGGGTCTTGACCACGTCGAAGGCCACCGGCTGGCCCGCCTTGATGCGGTCGCGCAGGGCCAGAAGCTGCGGCTCGGCCTCGACGCCGGGGACGGCTTCGATCATGGCGACGGCCTCGTCCCGACGCTCAAGCTGGGCCAGGATCTGCGCGCGGGCGGTGAAGCCCAGGATATGCGCCCCGGTCATGTCGTCGGCCAGCAGCGCCTCGGCCCCTTCGTAATCGCCGACCAGGGCACGCGCCAGGGCGAGGTGATAGTTCACCATCGGCGCCACGCCGCCGATCTTCGAAAGGCGCTCGAATTCCGCCAGGGCCTCGGAGGCCTTGCCTGCGCCCAGAAGCCCCCAGCCGCGCAGCATCCCGGCCAGCAGGTCGGCCTGGGCTTCCGCATCGGACGGGGTGCCCACATCGGCCAAAAGCCCGGCCCAATCGCCGGAATGGACCAGGTTGGCGCGCTGGATCAGGTGCGACAACTCGGTCGGCTCGCCCTCGGACCCGATGCGGGTCGCAAGGGCCACGGCGCGGTCGATCTCTCCGGCCGACACCAATGCGACCAGGGCGCTGTCCTGCAGGAAGCGGTCGTCGGGATCATGGGCCACCGCCTGCACGAAGAAGCGGGCAGCGGCCTGGAAGTCGTTTTCCACCGTCGCCATGCGCGCGGCCAGGAACGGTCCCGCCAGGCCGAATGTCAGGGGCGCAGGCTGGGATGGCGCGGCAGCAGTGTCAGCGGCAGCAGTATCGGTGGTTTCCGCGTCTGGGCGCGGCTCGGGCCGGTCCTGGGCCCCGGCAGGCAGCGACAGGGCCGCCAGAAAGGCAGCGATCCAGGCCAGGTTCGGGCGG